>DATCWR010000095.1:0-5558 GCA_036566245.1 Mycobacteriales bacterium | reverse complement strand
CGGTCGGTGCACTTCTGTGCACCGCCGCCGTCGCGTGGTTCGTGAACCGTACCGAGATCGGTCGGGGACTCCAGGCGGCCGGTGAGGATCCTGCCGGTGCGTCGCTGATGGGAATCAATCCCGACCGGATGTACGCGCTGTCCTGGCTGTTGGCCGGCGCCACCAGCGGTGTGGCCGGCGCGTTGTTGATCAACCAGTTCACGGTGTCACCGGTGGCCGGAGCGACGTTCGGACTGGTCGCGTTCGTCGCGGTGGCCCTGGGCGGCTTCGGCAGTGTGGGTGGGGCCGCGCTGGCCGGCCTGTTGATCGGCGTGGTGTACGGGGTCGTGGGGTTGTACGCCTCGGCCTACGCCACCGCGGCCGCACTGGCCATCTACCTGGTCGTGGTGGTGGCCAGGCCACAGGGTCTGCGAGGTAACCGCTGATGGCCACGATGGAAGACCAGACCAGCGCCCCCGTCGAGGTGGCGGCCGTACCGACCCGCACGCCGTTCCCGTACCGACGGATGATCCTGGTCGGTGCGGTGGGCGTACTGCTGCTGGCCTATCCCTGGTTGTTCCCCTCGGGATTCGCCCAGAACGTCGGCGTCAACGCGCTGACCTTCGCGGTGGCGGCCACCGGGTGGAACCTGCTGGGTGGCTTCACCGGACAGGTGTCCTTCGGCCACGCGGTGTTCTTCGGCGCTGGCATGTACACCACCGCGCTGTTCGTCATGAACGGAATGTCCCCGTGGCTGTCCATGCTGCCGGCCGCGGTGATCGCCGCCGGGTTCGGCCTGCTGATCGGCCTGCCCTGCTTCCGACTGCGCGGGCACTACTTCTCCATCGCCACCATCGCGGTGGGGGAGATCGCGCTCACCGTGGCCATCGACCGTAGTTGGCTGGGCGGTTCCCAGGGGCTCAGCCTGCCACTGCTGGACGAGTCGGTGTGGAATCTCCAGTTCTCCCTGCGGGACCTGACCTCGTACTACTACGTCATCCTGGCGATCTTCGCCGTGGTGACGTTGGTGTCGTTCCTGTTCGTCCGTGGTAAGGCCGGCCGGTACGTGCGGGCGATCCGGGACGACGACCGGGCCGCCGCCGCGGTCGGGATTCCGGTGCGGCGGTACAAGCTGATCGCGGTCGCGCTGTCCGGCGCCATCACCGCGTGGGCCGGGTCGTTCCAGGTCATGCACGCGCTGTTCGTGGACCCGCCCTCGGCCCTGGATCTGGCCATCTCCATCCAGATCGCGTTGATCGCGGTCTTCGGCGGCGCCGGTTCGCTGTGGGGACCGCTGTTGGGTGCCTGGTCGATCATCTTCATCCAGTCCTACACCAGCGTGCACTGGGCCGACCCGGGTCGACCGGTCGACCTGCTCATCTACGGTGCGTTGATCACGGTGATCGCGGTGGTCGAGCCCAGTGGACTGGTCGGTCTGCTACGGCGTGCCAGGAGGTTCGTGGAAAAACGGTTCCTGTTCCGGGGCACACCCGCCCCTGCCACGGTGGTTGGTGACGGATCATGAGTGACGGCGACACACTGGTCAAGGCCACATCGGAGGTGTCGGACACCGGCACCCCCGTGTTGGAGGTGCAGGGCCTGACCCGCCGGTTCGGTGGACTGGTCGCGGTGAACGACGTCACGTTCTCGGTCCAGCCGGGCACCATTCTCGGGCTGATCGGCCCCAACGGCGCGGGCAAGAGCACGCTGTTCTCCATGGTCGCCGGCGAACAGCGGCCGAGCGCGGGTGTCATCCGGTTCGACGGCCGGGACGTCACCGGTTGGAGTCCGCACCAGGCCGCAACCGCCGGTGTGGGGCGCACGTTCCAACTTATGCGGGTGTTCGGCTCCATGACGGTCATGGAGAACCTGGTGACGGCCGCGCACCTGCGTCACCGGAGTACCCGCGCGGCACGCGAGGTCGCCGAACAGGTCTGCACCGAACTGGGGATGACCGACATCGCCCACCACCAGGCCGACGGCCTCACCGCCGCGTCGAAGAAACGGCTGGAGATGGGTCGGGCCCTGGCCACCGAGCCGAAACTCCTGCTGCTCGACGAGGTGCTGTCCGGACTCACCCCGACCGAGGCGCAGGAGGCCACCGAGATCGTGCGGGGGATCAACAACCGAGGTGTCACCATCGTCATGGTCGAACACGTGATGGAGGTCGTGATGAGCCTGTGCCGCCGGCTCGTGGTGCTCGACTTCGGACAGAAGATCTTCGAGGGCACGCCCGACGTCGCGGTACACGACGAGGCGGTCCTCGAGGCATACCTGGGGTCCTGACCGATGCTTGAAGTGACTGACGTACGACTGGACTACGCGGGTGCGGTGGCCCTGGCCGGAGTGACCCTGCGCCTGGAGCCGGGCGAGCTGGTGAGTCTGGTCGGCTCGAACGGCGCGGGCAAGACCAGCCTGCTGGCCGCCATCTCCGGGCTGCACCGTCCGATCGGTGGCCGGGTGGTCTTCGAGGGCCAGGACATCACCCGGCGTCGGCCGCACGACGTGGCCAAGCTGGGATTGACCCTGGTACCGGAGGGGCGTCGGCTGTTCGCGCACCAGTCGGTGCGGTCGAACCTGATCCTGGGCGCCTACCAACACCGTGACGTCGAGCACCGGACCGCGACCATGGAGCGGATCTTCACCATGTTCCCGGTCCTGAAGGACAGACTCGACCAGGACGCCGGCACCCTGTCCGGCGGCGAGCAGCAGATGCTCGCCCTGGGGCGCGCGCTGATGAGCCGTCCGAAACTGCTCATGTTGGACGAGCCCTCGTTGGGTGTGGCGCCGAAGTTGGTGACGCAGATTCTCGAGGCGATCGGGCAGATCCGCGACGAGGGCATCACGGTACTGCTGGTCGAGCAGAACCTGCGGGCGGCGATGCGGATGTCCGACCGGCTGTACGTGCTACAGACCGGTTCCATCGTGTTGTCCGGCACTCCGTCCGAACTGGAGAGTTCGGACATGGTGCGGCGGGCCTACCTGGGGCTGTGACGGTCCGGGCCTGGTCCGGTTCCGTCCGACCAGGCCCGGCCTGACGTGATCCATGCCTGCCGGCTGCTGTCGGCCACTGCTCCGTGCACCGTCCAGCTACTGTCCTGGCACGGGTCGGGTGCCTGCCACCGGCCCGGGCCTTCGCCGTGCCGGACGGGTTTTCCACAACTCACGATGTTGTCCACAGTCGGCCGTGGGGCACTGGTCGTCCGTTCCGGGCGACGGCATCGTGGAACCGCCGGCAGGACCGGCCATCGCCCGGCACGCGGACGGTGTGGTGGGAACGGATGGTGGTGCACATGTACGACACCACGGTGCACGTGGTCGGAAACCTGGTGGACACCCCGACGCTGCGGCGCACCGGCAACGGGGTGGAGGTGGCGAACCTTCGGGTTGCCTCCACGTCCCGCCGGTATGACAGGGCCGCCGACTCGTCGGTGGACCGCGGTTCGTTGTTCCTCGGGGTCACCTGCTGGCGGCGGTTGGCGACCAGTGTGGCAGGCTCGATGAGCCGGGGAGATCCGGTGCTGCTCACCGGACGCCTGCATGTTCGCGGTTGTCAGGTCGACGGTCAACCGCGGACCGCCTACGAGGGTGGACGCACCGGCCGGCCCTGACCTGGCCCGGGGCACGGCGGTGTTCCATCGCTCGGTGGTAGGTCGGGTCGATCGGGCCGGCGGCTCATCGGTCGACTCCCCGGAGTGGGAGGACGGCCCCCCGGCTGCGACCGGCGCGGCCTGAGGGTCCGAGGTTGTTCGCTGTCGGTGGTCGTGGTCCCCGCCACGCGCCGGCGGCACGGATTTTCCGGTTCCGGTCCGCGGTTGAGACACTGACAGCACATCGACCCAGAGGATCAGGACAAAGTGGCGCAGTACATCTACAGCATGCGCAAAGTGCGCAAGGCATACGGCGAGAAGGCGATTCTCGATGACGTCACCCTTGCGTTCCTTCCCGGCGCGAAGATCGGCGTGGTCGGCCCCAACGGCGCGGGCAAGTCCACCGTGCTGAAGATCATGGCCGGCCTGGACCAGCCGTCCAACGGCGAGGCGGTACTCAGCCCCGGGTACACGGTCGGCCTGCTCCAACAGGAACCACCGCTGTCGGAAGACAAGGACGTCCGGGGCAACGTGGAGGAGGCCGTCGCCGAGCTGCGCGGCGTCCTGCGTCGGTTCGAGGAGGTCAGCGCGGCCATGGCCGAGCCGGACGCCGACTTCGACACGCTGCTCGCCGAACAGGGCGAACTCATGGAGAAGATCGAACAGGCCGACGGTTGGGAGCTCGACAGCCGGATCGAGCAGGCCATGGACGCCCTTCGCTGCCCGCCCGGCGACGCCGACGTCAAGGTCCTCTCCGGAGGTGAGCGCCGCCGGGTCGCACTGTGCCGACTCCTGCTCGAACAGCCCGACCTGCTGTTGCTCGACGAGCCCACCAACCACCTCGACGCCGAGAGCGTCCAGTGGCTCGAGCAGCACCTGGCCAAGTACCCGGGCACCGTGCTCGCCGTCACCCACGACAGGTACTTCCTCGACAACGTTGCCGGCTGGATCCTCGAACTCGACCGCGGCCACGCCTACGGGTACGAGGGTAACTACTCCGCGTACCTGGAGAACAAGGCCGCCCGACTCGAGGTCCAGGGCAAGAAGGACGTCAAACTCCAGCGGCGACTCAAGGACGAACTGGACTGGGTCCGGCAGAGCGCCCGCGGCCGGCAGGCCAAGAGCAAGGCCCGCCTCCAGCGATACGAGGAGATGGCCTCCGAAGCCGAGAAGACCCGCAAACTCGACTTCGAGGAGATCCAGATTCCACCGGGGCCGCGACTGGGTAGCGTCGTCGTGGAGGCCGAGGACCTGCGTAAGGGCTTCGGAGACCGGATGCTGATCGACGGGCTGTCCTTCTCACTGCCCCGGGGCGGCATCGTCGGTGTCATCGGTCCCAACGGCGTGGGCAAGACCACTCTGTTCAAGACCATCGTCGGACTCGAACAACCAGACTCGGGCACCCTCCGCATCGGAGAGACCGCCCGGATCTCCTACGTCGACCAGAACCGTGCGGCCATCGACCCGGCCAAGACCGTGTGGCAGGTTGTCTCCGACGGCCTCGACCACATCAGGGTCGGCAACGTGGAGATGCCCTCCCGCGCCTACGTCAGCGCCTTCGGCTTCAAGGGACCGGACCAGCAGAAGCCGGCCGGCGTGCTCTCCGGGGGAGAGCGGAACCGGCTCAACCTGGCACTCACCCTCAAACTCGGCGGCAACCTGCTGCTGCTCGACGAACCGACCAACGACCTGGACGTGGAAACCCTCCAGTCGCTGGAGAACGCACTGCTGGAGTTCCCCGGCTCGGCCGTGGTCGTATCCCACGACCGGTGGTTCCTCGACCGGGTCGCCACCCACATCCTGGCCTGGGAGGGGGACGAGGAGAACCCGGCCAGATGGTTCTGGTTCGAGGGCAACTTCGAGTCCTACGAGAAGAACAAGGTCGAGCGGCTCGGTGCCGAGGCGGCCCGTCCGCACCGGGTTACCTACCGCAAACTCACCCGCGACTGACGCCGGGCGCCAGACGGTGCCTGGCGGCGTTCTCGGTCG
>DATCWR010000086.1:0-73054 GCA_036566245.1 Mycobacteriales bacterium | reverse complement strand
GGGCCTGGGCGGAGGGCTGGGTGGCCCCCCAGCCGCCGTCCCGGCACACCGGCCGACGGGTGGCGGTGGTCGGTTCCGGCCCGGCCGGTCTGGCCGCCGCCCAGCAACTCACCCGCGCCGGGCACGAGGTGACCGTCTACGAGCGGGCCGACCGCGTCGGCGGCCTGCTCCGCTACGGCATCCCCGAGTTCAAGCTGGAGAAGCGACACCTGGACCGGCGGCTGGGGCAGATGCGGGCCGAGGGAACCAGGTTCGTGACCAACTGCGAGGTCGGCGTGGACATCGGCGCCGAGGAGCTACGGGCCGGCCACGACGCGGTGCTTCTGGCCGGCGGATGCACCGTGCCCCGTGACCTGCCGGTGCCCGGCCGGGAACTGGCCGGCGTGCACTTCGCCATGGAGTACCTCACCCCGGCGAACCGGGTGCAGCACGGCGACCTGGCCGAGTCCACCGTGTCGGCGGCCGGCCGCCGGGTGGTGATCATCGGAGGCGGGGACACCGGCGCGGACTGCCTGGGCACCGCGCACCGGCAGGGCGCGGTCTCGGTGCACCAACTGGAGATCATGCCCCGCCCGCCGGAGTCACGCGGCGACTCGATGCCCTGGCCGACCCACCCGATGATCTACCGGGTCTCCAGCGCACACGAGGAGGGCGGCGAGCGGGTGTACTCGGTGCGCACCGACCGGTTCGTCGGTGACGCGGCCGGTCGGGTCACCGGACTGGTGCTGACGGAGGTGGCCAACTCCGACGGGCGGTTCGAACCGGTACCGGGCAGCGAACGGGAGCTGCCCTGCGACCTGGTGCTGTTGGCCATGGGATTCGTCGGGCCGGCCCGTTCGGGCCTGCTCGACCAACTGGGCGTCAAGTTCGACGGCCGGGGCAACGTGCAACGGGACGGGCAGTGGCGGACCGGCGTTCCCGGTGTGTTCGTGGCGGGGGACATGGGCCGCGGGCAGTCGCTGATCGTGTGGGCGATCGCCGAGGGCCGTTCGGCCGCGGCCGCGGTGGACGCACACCTGTCCGGCCGTGACGGCACCGACCTGCCCGCACCGGTCAGGCCCGACACGGTCGCCCTGCGCTGATTCCCCGCCGGCCACCCGGCCGGGGGACCGGCCAGGTGCGCCGACGGGGGTCAGACGTAGGCTCCCTCGCATGTCCCGCCGTACCAAGATCGTGTGCACCATCGGCCCGGCCACCGCCACGCCGGAACGGATCGGCGCGCTCGTGCGGGCCGGCATGGATGTGGCCAGGCTGAACTTCAGCCACGGCACCCATGCCGACCACGCCGAGGCGTACCGGATGGTCCGCGCCGTGGCCGAGGAGACCGGACACGCGGTCGGCGTGCTGGCCGACCTACAGGGCCCCAAGATCCGACTCGGTCGGTTCGCCGGTGGGTCGGCCGACTGGCTGGTGGGTCAGCCGGTGGTGGTGACCACCGAGCCGGTCCTGGGCAGTGCCGACCGCGTCTGCACCACCTACCGGGAGCTGCCCGCCGACGTCGGCCCGGGCGACCGGCTGCTGGTCGACGACGGTCGACTGGTACTCGAGGTGCGGGAGGTGCGGGGTGGCGACGTGTGCTGCGTGGTACGCGAGGGCGGTCGGGTCAGCGACCACAAGGGTCTGAGTCTGCCCGGGGTGCGACTGAGCGTGCCGGTGCTCTCGGACAAGGACGAGGAGGACCTGAGGTTCGCCCTGTCGACGGGGGTCGACCTGGTCGCGCTGTCGTTCGTAAGGTCGGCCGGTGACGTCGAGCCGGCGCACCGGGTGATGGACTCGGTCGGACGGCGGGTTCCGCTGATCGCCAAGGTGGAGCGGCCCGAGGCGGTCGACGAACTCGACGAGATCATCGAAACCTTCGACGGACTGATGATCGCGCGCGGCGACCTGGGCGTGGAGATGCCGCTGGAACAGGTACCGATCGTGCAGAAACGTGCGGTCGCCCTGTGTCGGGAGATGGCCAAGCCGTGCATCGTGGCCACCCAGATGCTCGACTCGATGATCGAGAACGCCCGGCCCACCCGGGCGGAGGCCTCCGACGTGGCCAACGCCGTGCTGGACGGCGCCGACGCGGTGATGCTGTCCGGGGAGACCAGTGTGGGTCGTCACCCGGTGGAGGCGGTGCAGACCATGGTGCGCATCGTGGAGACCGTCGACGCCGGACCGTTCGAGGTACCGGCACTGCGACACAGGCCGCACACCAAGGGCGGTGCCATCTCCGCGGCGGCCCGGGATGTCGGCGAGGTACTCGGCGCCGGTGCCCTGGTGTGCTTCACCCAGAGCGGTGACACGGTCCGCCGGCTGGCCCGGTTCCGGTCCCGGCTGCCACTGTTGGCCTTCACCCCGGAACGATCGGTGCGCCGACAGTTGGCGCTGACCTGGGGAGTGCGCACGTTCCTGGTGCCGCCGGTACGCAACACCGACGAGATGGTCAGGCAGGTGCAGGAGGTACTGCTCTCCCTGGGTCTGCTCGACCGCGGCGACCAGGTGGTCATCGTGGCCGGCAGCCCGCCGGGGGTGCCGGGTTCGACCAACGCGATGCGGGTGTGGCGGCTCGGAGACCCACTGCCGCCCGACCGGGACAGGAACGGGGAGGCGGGTCGATGACGAAGCAGGGGCCGGAGCAGGTGTCCGAGCCGGTGTCCGAGCCGGTCGGGTCCGGCCAGCCGGTGCTGGACCAGTTGGTCAGGTTGCTCGACCTGGAGCCGATCGAGGTGGACATCTTCCGGGGCACCAGCCCCAAGGTGTCGTTACAGCGGGTGTTCGGAGGCCAGGTGGCCGGCCAGGCGCTGGTCGCCGCCGGTCGCACCGTGCCGGTGGAGCGGCGGGTGCACTCGTTGCACGCCTACTTCCTCCGACCCGGTGACCCCTCGGTGCCCCTGGTGTACTCGGTGGACCGGATCCGCGACGGCCGGTCGTTCACCAGTCGGCGGGTGGTGGCAATCCAGCACGGGCTGGCCATCTTCAGCCTGTCCGCGTCCTTCCACCGGGCCGAGGACGGCATCGACCACCAGTCCCCGATGCCGTCGGTGCCCGACCCGGAGGGGTTGGCCACCCTGCCGCAGCGGTACGCCCCGTACGCCGACACGTTGGGGCCCTTCGCCCGGCTGCCACGCCCCATCGACCTGCGTTACGTTGATGCCCCGCCGTGGGAACAACGCGCCGACGGTCCACGTGAGCCGTTGTCCCGGATGTGGTTGCGGGCGGACGGCCGGCTACCCGACGATCCGCTGCTGCACGTGTGCGCGCTCACCTACGCCAGCGACATGTCACTGTTGGACTCGGTGATGGTCGGGCACGGCATGGCCTGGGGGCAGGACATCGTCGGCGCCAGCCTTGACCACGCTATGTGGTTCCACCGGCCGTTCCGGGCTGACGAGTGGCTGTTGTACGAGTCGCGCAGTCCCTCAGCCTCGGGTGGTCGGGGTCTGGCCGAGGGCCGGTTCTGGACCCGTGACGGTCGGCACGTGGCCACCGTCGTGCAGGAGGGCCTGTTGCGCATGGTCAACCGACCGTGACCGGTCCGCCGACCGGCCCGGACGGACCGAGACCTGCTGTGGTGACCGTTGAGCCGTCCGACAATCTGTATTACGATACATGTATGACGCAGACATCGATCAGCTTCAGGGCTGACCAGCGTACCGCCCACGAGCTGAGGGTACTCGCGGGCGGTCGAAGCGTCTCCGACACGATCCGCGACGCCATCCACGCCCAGTACATTGCCGGCCTCTACGCCCAGGCATCGGATGACGCCAAGCGGTTGCGCGACGATCCCGGGGATGTCGCCGAGATCAGGGCGGCCAACGATGATCTGGACGAGATAAGTGCGTGGTGACCTGTACCGACTTCGGCCAGGAAAGAACGCCATAGGGCATGAGCAGCGTGGCACCCGCTACGCGGTGGCGATCCAGAGTGACATGATTGGATTGTCCACCATTGTCGTGGCGCCGACATCGACGAGCGCCCAGCCTGCGATATTCCGCCCTCAGATAGAGATGGACGGCACGCGGACACGCATCCTCGTAGATCAGATGCGTGCCGTTGACGCCTCTCGACTCGGTGACTTCGCCGGACGGCTCGATCCTGGTGAGAGTGACGAGTTGGATCAGGCTGTCCGTCTGGTGCTCGGCCTGATGTGAGCCAGCAGGCCGTTGGCGGCTGGCCTGTGTGCGGCCGGTCAGTCGGCGGTCAGGGTGTCGGCGGTGTGCCGGATGGTGTCCCATGCGGCCTGGACGTGACGGCGTTCGGTGAGGGTGCCGCCGATGGCCATCCGCAACGTGTGGGCACCACGCACCCGGGTGTGCGACAGATACAGCCGACCGCTGGCGTTGAGCAGTTCCAGCAGTCGCTCGTTGGGCTCGTCCGGGCCGCGCAGCCGGAAGCACACCAGCGACAGCGGATGCGGCGCGACCACCTCGAACCGGTCGTCCGCGCCGACCCACCCGGCGAACTCCTGGGCCAGCGCGACGTGCTCCCGGATGTGGGCGCGCAGCCCCTGGGCGCCATACCAGCGGAGCACCGCCCACAGCTTCAGCGCCCGGAACCGTCGGCCCAGCGGCACCTGCCAGTCCCGGTAGTCCACCACCTGTCCGGACTCGGTCGCACTGTTGCGCAGGTACTCCGGCAGTACCGACAGCGCACCCACCAGGGCGGCGCGGTCGGCCACCCAGAAGGCGTCGCAGTCGAAGTTGGTCAGCAGCCACTTGTGGGGATTGGTGCAGTACGAGTCGGCGTACTCGGCCACCCCGCGGTGGATCCAGCGAAACTCCGGGCACACCGCGGCGACCCCGGCGTAGGCGGCGTCCACGTGTAACCAGACACCGAACTCCCGGCACACCTCGCCGATCCGCCACACCGGATCCATCGCGGTGGTGGAGGTGGTGCCCACGGCGGCGAGCACCATCACCGGGATGACCCCGGCGGCACGGTCGGCCTCGACCAGCCGACGCAGTTCGTCCGGGTCGAGCGCCAGGGTGTCAGGGTCGGTCTCGACCAGGCGCAGTGCCGCAGCCCCCAACCCGGCCACCCGCACCGCCTTCTCCAACGACGAGTGTGCCTGGGTCGAACCGTAGACGGCGTAGCGCCCACCAGCGCCGGTCCGGCCGACCTCACCGTCGCTGGCCCGGTGCAGTGCGGCCAGCAGGGCGACCAGGGTGGCACCCGAGGCGGTGTCCTGGATGACACCGCCGCCGCGTCCGTCGGAGCGGAACCGGGTCGGCAGGTCAAGCAGTTCGACCAGCCAGTCCAACACGTGCTGTTCCAGTTCGGTACAGGCCGGGCTGGTGGCCCACAGCATGCCCTGCACGCCAAGGCCGGCCGACAGCAGTTCGCCGAGCACGGCCGGGCCGGAGGAGTTCGCCGGAAAGTAGGCGAAGAAGTTCGGGTGCTGCCAGTGGGTGAGGCCGGGTACCACCACCCGGTCCAGGTCGGCCAACAGGGCGTTGAAGGGCTCACCCTGCTCCGGCGGGTGCTCGGGAAGCAGATCTCGGATCTGGCCCGGTTCGACCGGAGAGCGCACCGGGAGTGACTCGACGCGTTCCAGGTAGTCAGCTATCCAGTCGACCACCTCCCGTCCGTGCCGCCGGAACTGGTCGGGGGTCATGTGCGAGGTCACGTGATGAGGGTAGAGGGCCCTCGCCGGGGCGAAGCCCCGGTTCGAGGGTTGCGTGGTCACGGGGGTGTGGTGCCTGTGTTGTCCAGTGTGGGGGGGAGCCTCGCTCCACCCCACGCCCCCCTCGAAACCCGCCCGTGCGGAGACGACCGGCATGCGCGCCGAACCGCCTACGACGGATCCACCAGTCTGATCCGTACCGCGCGAAACTGGTCGGGAGTGCTGGTGAGGACCGCGAGCCTGGGATCGGGGACCGCCAGCACCCGGTCGGCGGCCAGGGCGAACACCGGCCGCAGTCGGGGGTCGGCACCGAGGGTGTCCAGTGCCCGTCGGTCACCGCCGAGCACCACGGCGTCGAGGTGGTCCACCTGGGGCAGCAGAACCCGGGCCGCGTCGTTGGCCGCTGCCGCGTGGGCCTCCCGCAACTGCCCCTCGCGGCGACGGGCGAACCGCTGTTGTGACCAGCCGCCGGCGGCACTGCGGCCGTGTACCAGCCGTGAACCAACCTTGGAGGACACCAGTCGGGTGCCCTCGAACACCCCCACCGCGTGTCCTCCGGCGCGGACCAGCAGCACCCCGACGGTGCGGTCGACCGACGCGTGGTCAACCAGCGGACCGGGATGAAAACCGGGCCTCGACGGTGCCGAGGGCACCGTCGGGGGCAGCGGTGGGAACGGCGGATGGCACTCGGCGAACGCGCCGTCCGCGCCAACGAAACGAACCAGATCGGTGTGCTGGTCGCTCCGGGTCACCGTGTGGCGCTGGTGGAAGCCGTCGAGCCAGCGAGCCAGCCGTTCGGGCGGCACCTCGATCCATCGGCCACCACCGGCCGCGGGGCGTGCTGTCATCCCGGTAAGGCTAGATCAGCGCTTCCAGGCCCTCGCCGGGGCAGAGCCCCAGCCCGGGGGTTGCGGGTCGTGGGGTGTGGTGTCTGTGTTGCCCTGTGTGGGGGGCTTCGTTCCACCCACGCCCTCTGCCGCTTCGTTGGCCGTGCCCTCCGGACGCACCTGACGGGTTCTCCTGTGCCGGACGGTAACCGGGTTACCGTTCGCGGCGCGACACCGACCGGTGTCGCGGACAGCAGTTCCCCCGGGTGTGTGAATTCCGTCGGGCAATGGTTCGGATTTGTGCCACACACTTCTGATTCTTGTTCACGGAGCGTTGGTGTTGCTGAGTCACCCGGATGGGCGGATGGTGTATCCGAGGTTCTTCTTTGGTTCCTCTGGGGTTCTTCGGGATGTCGGACGAGCGGGGGTGCCTGACCGGTTCTGGTGTGCCGCGCGGGTCACCACCGGGGGTGGCTCGGACATGCGGATCCTGGTGAGTCAGATTCCGCCAGCGCGGAGGAGGCTTCGGTGTCACGGTTTCGTCGTAATGTCATGCTGGTGACCGTGGTCGTGCTGGCGGCGTCCGGCCTTGGCGCGTGCAACGGTGGTACGTCCGGCGGCGGTGGGAAGAAAATCGCACTGTTGTTGCCGGAGTCCCAGACGACGCGGTACGAGTCGTTGGACCGACCGCTATTCGAGGCACAGGTGAAAAAGCTGTGCAAGAGCTGCAAGGTTGTGTACAAGAACGCCAATAATGACAAGAGCGTGCAGCAGTCCCAGATGGAGGCGACGCTGTCGCAGCAGGTCGATGTCGTCGTGCTCGACCCGGTGGACAGCAGTTCGGCCGGCAGCCTGGTCCAGAAGGCGAACCAGAAGAAGGTTCCGGTGATCGCCTACGACCGGCTGATTCGTGGCGCGAAGCTGGACGCCTACATGTCGTTCGACAACGTCCGGGTCGGACGTATGCAGGCCCAGGCGCTGGTGGACAAGCTGAAGAAGGACGGTAAGAAGTCCGGAAAGATCGTCATGATCAACGGTGACCGGGCCGACAACAACGCCCAGTTGTTCAACCAGGGTGCCCACCAGGTCCTCGATTCCAGCGGGTACACCGTCGTGCCCGGCCAGGACTTCTGGACCGAGCAGTGGAAGTCCGACAAGGCACAGGCGTTCATGGAGGGCCAGATATCGAAGCTCGGTGCCGACGGCTTCGTCGGTGTCTACGCTGCCAATGACGCCACCGCCGGTGGCGCGATCGCGGCCATGCGGGCCAAGGGTGTGAAGCCGCTACCACCGGTCACCGGGCAGGACGCGGAGAAGGCCGGGGTCCAGCGGATCATCGGCGGCGAGCAGTTCATGACCGTGTACAAGAAGATCCAGCCGGAGGCCGACAACGCGGCGAAGATGGCGGTGGCACTGGCCCAGGGCAAGAAACCCAAGACCACCACCAGTATCGACAACGGCGCGGGTAAGGTCCCGTCGATGTTGTTGGACCCGGTCGCGGTTACCAGGAGCAACGTCAAGAAGGTTATCTTCGGCGACAACTTCTACACGCCGTCCCAGATATGTACCGGTGAGTTCGCCAAGTCCTGCGACCAGCTTGGCATCCACTGATCACGGTTGCTTCAACGACACGGTCGGTGTGCACAGGAGCGGGGGGAACGGGTGGGAGGACGACGTCAGCCCACCCGTTCGGCCGTGACCTGCTGGACCCGCTCGGGCTCGCGGAGCACCACGGCCACCGCCCCGAGTACCTCCGAACGGTCACCCAGGCCGCAGGGGACCACCTCCACCGAGTCCACCGCCGGTGACACCGCACAACGCCGCAGCGCCCGGCGCATCGGCTCGAGTAGAACCTCACCGGCCTGCCCGAGTTCACCGCCCACGATGATGCGCTGCGGATTGAGCACGTTGACCAGACTGCCCACGGCGATACCGATGTGGGTACCGGCGTCGGCGACAAGCCGCACACACGCGGTGTCACCGGCCCGGACGTACTGGATGAGTTCCGGAAGGCTGGTCACGTTCCGGTTGCTGCGGCGTAGCGCCGCCACCAGCGCCGAACCGCCGGCCACCAGCTCCAGGCAGCCACGGTTGCCGCAGCGGCACACGTCGCCGTTCTCGTCGAGCACCACGTGTCCGAGTTCGCCGGCGGTGCCGGACAGGCCACGGAACAACCGGCCGGCCACCACGATCCCGCCACCGATGCCGGTGGCGGCCTTGATGTACGCGATCGTGTCGTGGCCCCGACCGGCGCCCCACATGTGTTCGGCCAACGCGCCGAGGTTGGCGTCGTTGTCGGTCACCACCGGCCGACCCAGTCGGTCGGCCAGTTCGGCACCGGCACACAGGTGGGCCCACTCGGGCAGGATGGTCGGCGCCACCACCCGTCCGGTGCCCTGGGCGACCGGAGCGGGTATGCCCATGCCCACCCCGACCACGTCGGCCACGGAGTGGCCCAGGCGGCTCAGCGCCGAACACACCAACTCGGCGGCCAGGTCCAGCACGGTCTCGGCCCCGACCTCCCCGCACAGTTCCCGGGCGTCCTCGGCCAGCACCTCGTGCCCCAGATCGGCGACCGCGACCCGAAGATGCCGCCGTCCCACGTCCACGCCGACGGCCAGACCGGCCCTGGGGCCCAGTCGCACCACCAGGGGAGGCCGGCCGCCGGACGGCCCGGTGCCGGCCGACTCCGCGACCTCGATGACCAGCCCCTCCCGGGTGAGCCGGGCCAGTGCCACCGACACCGTGGCCCGGGACATCCCGGTCGCCTCGACCAGGTCCGCTCTGGTGGCCCGGCCGTGGCGACGCAGGGTGTCCAGTAGCCGTCGGGCGTTGCGGGGCAGGGCCCGGAACGGCCAGCGCTCCGCTGAGGACATGCGGGCATCTTGCGGCTTGGGCCATGTTCTGTCAAGAATCGACACTACTGCTGTTGACTTTTCGGGCTTTCAGCTAATATACGCCGAACTTGATGTTGCTGACTCGCCCAGGCAAGGGGATGGTGGGCCTGAGTTACGTCAGTCCCGACGGCAGGGGAGGAGCGCAGGCAGACCAGCGGGCGCCGCGTCGGCGGCGCGCCACCATCCCCCAGATGTCCCGCGACGACGCGGGGAGTTCCCGCCCTCAGGGCGCTCGTCAATGGAGGGGTTCGGTGTCCCACAATCGCCGCCGGGCCACGGTGCTGACCGTGGTCGTGCTTGCCTCACTGGCGCTGGCCGGATGCAACGGCTCGTCGAGCACTGCCGATGATGGCGGCAAGAAGATCGCGCTGCTGCTGCCGGAGTCGCAGACCACCCGCTACGAGTCCTTCGACCGTCCGCTCTTCGAGGCCAAGGTCAAGGAACTGTGTTCGGACTGCGAGGTCATCTACAAGAACGCCAACGGGGACAAGAGCACCCAACAGAACCAGTTCGAGGCCGCCCTGTCGCAACAGGTCGACGTCATCGTGCTGGACGCGGTGGACAGTAGCTCCGCCGGGTTGTTGGTGGACAAGGCAAAGCAGAAGAAGATTCCGGTGGTGTCCTACGACCGACTGGTCACCAACACGGACCTGGACAGCTACATCTCGTTCGACAACGAGAAGGTCGGCGCGCTCCAGGCACAGTCCCTGGTGGACAAGCTCAAGCAGGACGGCAAGACCTCGGGCAACGTCGTCATGATCAACGGCGACAAGGCGGACAACAACGCGCTGCTGTTCAACAAGGGTGCGCACCAGGTGCTCGACTCGAGCGGCTTCACCCTCGTGCCGGGTGAGGACTACTGGTCGGAGTGGAAGCCGGCCAACGCGCAGTCCTTCATGGAGGGCCAGATCGCCCGGTTGGGCGTCAAGGGCTTCGTCGGTGTCTACGCGGCCAACGACGGGACCGCGGGTGGCGCCATCGCGGCCATGCGGGCCAAGGGTGTCAACCCGATCCCGCCGGTGACCGGGCAGGACGCGGAGATCGCCGCGATCCAGCGGATCATCACCGGTGAGCAGTACATGACCGTCTACAAGCGAATCAAGCCGGAGGCCGAGGCCGCCGCACAGATGGCGGTCGACCTGGCCAACGGGCGTACGCCGAAGACCGACACCACCGTCAACAACGGCACCGAGGACGTCCCGTCGGTCCTGTTGGAACCGGTCGCGGTCACCAAGGAGAACGTCAGCCAGACGATTTTCGCCGACGGGTTCTACACCGCGGCGCAGGTGTGCACCGGAGAGTTCGCAACACCCTGCCAGACCCTGGGTATCCAGTAGCCGGCCGTGGTGGCGGGTGATCGTCCACCCGCCACCACACCGGTTGACCCACCGTGACACCGAACGCTCCACCGCCGGTCTGACGAAGGAGGAGACGATGACCACAGTCTCGGAAGGGGGCTCCACGTCCATGCCGACCGGCACCCCGGTGCTCGCCCTGGACCGCATCTCCAAGCGGTTCGGGGCGGTCCGGGCACTGTCCGATGTGCGCTTCGAGGCACACGCCGGCGAGGTGGTCGCCCTGGTCGGTGACAACGGTGCCGGGAAGTCCACTCTGGTCAAGGTCATCGCCGGGGTGGATCCGGCGGACGAGGGTGAGATCCGGTTCCAGGGCGAACGGGTGGTGATCCCGAACCCGCACGCCGCACAGAACCTCGGTATGGCCACGGTGTTCCAGGACCTGGCCCTGTGCGACAACCTCGACGTGGTGGCCAACCTCTTCCTCGGCAACGAGGTCCGGCGGCACCGTCGGCTGGACGAGGCAACCATGGAGAAACGCTCCTGGGACCTGTTGCGCGAACTGTCCGCCCGGCTGCCCAACGTTCGGCTGCCGGTCGCCGCGTTGTCCGGTGGTCAGCGCCAGACCGTGGCCATCTGTCGGTCGCTGCTCGGGGAACCGAAACTGATCGCCCTGGACGAGCCGACCGCTGCGCTCGGCGTGGCGCAGACCGCCCAGGTGCTCAACCTGATCGAGCAACTCCGCAACCGTGGTCTGGCCGTCGTGCTGATCAGCCACAACATGCAGGACGTGTTCGCGGTCGCCGACCGGATCACCGTGTTGCGGCTGGGGCGTAACGCCGGAGAGTTCCGGGTGAAGGACACCACCAACGAGGAGGTGGTCGCCGCGATCACCGGAGCCACCGACAACGTGGTGTCCGAACGTGCCCGCCGAGGGAACCGGGCGTCTGGTCAACCGGACCCGGAACAGCCAGGTACGCGAGGCCAACCCGGTACGCGGGACGAGCCAGGCGGCCGGGGCCGGTCCGGCCCGGACCAGGGTGGCGCCACGTGAACGGTGGGGTGAGCAGCGTCCGTGCACAGCATTGACCATCACCACGCGGTCCGGTCCGGACCGTGGTCGGTACCGGGGAAACGGGGTTGAGTATGGCCGACGAAGGAACCGCACAGACGACCGACACCGCCGAGATTCCCGCGGCACAGGCACCACCGGCCGACGGTATCCGAGGCAGGTTGGACCGCGGCGGTCGCCGGTTGCGTTCGGGTGACCTGGGGTCGGCCCCGATCATCGTCGGCCTGTTGCTGATCGTCGTGATCTTCCAGTACGCAGCACCAACGTTCCTCAGCTCCAGCAACCTGGTCAGCCTGGCCTCGCAGATCTCCTCGACCGGGATCATCGCGGTCGGCGTGGTGCTGATGCTGTTGCTCGGCGAGATCGACCTGTCGGTTGGTTCGGTGAGCGGTGCCTCCGCGGCGATCCTGGCGGTCAGCAACGTCAAGAACGGCATGTCCGCCGGCACCGCGATCGCCCTGGCGTTGGGTATCGGAGCGCTGATCGGCCTGCTGCACGGACTGGTCTTCATCAAGTTCGGCGTGCCGTCGTTCGTGGTCACCCTGGCCGGCCTGTTGGTCTGGTTGGGCGTGCAACGTCGGGTGCTGGCCTCGACCGGCACCATCAACCTGCCTCGCAACGGGTGGCTGCTCAACGTCGGGCAGTTCAAGTACTTCGGCTACGCCGGCGCGGGGATCATCGCCCTGCTGCTGGTCGGCATGTACCTGTTCTCCGCGGTGGCGACCCGCCAGCAACGGGTGGCCGCCGGACTGCGGGCCCACTCGATGGGCGGCATCGTGGCCCAAGCGGCCGGTATCGCGGCGGTCTCCGGCCTGGT
This sequence comes from Mycobacteriales bacterium, assembly GCA_036566245.1. Classification (GTDB taxonomy): domain Bacteria; phylum Actinomycetota; class Actinomycetes; order Mycobacteriales; family DASULA01; genus DASULA01. The sequence goes on along the minus strand of DATCWR010000086.1, from coordinate 60,538 downwards.
CATCTACGCGCTGTGCCAGGACCTGGGAGTGCCCTGGATCTTCGTGTTCTTCCTCGCCCTGGTGGTGCTGACCGACTGGGTGTTGCGTCGGACCAGTTACGGTCGGTACGTGTTCGCCATAGGTGGCAACATCGAGGCGGCACGGCGGTCCGGTATCCGGGTGGACACGATCCGTTGCTCGGTGTTCGTGCTCTGTTCGCTGCTGGCTGCCACCGGCGGGGTGGTGGAGGCGATGCGCGCGGGCAGCGCCGGCCGGGACACCGGCACGGGCGACGTGCTGATCAACGCCATCGCCGCGGCGGTGATCGGCGGTACCAGCCTGTTCGGTGGCCGTACCCGCAGGTATGCGGCCCTGCTCGGCATCCTGGTGATCGGTTCCATTCCCAACGGGTTGAACCTGCTCAACCTCAGTGACGACCTGCGGTTCATCATCACCGGGTCGGTGCTGATCGCCGCCGTGGTCGTCGACGCGTTGAGTCACCGTGGACGTGAGGCCAGCGGAGCCGGATAGCCCGGAGGGGGCACACATGAGTGACACCGCCACGCCTCGACCCGGCATGTCGACGGGGCCGTCTAGAGTGGCCCTCGTGGTCAATCATCAGGAGACTCCGCGCCAGCAGGTTACCGACACGCTACTCGGTCAGGTGCGGTCACCAGGTGATCTCAAACGACTGCCCCCGGCCCAACTACCCCGACTCGCCGCCGAGATCCGTGACTTCCTGGTCCAGAAGGTGTCCCGCACCGGAGGCCACCTCGGGCCGAACCTCGGTGCGGTGGAGGTCACCCTCGCGTTGCACCGGGTGTTCGACTCGCCCCGGGACACCATCCTGTGGGACACCGGCCACCAGGCCTACGTGCACAAGATCGTCACCGGCCGGCAGGCCGGCTTTGACGAACTGCGGCAGCGGGGCGGCCTGTCCGGCTATCCGAGCCGGGCCGAGTCCGAACACGACGTCATCGAGAACTCGCACGCCTCCACCGCACTGTCCTACGCCGACGGACTGTCCAAGGCCTACGCGCTGCGGGAGCCGGAGCGTTGCGTGGTGGCCGTGGTGGGGGACGGTGCGCTGACCGGTGGCATGTGTTGGGAGGCGTTGAACAACATCGCCGCCGGCAAGGAACGCCGCGTGGTGATCGTGGTCAACGACAACGGCCGGTCCTACTCGCCGACGATCGGTGGCCTGGCCGACCATCTGGCCACCCTGCGGTTGCGCCCGGGGTACGAGAAGGCGCTGGAGGCGGTCAAGGAGGCACTCGGTCGTACGCCGGTGTTGGGTGGTCCCATCTATGACGCGCTGCACGGCATCAAGCGGGGGGTGAAGGACATCCTCGCCCCCCAGGGTCTGTTCGAGGACCTGGGGTTGAAGTACGTCGGCCCGGTCGACGGGCACGACATGCCGGCGTTGGAGTCGGCCCTGCGCCGGGCCCGTGACTTCGGCGGCCCGGTGATCGTGCACTGTGTGACCCGCAAGGGCTTCGGTTACGGCCCGGCGGAGAACGACGAGGCCGACTGCCTGCACGGCCCGGGCGCGTTCGACCCGGCCAACGGGCGGGAACTCAAGCGCAAGGGACGCACCTGGACGGGCGTGTTCGCCGACGAGATGGTCGCCATCGGCGCCAGTCGGCCCGACGTGGTGGCGATCACCGCCGCGATGCTGCACCCCACCGGCCTGGCCCCCTTTGCCGAGGCATACCCGCGACGGGTGTTCGACGTGGGCATCGCCGAGCAGCACGCGACAACCTCGGCGGCCGGGCTGGCCCTGGGCGGGATGCATCCGGTGGTCGCGCTGTACTCGACGTTCCTCAACCGGGCGTTCGACCAGGTGCTGATGGACGTGGCGCTGCACCGGTTGGGAGTCACCTTCGTGCTTGACCGGGCGGGGGTGACCGGGGAGGACGGGCCCTCCCACAACGGCATGTGGGACCTGGGCATGTTGGGCGTGGTACCGGGCATCCGGATCGCCGCGCCCCGGGACGAGCCAACGGTCCGCGAGGAGTTGCGTGAGGCCGTCGCGCACACCACCGGCCCCACCGTGCTGCGGTACCCGAAGACCGCGCTCGGTGCGGACATCCCGGCCCTGCGCCGGGTGGGCACCGTGGACGTGTTGCGCGAGCCGGAGAACGCCGACGTGTTGTTGGTGTCGGTGGGGGCGATGGCTGCCACCGCGTTGGAGGTGGCTGACCGGTCTGGTGCACAGGGCATCACGGTCAGCGTGGTCGACCCTCGCTGGGTGACCCCGGTACCGCCCGAGTTGGTGGAGATGGCAGCCCGGCACCGACTGGTGGTGACGCTGGAGGACGGCGGCCGGATCAACGGCGTGGGTTCCCGGGTGTCGCAGGCGATGCGGGACGCCGAGGTGGACGTGCCCACCCGCGACGTGGGTATCCCACAGCGGTTCCTGGAGCACGGCAAAGCCGATCTGGTCAAGGCGGAGATCGGACTGACCGCCCAGGACATCGCCCGCCGGGTGGTGGAGTGGGTGTCCCACCTGGATGCCGCGGTGCCCACGGCCGTGGTCAGTGAGGCCCAGAACGACTCCTGACCGTCGGCGTGGTCGAGGCGACTCCTCCGCTGTCGCGGCGGTGCGGTCGGGCGGGGAGCCGCGGGTGGGCCAGGATCAGACCGCACGGAGCCGCTGACGGGCTGCCGACACACCAACGGGAGGGGGCGGGCCGGTGCGCGTGCTCGTTGTCGAGGACGAGGTGCCGCTCGCCGACGCGGTGGCCCGCGGGTTGCGCCGGGAGGGCATGGCGGTCGACGTCGCCTACGACGGTGATGACGGTCATGAGAAGGCGGCGATCACCCGGTATGACGTGATCGTGCTCGACCGCGACCTGCCGGGGATGTCGGGAGACGAACTGTGTCGCCGGCTGATCTCCGACGGCCTGTTGACCAGGGTGATCATGCTCACCGCCAGCGGTGCGGTGGCCGACCGGGTGGCGGGACTGTCGCTGGGCGCGGACGACTACCTGGCCAAGCCGTTCGCCTTCGCCGAACTGGTCGCCCGGGTGCGGGCGTTGGGTCGTAGGGCCATCCCGCCGGTGCCTCCGGTACTGGTGGCCGGTGACGTGCGGCTCGACCCGGGCCGCCGGGTGGTGGTCCGGGCCGGACGGCCGGTGGAGCTGACCCGCAAGGAGTTCGGCGTGTTGGAGGTGCTGCTGGGCGCGCGTGGCGCGGTGGTCTCCAGCGAGGAACTGTTGGAGCGGGTATGGGACGAGAACGCTGACCCGTTCACGACCACGGTTCGTGTGACAATTATGACGTTACGTCGCAAACTGGGTGATCCACCGCTGATTGAGACGGTTGTTGGCGCCGGGTACCGGGTCGACCCGGACCCGCCCGACCGGGCCGCAGACGCGGCCGGACCAGGCTCCCCGGTGAGTCCCGGGTGACCCGCCCACGGCCGACGCTCCGACTTCGGCTGACCCTGCTCTACGGCGGCCTGTTCGTCCTGGTCGGGCTGGCCCTGCTGGCGATGTCGGCGGTGCTGCTGGGCCGCACCCTGGAGTCGGTGCTGCGCTTCCAGCGCGGTGCGGTGGTACCGGCGGTCGACCCGGACGGCAACCAGTTCCTGGTCGATGCCGGCCGGTTCCAGGACGCGGTGATCCACGATGCCTGGAACGAACTGGTCGGCACCGGTTCGGTGGCGTTCGGCCTGGTGGTACTGGTCGGCGTCGCGGCCGGGTACGCCCTGGCCGGTCAGGCGCTCGCACCGGTCAGCCGGGTCACCGCCACCGCACGGCGGCTGTCCACCGAGACCCTGCACGACCGGATAGCGCTGGCCGGACCCGACGACGAGTTGAAGGAACTGGCCGACACGTTCGACGACATGCTGGCCCGCCTGGACGCCGCGTTCGACAGCCAGCGGCGGTTCGTGGCCAACGCCAGCCACGAGTTGCGCACCCCGCTGGCCGTGATCCGGACCGAGGTGGACGTGGCGTTGGCCGACCCCGAACCCACCGTGGCCGACCTGTGCAGGATGGCCGGTGTCGTCCGGGACGCCACCCGGCGCGCCGACCGGTTGGTCGAGGCGCTGCTCGTGTTGGCTCGCGGTGAGGCCCAGGAACGGCAGGGTCTGGAGGCGCGCGAACTGGTCGACCTGGCCGCACTGGTGCCTACCGCGGTGCGAACAGCGTCTGTCGAGGCCGCGACCCGGCGCGTCACCGTGGGTGTGCGGGCCGAGCCAGCGCCGGTTCGGGGAGACGTCAGCCTGCTGGAACGGCTGGTCGGAAACCTGATGGAGAACGCGATACGTCACAACGTGGATGATGGGGAGGTCCGCCTGACCACCGGCACCGACCAGAAGACCGCCTGGCTGACGGTGTGGAACACCGGCCCGATCCTGGAGAACGCCACGGTGGACGAGTTGTTCGAGCCGTTCCGACGCGGTGGCACGGCGCGAACGGCCAACCGGGGTGCCGGTCTTGGCCTGTCCATCGTCCGGGCCGTAGCATCCGCACACGGCGGCGAGGCCACCGCCCGGTCCCTGCCCCAGGGGGGCCTGGAGGTGTCCGTCCGTCTTCCCGCCGTCCCAGCGTCGGAGAGTATGACCTGACCGTGGGTAAGCCTCTCGTCCGAAGCCTGCCGGTCGTGCCCACCTGGGCCCGCCGGCCCGGCGCTACCCGCCGTACTGCTGGCCGCCGCGGTGGCGGTGAGCCTGGCTGTCGGTCAGCCCGCGCCGGCTGACCGGGCCAGCGGGCTGTCGGTGCCGTTGTCCACGACCGTCGAGGCGCCCGCGGACCTGGGGACCCTGCTGCTGGTCTCCACCGGACGACTCACCCGTCACAACCTGCGTACCGGCACCACCGAACCGGTTCGGCTGCCCGCCGGGCAACTGGCGGTACGGGTCTGGGCGATGCGCGGCGCCGACGTGGTGCTCACCCGGCCGGCGCCCGCCCGGCCGATCACCGACACGCCGTCACCACCGGAGGCCGTACCACCCAGACCGGTGCCGCTCACTCCGGGTGGGCTGACCCAGCACGGACCCGGAGGGGCAGGGCCGCAGTACGGTGGCGGCGGGCTCGCCCCGTCGCCGGGTTGGGCCTACGCGGTACCGCACCGGGGTGACCCGGTCCGGTTGGGCCCAGCCACCGAGGTGGTGCCGTCGCTCGACGGCGGCGGTGTGTGGTTGTCACACGGCGGCGTGGCCCGCCTGGTGAACCTCGACGGAAGTGCCGTGCCGGCCCGGGTGTCGGTGCCGTTCGGTTACCGGTTGGTTGGTGCGGCCCGGCCCGGCCTGGTCGCCACCGTGGGCGGTGTCGATCCACACACCGTGGTGCTGCCGGTTGACGGCGCGCCGCCCCGGTGGTTGGCCGACGCCGAGGCGTTGGACGTGGTCGACGGCGTGCTGCTGGTCCATGACCAACACCGCGTCGGCTGGGTGTCGCTGTCCACCGGCGCCCGGCACTGGTTGCCCAGGCTGTCGGCGGTGGAGGTCACCGGACCGGGCACGCTGGCACCGGGAGCTGAGTCGTTCGCGGTGCGGGCTCGGGTCAACCAACACGCCCGGTTGGTGGTCGGACAGGTGGATGCCGGTTCGGTTGGGCAACTCCGGGTCGTCGCACTGGAGGGCGGTGACGCCTCCGACCACCCCACGGCGCCGGTCTGGACTAGGGACGGCAGCGTACTGGCGATCCGCCCGGACCAGCGGATGGTGGTGTACCGACCCGGCGACGCCCGGGCCTCGGTGCTCGGCGCCCGGTACACGGCAAGCGGTGTGGCCGCGGTGGGCCCCGCCGGTCACGACCTGCCGCACTGAGCGCACACACCGACAGCCACTCGACGGCGATACCTTCCGGTCCTCGGTCATCGCCAGCCCAGTCGTTCGGCAGCGCTGTGGGCGCCGAACGCGGGGCCGGATCACCTTGACGACGATTCTGGGAGTCAGGAGTCGACAAATCTGGTAGTACGAACGCGAGATTGCCGTCGTTGCGCCTGAGCTAGAACGTCCGTTGCGGCTCAGGCGGGTTTGCGAGCCTCGATGAGGAAGCGCTGAGAATGGGCCACGAACGGGCCCTCGGCACCGATGCGCTGGTGCAGGTCGGCGAGCCGGTCGCGGTAGCGGTCCACGGTGAAGCCGGGCACGATCCAGATCACCTTGCGTAGGAAGACCACGACCGCGCCAATGTCGTTGAATGTCATGAGCAGGGACTCGGCGCGCAGGTCCACCACGGTGAGCCCGGCCGCCTCGGCCGAGGCGACGGCACGCGCCGTGCTCCGCCCACGCCCCACCGGTTGGGGCCCCATCATGAAGTCGGTCAGTTCGCGGACGGAGCCGGCACCGACCTGCTGGGACAGGTACGTCGCCCCGGGTCGCAGTACCCGGGCGATCTCGGCCCAGTGCGACTCCGCCGTGGTCGGGAACCGGTCGCCGGGTACGGCAACACGCGGTCACCCCTCACCGGAAAGGGTCCGAAGGAGGGTTCGGTGCGGTGGCTGGCCTGACGGCTCTGCGTGCGGGCGTGACGTCGGCTCGGCGTCAGGACACCGTTCCGGCGAGCGTCGGTCCACGAGGCGGGGGAAACTGAATACACTCGACCGGGTGACGGGGGCGACGACACGGACGGTGCCGGTGGACCTGGTGGCTCACCTGCGCCGGGCCCGGGACCACATCGATCAGCACTACGCCAGCGCCCTGCGTCTGGACCAGATCGCGGCGGTGGCCGGTGTGTCAAAGTTTCACCTTGTCCGCAGTTTCGAGGCTGTCTACGGTGAGACGCCGATCCGGTATCTCACCCGTCGCCGGATCGAACGGGCCCAGGACCTGCTGCGCGGCGCCAACCTGACCGTCACCGAGGTGTGCATGCTGGTCGGGTTCGCCAGCCTCGGATCGTTCTCATCGCGCTTCACCCATCTGGTCGGAGAGAGCCCGAGCGCCTACCGCGACCGGTGGTCGGCCCGTGGCGGACCGCACGTGCCCGGGTGCTACCTGTTCATGCGCGGCGTGATGGACCTGTCCGGCACCGCGCATCTCCCAGGTGGGTAGACCCAGCAACCTGGGAGAAGCGGAAACGGGCCGCCGTGTCTAGCGTCGAGGCATGATCACGAACATCTCACTGGTCACCGTCTACTGCCTCGACCAGGACGCCGCACGAGACTTCTACGTGGATGTGCTGGGTTTCCAGCCGCGTGTCGACATCACCATGGGGGAGGGCTTCCGGTGGGTCACCGTCGGGCACCCGAGCCAGCCCGAACTGGATGTCACCCTGATGGTGCCCGGTCCACCGCTGGACCCCGAGGCCGCAGACTTCGTCCGCCGTCAGTTGGAGAAGGGCCAGATGGGCGGCCTCGGACTGACCGTGGACGACTGCCGTGCGACCTACCAGGAACTGAGCGCCAGGGGGGTGGTCTTCCTCCAGGAACCCTCGGATCGGCCCTATGGCGTCGAGGCGGTGATGCGCGACAACTCCGGCAACTGGTTGGTTCTGGTCGAGCCGAAGGAGTTCGGTCCGCAGGATTTCTCCTGACCGGTCAGCCGGCGGGTGTCTGCCAGGGGCTTGGTCATCTCAGGGTGCGTCGGTCGGTGGTCGGCGAAACGACACCCGCACCCGACGGGTCGGGGCAGGCCTCGGGTCGCCGGCGTGCCAGGGCCGCCAGCACGAGTCCGGCGACCGCCGCACCGGCGGTGAGCAGGAAGCCGGTCCGAAAGTCGCCCTCGTGCGGTGACCGACCGAGCACCGGCGTCAGTACCGCCAGGGTGACTGCGCCGGACAGGTACTGGGAGGTGGTCAGCAACGCCCCCGCCGTGCCCTGGTGCGCGGTCGGTACGTCTCCGGTGCCGACGATGAACATGGCCGTGTAGATGAGGCCGTGTCCGAACCCGCTGAGCAACAGCCCCGGCAGTAGGTCGACCAGGTAGGAGTCTCCGTGCAGGGCGAGGCCGAGCCAGAGCAGACCGACCGCGGCGACGGCGAACCCACCGGCGAGCACGGTGCTGGGACGGTACCGGCGTACCACCCGACCCGCCGCGGTGTTGCCCACGGTGATCAGGACGGCCAACGGAAGGAACGCCAGGCCGGTGCGTAACGGCGAGTAGCCCTTCGCCGACTGGAGCAGCAGCGTGAAGAGGAAGAACTCCGACCCCACGCTGGCCATGTACAGGGCGGTCGCCCCGGCGCCGACCCGTAACGGGAGTGTCTCGCGGAGAACCGGCTCGATCAGGGCATTGGGTGAGGTGCGCTCGTTACGGAGGAACACCAGGAACAGCACGAGGGCCAGACCGAGACAGGCGCTGGTTGGGGCGGCACCCCAGCCGACGCCGGGACCGAGGGTGAGTCCCACGACCAACGCGAGCACGGTGCCGGTGCCCAGCACCGAGGCGAGTACCGGGATCCGGTCGGCCCGGGGGTGGTCGCCGGCCGAGGTCACCCAGACGGCCGCCCCGAAGGCGCACAGGATGGTGAGCGGCACGTTGACCACGAAGACGAGCCGCCACGACACCGTGGTGAGCAGGCCGCCGAGGATGGCCCCGGCGGCCAGTCCCAGCGCCCCGACCGCGCCCCAGACCGCCAGGGCCCTGTTCCGCGACGGCCCGGCGGGGAAGGTCGTACCGATGAGGGCCAGAACGGCCGGTTGCAGCACGGCGGCACCAAGGCCCTGGGCGCCGCGCGCGGCCAGCAGCACCGACCCGTCTCCGGCTGTCCCGCCAACCGCGCTGGCGACCCCGAAGGTGACGATGGCGACGATGAACAGTCGCCTCGCCCCGACCAGGTCCGACAGACGGCCCCCCACCACCAGGAACCCCGCGAAGAGCACGGCGTAGGCGCTGACGATCCACTGGGTGAAGGTCAGTTCGATGTGTAGCTCGTCGGCGATGTGCGGCAGGGCGACGTAGATGATCGAGTAGTCCAGGGCGATCAGGAACTGGGCCATCGACAGCACCGCCAGCGCGGCGCGGGATGTGGAGTTTCGTACTGGCATGGGTTCATTTTGGAGGGGTTGACCCGAACTCCACGTACCCGGTGTGGTGCCCCCGATCATCGCCACCCACTCACCACGAGGGTGACCAGATGGATCCGCGGACCTGGGACCGAGCAGGGAACCCGGACGCACCGCACCGGTCCCGTGCCAACCCGGACACGACCACCGTAGGGCGGATCACACCGCCCGGTCCGGCGCCGGTGGCGGGTACACCATCCGTTTCCCGGCACCCGCCACCGGTCGGCCCGGTCAGTCGGGCAGGCTGGCCACACCCCGGGGCAGGAAGCGGCGACCGGTGACCCGCTCGGACACCCCGGTGCGGTCCAGGTAGGGGGTGACCCCGCCCAGATGGAACGGCCATCCGGCGCCCAGCAGCATGCACAGGTCGATGTCCTGCGGCTCGGCCACCACGCCCTCGTCCAACATGAGCCGGATCTCACCGGCCAGGGCGGCCAGGGCCCGCTCCCGCACCTGGTCGGCGGACGGACCGCCGGTGACGCCCCGGTACAGCTCGGCCACCTCCGGGTCGAGCCGCTGTTGTCCGCCCTCCCAGGTGTAGAACGACGTCTTACCCATCCGCACCGCCCGGCGCAGGTTGTCCGAGACGTGGTAGCGGTCGGGGAACGCCTCGTGCAGCGTCTCGGCCACGTGCAGCGCCACCGCCGGTCCGACCAGGGCAAGCAACACCAGTGGGGTCATCGGCAGGCCCAACGGGTCCAGAGCGTGGTCGGCCTCGACCAGGTCACTGCCCTCGTCGATGGCCCGGGTCACCTCCCCGAGGAACCGGGTCAGCACCCGGTTCACCACGAACGCGGGTGCGTCCGCGACCAGCACACAGGACTTCTTCAACTGTTTGCCCACTGCGAACGCGGTGGCCAGGGTCGGCTCGTCGGTCCGGCCGGCCCGTACCACCTCCAGCAGCGGCAGCACCGCGACCGGGTTGAAGAAGTGGAAGCCGACCACCCGTTCGGGGTGAGCCAACCCAGCGGCCATCTCGGTCACCGACAGCGAACTGGTGTTGGTGGCCAACACACACTCCGGTCCGACCACCTGCTCCACCTCGGCGAACACCTGTTGCTTGACCTTCAGGTCCTCGAACACCGCCTCGATCACGAGGTCGGCGTCGGCGAACGCGTCCTTGGTCAGCGAGCCGGTGACCAGTGCCCGGTACCGGTTTCCCTGGTCGGGGGTGAGCCGTCCCTTCGTCACCAGCGAGTCGATCTCGCCACGCACGTAGGACACCCCCCGGTCCAGACGTTCGGCGTCCAGGTCGGTCAGTACCACCGGTACACCCAACCGTCGGGCGAACAGCAACGCGAGTTGGCCGGCCATCAACCCGGCACCGACCACCCCGACCTTGGTCACCGGCCGGGCCAGTGACGTGTCAGGTGCGCCGACCGGCCGACGGGCCCGCTTCTGCACCAGATCGAACGCGTACAGACCCGAGCGCAGTTCCTCGGTCATCAGCAGGTCGGCCAGTGCCTCGTCCTCGGCCGCGCAACCCTGCGCGAACGGGGCGGTACGGGCCAACTCAATCAGATCCAGGGCCCGCAGGGGTGCCGGGGCGGCACCGTGCAGCCTTGCCTCGACCAGGGTCCGACCTCGGGCCACCGCCTCGCCCCAGGCCTGACCTCGGTCCACCTGTGGGCGGGTGACGGTGATCTCGCCGCGCAGCACCCCGCCGGCCCAGCGCAGCGACTCCTCCAGGAAGTCGGCAGCCTCCAGCAGCACGTCGCTGATGCCCAACTCGTGGGCCTGGGCGGGTTTGAGCATCCGGTTGTTGTTCAGGGCGTTGTCGATGATGACGGTGACCGCCCGGTCGGCGCCGACGAGGTTCGGCAGCAACTGGGTGCCACCCCAACCAGGCACCAACCCGAGGAAACATTCCGGGAACGCGATCGCCGCGGCCGAGGTGGACAGCGTGCGGTAGTGGCAGTGCAGTGCAAGTTCCAGGCCACCACCCATGGCCGCGCCGTTGACGAAGGCGAACGTGGGCACCGTCGAGTCCCGCAGCCGGGCGAACACCCGGTGCCCGGCCCGGGCGATCTCCCGCGCGGTGTCCCGGTCGGTCACCCGTGGGATACCCGTCACATCGGCCCCCACCGCGAACACGAAGGGCTTGCCGGTCACCGCGATCGCCGCCACCGGAGGTTGGTGGGCCTCGATCTGGTCCAGGGCCGCGTCCAGGCTGGCCAGACCGGCCGGTCCGAAGGTGGAGGGTCGACGGTGGTCGTGGCCGTTGTCCAGGGTCACCAGGGCGACCTCGCCGTCGATGCCGGGCACCGCGACGAATCTGACGTGGGCGTGTGTGACAACCTCGTCGACGAACTGTGTCGGACTCACTCGGCCGCCCTCCAGTGTGGGTTCTCCCAGATCACGCTGCCGCCCATGCCGATACCGACGCACATCGCGGTCAGGCCGTAGCGGACCTCGGGGTGCTCGGCGAAGTGCCGGGCAAGTTGGGTCATCAACCGCACCCCCGAGGATGCCAACGGGTGGCCGATCGCGATGGCACCGCCGTAGGGGTTCACCCGGGGATCGTCGTCGGCGATCCCGAAGTGGTCCAGGAACGCCAGCACCTGTACGGCGAACGCCTCGTTCAGTTCGAACAGACCGATGTCGGCGATGGACAGGCCGGCCCGGGCCAGCGCCTTCTCGGTGGACGGAATCGGTCCCACGCCCATGTACTCCGGTTCGACCCCGGCGAAGGCGTAGCAGACCAGTCGCATCCGTACCGGCAGGCCCAGTTCGTGGGCCACCTCCTCGGCGGCCACGAGGCAACCGGTGGCGCCGTCGTTGAGACCGGCGGTGTTGCCCGCGGTGACCCGGCCGTGCGGGCGGAACGGGGTGCGTAGGGTGGCCAGCACCTCGGTGGTCGTGCCCGGCCGGGGTGGCTCGTCGGCGACCGCCAGACCCCAGCCCTGTTCGGCGGAGCGGGTCGCCACCGTGACCAGGTCCGGCTGGATCCTGCCCTGCGCGTAGGCGGCGGCGAACTTGGCCTGGCTGGCCGCGGCGAACCGGTCGGCACGCTCCCTGGTCAGGTGCGGGAACCGGTCGTGCAGGTTCTCGGCGGTCTGTCCCATCACCAACGCCGAGGGGTCGACCAGCCGTTCGGACAGGAACCGCGGGTTGGGGTCGACGCCCTGGCCCATCGGGTGTCGGCCCATGTGCTCCACCCCGCCGGCGACGGCCACGTCGTAGGCACCGAAGGCGATGCCGCTGGCCACCGTGGTCACCGCCGTCATCGCCCCGGCGCACATCCGGTCGATGGCGAAGCCGGGGACCGAACGGGGCAGGCCGGCCAGCAACGCGGCCGAGCGGCCGATGGTCAGACCCTGGTCACCGGTCTGGGTGGTTGCCGCCACGGCCACCTCGTCCACCCGTTCGGGTGGTAGTTCGGGGTGCCGGCGGAGTAGTTCGCGGATCACCCGGACCATCATGTCGTCGGCCCGGGTCTGCGCGTACATCCCGTTGGGCCCGGCCTTACCGAACGGGGTGCGCACGCCGTCGACGAACGCGACGTCGCGTAGTGCCCGGCGGGCACGGTCCGGTCCGGCGCCGCCCGAGGGCGTGGGATGCACGGTGGGTGCGGCCACGTTTGCTCCTCACGACTGTGTGCTACTGGCGAGTAGCTTCGACTCTAGCCAGTACCGGGGCACCGTGCCCGCACCGGCTCGGGGAGACCGGCGATCCGCTCGGGAAATCGTCCGCCGAGACCGCTCGGGAGGCGGTGCCCGACCAGGGACGAGCGAGGTCGTGGGGGTCGGGCGGTGCGCGGGTGCCAGGCATCGGGTGGGATGCCGCAGCCGAGGCGCCGGGTGTGTCAGTCCGACTCGGATGCGGTGACGTTCAGCGCGTTGGTCAGAGCCTGTGCGGTCAGACCGACCTGCCAGTTGCGGGCACCTCGGGACAGCATCTGTGCCGACACCGTGTCCACCCTGAGGATGTCCGGCGGGGTCCAGGCCAGTCGGCGCACCACGTCCGGCGGCAGCAGGTTCTCCACCGGCAGGCGGTTCTGCTCGGCGATGGTGGCCAGGGCGATACGCGCCGAGGCCAGTCGGGCCGCCGCGTCAGGGTCCCGGTCGGCCCATCGGTTCGTCGGCGGTGGGGCGTCGCTGGGTACCCCCTGCCGGGGCAGTTCCGCATCGGTGAGCGCCCGGGCCGCGACCAGTGCCTGCCACCAGCGGTTCACCAACCGACGGGTGTGCCGGCCGCCGAACACCGGCAGGGCCAACAGTTCAGCCGGGCTACGCGGGTGGGCCAACACCGCGGCCACGATCGCACTGTCGGGCAGCACCCGACCGGGCGCGAGGTCGCGATCCCGGGCGATCTCGTCGCGTACCCCCCACAGTGCGCGTACCTCGGCGAGTTGGCGACGGGTGCGAACCTTGTGCATGCCCGAGGTTCGCCGCCACGGGTCGGTTCGGGGAGGTGGCGGGGGAGCGGCCATGGTGGCCTCGAACTCCTCGCGTGCCCAGTCCCGTTTGCCCTGCTCGACGAGTTGGTCGGCCAGTACGTCACGCAGGTCGACCAGCACCTCGACATCCAGGGCGGCATAGGCCAGCCAGGACCGGGGCAGTGGTCTGGTGCTCCAGTCCGCCGCCGAGTAGCCCTTCTCCAGCCGCAGTCCCAGCAGCTCCTCGACGATGCTGCCCAGACCGACCCTCGGGTAGCCGAGCAGCCGCCCGGCCAGTTCGGTGTCGAACAACCGGCGCGGCCGCAAACCCACCTCGGCCAGGCAGGCCAGATCCTGGCTGGCAGCGTGCAGCACCCACTCGGCGTCCGCGATGGCATCGGACAGTTCCGACAGGTCGGGCAGTGCGATCGGGTCGACCAGGATGGTGCCCGCGCCCTCGCGGCGAAGTTGTACCAGGTAGGCCCGTTGGGTGTAGCGGTAGCCGGAGGCCCGTTCGGCGTCGATGGCCACCGGCCCGGAACCGGCCGCGAAACGCCGGATGGCCGCGGTCAGTCCGGCCGTGTCGGCCACCGGGTCAGGAATGCCCTCACGCGGTTCGAGCAGCAGAACCGGGCCGTCGGTGACGTCGCCGTCCGACGCCGGCCCGGCGCTCACCGACACGACCGCGTCACGACGAGGAGGACCCGACCGGGGGCGGACTGAGCAGAGGTCATTGTTGGAAGATCACCAATCGAGCCACAACCATCGTCAACGGATCACGCCGGCACGCATGACCAGCGCCACCATCTCAGCTCGGTCGCCGGTGCCGAGCTTGCGGGCGATCCGGGCCAGGTGGCTTTTCACGGTGAGGGCCGACAGGTTCAACGCCTCGCCGATCTCCTTGTTCGACTTGCCGTCGGCAACCAGTCGCAGCACCTCTATCTCCCGGGCGGACAGGTCCGAGACCCCACTGTCGGCCGGCCCGCCGCGCAGACCGGCGGCGAGCAGCGAGGCCACCGACGGGTCGGCGTAGACGCCCCCGTCGAGCACCCTGCGCACCCCGTCGGACACCACAGCCGGTGAGGCTGACTTGAGCAGATATCCCTGTGCGCCGGCCACGAAGGCGGCACGCACCGAGTACGGGTCGTCGGCCGCCGACAGCACGACCAGCCTGGTCCAACCCTCGGCACGAAGTTCGCCCAGCAGATCCAGGCCGTTGCCGTCGGGCAGACCCAGGTCGAGGATGCACAGGTCGCAGGGGCCGATGGCGTTCGCCCGGGCGCGGGCCTCGGCGATGCTGGCGGCCTCGACGACCTCGGCTGCTCCCATCGCCCGCAGCCTGGCGACCATGGACTCACGCAACAGGGGGTGGTCGTCCACGACCATCGCGGTGAAGCCGTTGTTGTGAGCCGATGACGCACCCTGGGGTGCGACCTGAGGGGCGGTCACGTTCGAGCCCTGTCCCTTCGTGTCGTCTTCTGTCACGTCTGTGCCTCCCCGTCCCTACCGCCATATGGGCGGCGTCGTACGCGTCACGCCAGACTCCGCCACCGATCATGACTGACGTGTGACAACCGCAGGCAGGATCTAGCCGAAGCTACTCCGTTCGGGGTATTTTACGAGTACACAGCATGGCTGGGCGAACGCATCTGCGGTAACAGCAGCGTTCCACGGTCCCGCCCGGGGACTGGTTCTGGCAGAGACGATCGTGAGGGGCACCGTAATGAGGCGAGTGAGTCGAAGGGCTGTTGCTTTCGTGGCCTTTCTGTTGATTGCCGCGGGGGCCGTCGTGAGCACGGGGGCCGTTCAGGCTGACACGGTCACCTGGGGTTCCGCGCCGATCGGAGGGCTGACCCTGCGGTGACAATGCCGCCCAGGTCCATCGGCATCGTCGGTGCCGCATGCCTTGCGGTAAGCGTAGGTACATGCATCTCCGTTGGTTGGCGGTATCCGTCGTGGTACGCCCTACCGCTGCTGGTCGCAGCGGTAGGGCTGTCCGAGTTCGCCCCCGTTCGGGTGGTGGTCGGGCGTCAGACCCTCTTCTACACACTCACTGACGCGTTCCTGGCGGTCGCCCTGTTCTTCCGGCCCGGGGCATGGATCGTCGCCGGTCTGACCATCGGGCTGCTCGCCTCGAACGCCCGTCGGCGGTCACCGTGGATCAAGCTCGGGTACAACCTGGCCAACCTTGCCTGCGCCGGCGCGTTGGCCGTCCTGACGGCGTTGACGCTGGGTTCAGGCGTCTTCGCGGTGGCTGTCGCGTTGGTCGTGTACACCGTCGCCAACCACATCATCACCGCGGTGGCGGTGTCGACCTCGTCCGGACAGCGCTACAGCCGACTGCTCGCAGACACCGTCGGTTTCGGTGTCATACAGAACATCGGTACGGCGTCACTCGGTCTGCTGGCGGCGTGGCTGATCAGCCACGCGGCGCTTGGTCTACTGGGTCTGGTCGTCCCGTTGGGACTGCTGTGGTGGTCCTACGACCAGCAGGCCAGGCAGGCCACCGAGGCTCGGCTGTTCGAGGAACTGGCCCGGGGTCAGGAGGAGGTCGCCGGCAAGTCGGTGGACGCCTCCGCCCAGGTCGTGGTCACCGCGGCGGCGCGATCGTTCGGCGGCGCCGAGGTGGAGATGCTGCTGCGCCACCCGGACGGTCCGATCCGCTACGTGGGCGACGAACACGGCATCCAGTCGAGAGTGCGGGTGGAAACTGACGCGTTCGGTACGCCACCGATGCTGCGTGCCATGGCCGCCCGGGGGGTGTTGACCGGCATCGAGGCGGAACGACCGTTCTGCTCGGCACTGTTGGGTGACCGGGAACGTCCGCTCGCCATACTGATCGCCCGTCGGCCGGGCCGGGCCGGGCCGTTCACCCGGGCCGACCAGCGACTGACCGAGGTACTGGTCCGACAGGCCGAGGCATGGCTGTCGGTGGCCGACCTGACCGCGCGACACGACGTGGCGGTGGGGCAGGTCGAGGTCTACGGTGCGGCCAGCCGGGTGCTCGGTGACATCGGTGCCGGCACGGCACCGGCGTTGACCGTCCTGCGTGAGTCGGCCAACCGGTTGTCCCGGTTGGCCTATGCCTTCGACGGACCCGATCCGGTCAGTGAGATCGTGGGTGAGTTGCACTCGGTGGAACGCGCCGTGGCCTCGCTGCTCGGCGCGATCGCACTGGCCAGTGACCCGGTCCCGCAGACCGGCGGTCCGGTTCCCGGGATGCAGCACGCCGGCCGGGTGGAGACAGAGTGGACCACCACCGGTCGACTCGAGGTGACCGAGAGTAGGTGAGTTCGGCGGTACGTCGACGGCTGTCCCTGCCGTTGGTGGTCTGGGTGGCCGGTGGCATGTCGGCCGCCGTGATCGCCGTGCTGGGCGTGGTCGCCGTGGTGCTCTCCAACGACGGCCTGATCCGCACCGAGGTCTCCGCGCTGGTGGCCGGCCTGGTGGTCGGTGCGCTGGCGATGGCGCTGGCCACGTCCTGGGCGGTACGGGTCACCGCGGGCCTTCGTGAACTGCACGGTGACGCGGTGCGCCGGCTGCGCGACTCTCGGTTGCGTACCGAGGATGCCAGCACCCGCTGGGAGGCGGTCAGCGCCAGCCAGGAACTGTTCGACCTGGCCCGTGTGCTCGACGCCCTGCACCTGCGGGCCAGGGTGGCCGACGAGGTGGCCGAACAGTCCCGCCGAACCGCGGAAAACGCCAGCGCCGGCATGTTCGAGCTGCTCTCCGGCCTGGTCGCGGCCGAGGAGGGCACCCGGGGGCAGTTGTCGGCCGAACTGCACGACACCGTGGCACAGTCACTGATGGCCGCCCGCGCGCTGCTGTCGGACCAGTCGGTCAGCGAACAACAACTCGAACTGGCCCGCGAGTACGTCGAGGACGCCGAGGAGCAGGTCCGCGCGGTCATGGCCCGGGCCCGACCACCGGAGTTGCGGGACGGCGACCTGGCCTCGGCGGTGAGCATGCTCCGCCGGGACCTGGCCCGTCGCTATCTGTTCGAGGTGCGGTTCAGTTGGCCGGACGAGCCGTATCCGTTGCCGCTGGTCGCCGCGGTCACGGTGTACCGGTTCTTCCAGGAGGCGTTGCTCAACGTGATCAAGCACGCCGACGTGGACCAGGCCGAGGCCTCGCTGGCCGTGCAGGGACACGAGATCGTTGCCACGGTACGCGACGCCGGTCCCGGTTTTCTGGCCGAGGAGGTGCACTCGGCTGGTGGTCGGCACGTCGGCCTGGGGTTGCTCCAGGAACGGGCCCGGTTGGCCGGCGGCAGCCTGGACATCGATACCAGACCGGGTGCCGGCACCGCGCTCACCCTGCGCCTCCCGCTCACGCCCGGCGGCAACCAGATTCTCGGCCGACCGGTTGGTCGCCCGGTGGTGCAGGCGTAACCGGGCGTGTGGATGCCTCTGGAATGGCGTCCCGGCTTCAGACCTGGCTGTGAGGACCAGCCTGTCCCGGCGACTGGGGCAGCAGCGCCACCCCTGGGGGCGGCAGACCGGCGGCACTGCACAGCAGGTCCCCCCAGGCTCGCAGGTGGGCGTCCAGATCACCCCGCGGAGTCCATGAACCCCGCAGTTCGACATCGGTACCGGGTGCCCGCTCGGCCAGGTCGCCGAACCGGGTGGAGGAGACCAGGGTGACCGTGCCGCCCGCCGCGGTGTAGCCGGCGTCGTGTTCGGCCAGAGCGTCCAACAGCCAACTCCACGCCACCTCGGGCAACAGTGGATCCCGGGCCATGTCACCGTCGAGTTCGGCGGTGGCGAAGGCGACCAACCGGAACGTGCCATGCCATGCCTCGTAGCCGTCCGGATCATGCAACAGGACCAGCCGCCCGGTGGCCACCTCTGCTCCGCCGTGTGTCACCCGGGCGCCCAGCGCGAACGACCACGGCGCCAGTCGTCTCGGGGGGCGGATCCGCTCCACCGCGACGTCAGGGCGCAGGACACCCGCGGTCAGAGCCTCGACCGCACGCGTGAATTCCGCCGGCTCACCACCCGACGACCGGACTTCCGCCACAACTCGGAGGGTAGGCCCGTGTGGGTGCTGAGCAGGTGCGGCGCGCCGGGGCTCGTTCACCGGAATGAGCGACCCCGATCGATGTAACGGGTCGGAACAGGAACACGACGGGTTGGTTCCCGTCCCGGCTGGTAACGGGCGGATCGTGTCCGCACCACCCGTCCGGGAGCAACGGCATGCTGCCCGCCAACTCCGGGGAGTGCGACCCGGTGACACCGGACTCGAGGCCGCATGAGTGCCGTGTGTCACGGTCACCGTGTCGGCGGTTCGGGCGGATCCACCAGTAACGCCGTCCCACAGTGGGTGCACACCCGTTCGGGACAGTCCACACCGTGCCCGTCGGCGCACGGCGGTGTCTCGAACGGTCGCTCGTCGCCGCAGTAACCGCAGTGCCGTGACTCGGTGCGCATGGTCCTCCTCGGTGCCTCGAACCGCGGCCTGGTTGGTCGACCCCGGGGTGCCACGTCCCCGTGCCACGTTCTTGTGTCACGTCCGGTGCCATGACTGTGGGCCGGTCCGCGGCGTGGCCGCGGTCTGGTCCCGCTCGCTTCGCCGTTCCCCGGTCACCGGGGCGACTCCGACCCGACAGTGACATGTCGCGCGGCCGTGCCGGCGGACGTGGAGCGGCGTGTCGGGCATGCGAGGATGGGCCCCACCATGAGCCGATCCGACGTTGCCCGCGACGTTCACCCCAACCAGCCCGGTGCGCCCCTACTGCGGGCGGCGAGGCGGCAGCCTACGCCGCACACGCCCGTGTGGTTCATGCGGCAGGCGGGCCGATCACTGCCCGAGTACCGAAAACTCCGGTCGGGCACACCCATGCTCCAGGCGTGTGCGCGACCAGAGATGGTGGTCGAGATAACCCTGCAACCGGTGCGGCGGCACCGGGTCGACGCCGCCGTGCTGTTCTCCGACATCATGGTGCCGCTGCGGGCGATCGGAGTGGATCTGGACATCGTGCCGGGCACCGGACCGGTGGTGGCCCAACCGGTGCGTTCGGCCACCGACATCCAGGCGATCCGCCCGTTGGTGCCCGATGACGTTCCCTACGTCGCCGAGGCGGTTCGCGCGCTTGTCACCGAACTGGGACCGATCCCGCTGGTCGGCTTCGCTGGCGCACCCTTCACTCTGGCCAGTTACCTCGTCGAGGGCGGTCCGTCCCGGGACCACGCCCGCACCAAGGCGTTCATGCACGGTGAGGAACGCCTGTGGCACGCGCTTCTGGACCGACTCGCCGAGGTGACCCTGGCGTTTCTTCGGGTGCAGGTCGACGGTGGTGCCGCAGCCGTCCAACTGTTCGACTCCTGGGCCGGTGCCCTGTCCGCCGCCGACTACGAGCGGTTCGTACTCCCGCACAGCACCCGGGTGCTGGCCGGGCTGGCTGACACGGGCGTACCGCGGATTCACTTCGGCGTCGGAACCGGGGAACTGCTCGGACTGATGGCGGGCGCCGGAGCCGACGTGGTCGGAGTGGACTGGCGGGTGCCCCTGGACGAGGCCGCCCGCAGGGTCGGCCAGGACCGGGCACTGCAGGGCAACCTCGATCCCGCCATCCTGCTGGCCGACTGGCCGGTCATCGAACGGGAGGTCCGCCGGGTCCTTGACGAGGGCAGGGCGGCCCCAGGCCACATCTTCAACCTCGGCCACGGTGTGCTGCCCGACACCAACCCGGACGTACTCACCCGGGTGGTGGAACTGGTGCACAGTCTGTCGACCCGCTGATCCCCCGGTCGCCGGCCTCGGGCGGTCGGGCAGGACGGGCCCATGCGTGGATCTGCGGCGTCGGCAGCCCGCCCACTCACCCCCTTCGGCGAGGTGCTCGTCCCTTTCGGGCACGATGTCGGAGTGAGCATGCGAGTGGTGGTTGTGGGGGCGGGAATCGCTGGTCTGGCCGCGGCGCGTGCCCTGTGTCAGAGCGCCCCGGAGGGCACCGAGGTTCTGCTGGTGGAGGGCTCGACCCGGATCGGCGGGAAGCTGCGGGTGTCGCCGGTCGCCGGCATCGACGTGGACGAGGGCGCCGAGGCGATGCTGTGCCGCGCCCCGGAGGGCGTGGCACTGGCCACCGAGGTGGGACTGACCGACGCGATCACCCACCCGGTGACCACCTCCGCCTCGGTACTCGCCGACGGGGTACGCCGTCGACTGCCGGCCGGCACGGTCATGGGGATCCCGGCTGGCGCCGAGGCGGTGGGCGACTCGGGGATGTTCTCCGAACAGACCCTGGCCCGACTGGTGGCCGAGCCGGACCTGCCCGGACGACCACTGGGCGAGGACGAGGACGTCGCGGTCGGCGCGTTGGTGGCCGAACGGCTGGGCCGCCAGGTGGTGGAGCGGTTGGTCGATCCCCTGTTGGGCGGGGTCTATGCCGGGCGCGCCGACCTGCTCTCGCTGCGTGCCACGGTGCCGACGCTGGCCACCGCACTGACCAGGACCGGATCGCTGGTCCGGGCGGTCCGCCACCTGCGGTCGACCACGCCGACGGCCGGCGGACCGGTCTTCGCCACGCTGCGGGGTGGGCTGGGTTCGCTGCCGGACGCGGTTGTCCGGGCCGGCGGCCCACAGGTCCGGTTGGGCCTTCCGGTACGGGACATCCGCCGCACCCCGACCGGCTTCCGGTTGACCGCCGGGCCGGTGCCCACCCCGACCTACCTGGACGCGGACGCGGTGGTGGTGGCTGTGCCGGCGGCCAAGGCTGCCGGCATGTTGACCGGCGTGGCGCCATGGGCGGCAGCCGAACTGCGTGCCATCGAGTACGCGAGCGTGGCCGTGGTGACACTCGCGTACCAGGGCGTCACGTTCCCGTCCACCAGCGGTGTGCTGGTGCCGGCCGGTGAGGGGCGGGCGGTCAAGGCGGTGACCTTCTCCAGTGTGAAGTGGCGGCATCTGGCTGACGGCGACCGGCTCGTGCTGCGCGCGTCGGTGGGTCGGTACGGCGACCAACGGATGCTGCACCGTGACGACAGCGAGTTGACCGACCTGGTGGCCGGCGAGGTGGCCGGGTTGGCCGGCCTGCGCTCCGGTCCGATCGGGGCGCGGGTCACCCGGTGGGGTGGGGCCCTCCCGCAGTACGCCGTCGGCCACCTGGACCGGGTGCGGCGGATCGAGGCCGCGACCAGCCGGGTACCCGGCCTGGCCGTGTGTGGCGCGGCCTACCGGGGAGTCGGTGTTCCGGCCTGCATCCGTTCTGGCCACCAGGCGGCGGCCCAGGTATCCATATTTCTCCGTGGCGAGGCAGAATCGAGGTATGGCAGAAGGACGACACAAGGCGCGTGAGCTCAACCAGCTCATCCGCTACACGATGTGGTCGGTGTTCCGGGCCCGGACCGACAACGCGCGAATCCTCGACGACGACCGCACCGCGGTGGCCGCCGAGGCCGAGGATTTCGTCGAGCAACTCGGCGCGAAGGACGTCGTGGTCCGTGGGACCTACGACGTCGCCGGGCTGCGCGCGGATGCCGACTACATGATCTGGTGGCACTCGGCCTCCTCGGACGATCTACAGGAGGCGTACTCCCGGTTCCGTCGGACCCGGCTGGGGCGCGGCAGCGAACCGGTGTGGTCCTCGATGGCGGTACACCGACCGGCCGAGTTCAACAAGAGCCACGTGCCGGCGTTCCTCGCCGGCGAGGAGCCCGGGCGGTATGTCTGTGTGTACCCGTTCGTGCGGTCCTACGAGTGGTATCTGCTGCCCGACGCCGAGCGGCGGGCCATGCTGGCCGAGCACGGCATGATGGCGCGGCAGTACCCCGACGTGCGGGCGAACACCGTGCCGAGCTTCTCGCTGAACGACTTCGAGTGGATTCTGGCCTTCGAGGCGAACGAACTGCACCGGATCGTCGACCTGATGCGGCACCTGCGGGGTGCCGAGGCCCGTCGGCACACCCGGGTAGAGATCCCCTTCTACACCGGTGCACGCAAGCCGATTGCCGAGATCGTCGGGACCCTTCCGTAAAAGCGCAGCGTGGCGACGGGTAACCCAGGTGCCGGTTCACCAGCGTGGGCCGAGGTGGCGCCGGTGGGTGTGACCCGACCGGACCGGGGACTGCCGCTCCCCCTTCCGGCGCTCACCGACGGGGTGGTGGCGTTGCACCCGTGGCGTGACCCCGAGGATCTGCCGGTGGTCCGCGCGGCCACGGCCGATCCGGCGATTCCGGCCGGGACCACGGTGCCCGCGGCCTACACCACCGGTGCGGGCCGGGACTGGATAGCCCGGCAGCACGCCAGACGACTCGCCGGAACCGGGTTGGTGCTGGCGGTGACCGATCTTTCCGATCCCGGCGGCAAACCGCGCTGCGTCGGCATGGTGGGGCTGACCGGTGTCGACGTGCGGGCGGCCAGTTGTGAACTGGGGTACTGGGTGCTCCCGGCCGCCCGCGGCCGGGGCCTGTCCGGCCGGTCGGCCGCACTGCTGGTGGACTGGGCGTTCCGGACGCTGCCGCTGGTGCGGATCGGCGCCCGGATCGCGGTCGACAACGTGGCATCCCAACGCTCCGCCGAACGGGCCGGGTTGCACCGTGAGGGTGTGTCACGGGCGTCGTTCCGGGTCGGACATGCCTGGGTGGACATGGCGATCTATGCAGTGATACGCCCGGGAACGCCGCGGGTCACCTGGGCGGAACTTCAGTCCCGCACCGGGCCGTCCCCGGACCCACCCGACCCCTCGGGCTCCAGACGCAGTGACACGGAGTTGATGCAGTAGCGGTCTCCGGTCGGGGTCTGCGGTGCGTCGTCGAAGAGATGACCGAGGTGTGAGTGGCAGTTCGCACACAGCACCTCGGTCCGGACCATGCCCATGCTGCGGTCCTCGCGCAGGATGACGTTGTCCTGCTCGGTGGGTGCGTAGAAGCTTGGCCACCCGCAGTGCGACTCGAACTTGGTGTTCGAACGGAACAACTCCGCCCCACACGCCCGGCAGTGGTAGACGCCGGGTGTCCTGGTGTCCACGTACTCGCCGGTCCACGGCCGTTCGGTACCGGCCTGCCGCAGCACGTGGAACTCTGCGGGGGACAGGCGTGACCGCCACTCGTCATCGGTGTGCGCGACCCGGGGTGCTGGCATGTTCATGACCCGACGGTATCGCCGTGCGGCTCTCCCAGCACCCCGCTCGCGCAGGTGGTGACATGGCTGTCCGGTCACCGCGTGTGGTGGGTCACCGTGTGCCATGTCGACCATCTACATCCGCAGCCGCACCACCTGTGGGTCGTGGTCGCTGACCTGGTCGGCGAACTCGCTGTTGACGTGCACCACGTCGTAGTCGAAGCTCTGTGCCCCGGTCGCGTCGTGGGTCAGCGAGGTGCTGACCAGAATGTGGTCGAGTACCTGTGAGTTTCCCTCGAAGTCGAACGTGTAGCGCTCGGCCGGCGGCAGGGTGCGGGGTAGGTCAACCAGGTCTCCCGAGCCGACCAGGATGTCGGCGGTCGTGGAGAAGTCGAAGTCGTTGAGGTCTCCCAGGGTGATCACGTCCGCGTTCGGGTCGGCGGCGTGGATCTGGTCCACGAAACCTCGCAGCACGGTGGCCTGCTGGTGCCGTTGGACCTCCGAGGATCGTGCCGGCGGCTGGAACTGTCCCACCAGTGGTTGGTCGCCCAGCTTGGAGGCGAAGTGGTTGGCCACCACGAACAGGGTGCGACCGGCGAACCGGAACTCGCCGGCCAGGGGCTTACGGCTGGAGTTCCATGCCGCGTTGGTGGGGTCCACCCGACCCGGTGAGGCCGACAGGTGCGGTGCCCCGCCGGTCACCACGACCTGGACAGCCGTGGTCGAGTCGCCGCCGGGCCGGTCCACGAACGACAGTCCGCGGTCGGTGCGGAACAGGAAGGCCACCCGGATGTTCCCGCCCGGCTGTCCGCCGTCCTGGTCGTTGACCGGGTCGATCTGTCGCCAGGTGTAGGTCGGACCACCGGCGGCCTGGATCGCGCTGACCATCATCGAGAGTGTCTGGTCGGCGGCGACGACGCCGTTGTCGGTGGGCCCGGAGTTGTCCTGGATCTCCTCGACCGCCACCAGGTCCGGTGAGGCGAGGTTGGTGACCACCGTGTCGGCCAGTCGGTCGAACTTGGTCTGTGGGTCGGCCGGGGAGAGGTTCTCCACGTTGAAGGTGGCCACCGCCAGTTGGTCTGCTGCCGGGGCGGTGGTCGTCTCCCGGACCAGGCCGCCGGAGTGTAGGGCGGGGATCGTGGTGACCTCGAGCATGAAGTTCCCGAAGCCGTAGCCCAGCACGCCCACGGTTGCGCCGGGCAGGGAGTCCCCGACGTTGGCGACGGGCGTCGGCGTCAGTGTGTCGTCGAGGACGACCCGCTCGGGGTTCGCGTCGTCGGACCGCAGGACTATCCCGCCGCGGTTGGTTCGCACCGACGAGCCCGCCGGTACCACCGGCAGTTCACCGAAGCTGTTGGTGGGCCCGACCACCCCGGCGTCGTCGATCTCGACCCGCATCCCCTCCATGGACTCCCAGAAGTCGATGCCGTCGGTGGCCGGGTCGAACACCCCGGAGGTCTCCACGCTCCCGGACGCGTCGTCCTCGATCACCGTGGACGGGGGCACCCGGCCGCCCGGGCCGACCAGCGTGGGGGCCGGTAGCGGGACGTTGTGGGCCGCCACCGTGACGGTCGGGGTGGTGATCTCGGTCGTGGTCAGGTTGGTCAGACCGCCACTGCCGCCGGGCCGGAACTCGTTGACGCTGCCGCTGACGGTCACCGAGTCGCCCACCGCGACCGCCGGAGCGGTGCCGGTGAACACCGAGATTCCCTCGCTGGTGGCCGGATCAGCGTCCGGCTGTGGGTCCTGCATCCAGAACTGGGCGCTGCCGACGGCGGTCACCACCCCGGGCACGCCGGTGACGGTCAGGCCGTTGTCCGGTGAGAGGTGTGCGGCGCCCTGGATCTGGTGGATCCTGGCGCCGACCGACCCACCACCGCTGACGCTGTTACGGGGGTTCGGTGTACCCCGAACGAAGTCGGCGGCGTTGTCGTCGGTGTCCACGCCGCCGGCACCGGCCCGTAGGGCCGCGGTGGTGTTGGACAGCGTCGGCGCCGTACCACCCTCGGAGTCGTTGGCCGAGCCGTAACCCACGAAGTCCCGTACCCCCGTGGCCGCCGAGCAGGTGGTACCGCAGCCCAACGCCGACGTGGAGGTCACCAGTGCGACCTTGCCCGAGGTGGCGCTCATCGCGGTGGTGCCGGTGGCGTCCGGGCTCGGCAGCGGTTGGGTGCCCCCCGCGCCGGTCGCCTCGGCGACCAGGTAGTGGGACCCCGGTGGTATCGCCCCCGACAACGGGGTGACCCGCCACGTCGTGCCGGTGGACGAGGCGTACTGGACACTCCATCCGGTCACGGTGACCGAGGTGGTGCCACGGTTGAACAACTCGATGAAGTCGCTGGTGAGGGTGGCTCCGGAGTTTCCGCCACCGCCGTACACCTGGCTGATCGTGACGTCGGGCGAGGTGGCTGCCGCGGTACCCGTGCTGGCGAGGAAGGTCATTCCGCCGGCCAGCAGTGCCGCGGTGGCGAGGACAGCGGTTCGGTGGGTCACAACGACGCGCATGGTGGCCTCCTTCTGGCGGGGACACCTTATGCGGGTGATCTTCCGTTATGACTCGATTTGGCAATAATTTGAGGAACGATGCCTTGTCCTGCCTGATCATGACGCGGTGCCCGTTCGGCGTGGCGACCACACCGACACCGGTGGAGGATCACGCGTTCGGTGCGTCAGGAGCACCGTGTCGGGGTAGCGTCCGAGCATGCCCTCGCCGTACACCGAGGTGACCGTCGACGGGCCCGGCGGTCCGCGTGTGGTGCGGGTGACCAACCCGGACCGGGTGTACTTCCCGGACCTGGGGGCGACCAAGCTGGACCTGGTCCACTACTACACCTCGGTGGGCGACGGGATCGTGCGCGCACTGCGGGACAGACCCTGCATGCTCCGGCGGTTTCCCGAAGGACTCGCCGGCGAGGCGATCTACCAGAAGCGCCTGCCCCGGGGTGCCCCGCCCTGGGTGCAGACCGCGCGGGTGGAGTTTCCGTCGGGCCGGCACGCCGACGAACTGTGTGTGACGGAGTTGGGCTCGGTGTTGTGGGCCGTGCAGATGTCCACCATCGAGTTTCACCCCTGGCACTCACGCCGCGCCGACACCGAACACCCCGACCAACTACGGGTGGATCTTGATCCGCAACCTGGCACCGGTTTCACCCAGGTGCGGGAGGTGGCCGTGGCGGTGCGGGAACTGTTCGCCGAGTTGGGTGCCGTGGGGTGGCCCAAGACCTCCGGCGGACGTGGTCTGCACGTGTACGTGGCGATCCAACCCCGGTGGACCTTCACCGAGGTGCGGCGGGCCGCACTGGCTCTTGCCCGTGAACTGGAGCGGCGACTGCCCGACCTTGTCACCAGTGCGTGGTGGAAGGAACAGCGTGGCGCGCGGGTGTTGGCCGACTACAACCAGAACGCCCGGGACCGGACGATGGCCTGTGCCTACAGCGTCCGGGCCAGACCGGGCGCGTTGGTGTCCGCGCCGGTGCGCTGGGACGAACTGCCCGACTGTGCACCGGACGACTTCACTCTGCGCACCATGCCGGCCCGATTCGCCGCACTGGGTGACGTACAGGCGGGTCTGGACGACGCACCGAAGGAGTCCCGATGGTCGTTGGCATCGTTGCTGGAGTGGGCCGACCGGGATGAGCGAGACCACGGCCTGGTCGACGCACCGTATCCGCCACACTTTCCCAAGGCGGCAGGAGAACCGACCCGGGTCGCCCCCAGCAGGGCACGGCGCAAGGCGTGAACAGACATGCCGCCTTCCGCCAGACGCAGGTCGGCACCCGCCGAACGTGGTTGATCGGGTACGAGTGGTGATGTTTCGTGTTGAGCTGCTGACTACCGACGGCCTTCAAGTAGTTTGTCGCAGTGTTTGAAACCGACTTCGCGCCCCGAATTCTCTGGCGCCGTGGCTGGATCGCGTTGGACGGGTTCCGCCTGGCCTACGACATCGCCGGCCAGGGCCGGGTCGTGGTCTTTCTCGGTGGCGGTCCCGGCCACGGTCCGGGATATCTGCTGCCGCTGGCGAACTCGGTGACCCAGCCTGGCTGGCGGCCGGTGCTCTTCCACCAGCGCGGCACCGGGCGCAGCCCGGTTCGACCGGGCACCCCGCTGACCGTGCGGCAGGCTGCCAGCGACCTGGCGCTGTTGGCCGAGCACCTGGACGTAACCCAGATGGTCCTGGTCGGGCACGGGTACGGGGCAACCCTGGCCCTGCTGGCCGCCGCGTTGTTCCCCGACCTTGTCGGTGGCACGGTTCTGATCGCCCCCGGACCGCTGGACGAACACCTTGCCGCCCGTGCCGACATCGCGGTGTACGCCCGTCTCACCGAGCATGGGCGTACCGCGTTGCACGCGGCCGAGGCCCGCCGGGACGCTGCCGCGGCATGTGGAGACTGGCCCACCATGCACGCGGCCGTCCTGGAGGTGATGGCGCTACAGGCACCGGCATACGTGCACGAATCCACCGCGCGGGTGCGCTGGCAACGGGAGCTGACCGAGGAGTTCGACCACGACCCGTCCACCCACGCCGCGCTGACCTCGTCGCTGGCCGGAATCGACCAGCGAGCCATGGCTCGGGCGGTGCGCTGTCCGGTACATATCGTGCAGGGGGCGCTGGACTTCCACCCGACCGACAACGTCAAGGAGTTGCAGGCCGCGCTGCCCCGGTCCACCGTCACCGTCATCCCGGACGCGGCGCACCTGGCCTGGATCGACCAACCAGAGCAGGTCGCCGGTGCGGTTCGGGCCGCGATGGGTGACCTGACCTGACCTGACCCCGGGCCGGGGCCGGGTCGGACCGGTCGGCGGCCGTCCGGCCCGGCCACCCGCTAACTCGCCGGACAGGTCACGGCCGGTTCGGGCACGGTGAGCTTCACCAGGTACGCATCCACCGTCGAGGTCACGCACCGGGTCTTCGGGTAGGCGGTGTGCCCCTGCCCGTCCCAGGTGAGAAGGGTTGCCGAGGACAGTTCCCTGGCCAGCGCCTGGGCGGAACGGTACGGCGTGGCCGGATCGTTGACGGTGCCCACCACCAGGATCGGTGCGGCCCCGGCCGCCCGTACCGGAGGAATCGCGTGCCGGACGTCCTGCCAGGACTGGCAGGTCAGCAGGGCCAGTGCCTGCGACGCGCCGAACAACGGGTACTTTTTTCGCCATTCGGTGAGCTTGGCCTGGATGGTTTTCTGGTCGATCCGCTCGTTCGTGTCGTTGCAGTTGACGGTGATGTTGGCGTCCAGAATATTGCTGAAGTGGCCGCTGTCGTCACGCTCGTTGTACCGGTCATCGAGCGCGAACACGCCCTTGGCGTCTCCGTTGTCCGCGGCGGCCAACGCGCTGGCCAGGGTGTCCCACTGGTTCTGGTCGTACAGCGCGGACAGCACCGCGAGTTGCACGTTACCGGCGGTGGCCCGACGCTTCTCGCCCTCCCGACTGCTGGGAATCGGTGCGGTGCGGGCCTTGTCGATCAGGGCGGTCAGGAACTGCCGCGGATCTGGACCGATCGGGCAGTCCGCGCCCCTGGCCCGACAGGCCGCCGCGAACTGGTCGAAGGCGTTCTCGAAGCCCTTGGCCTGGCCCTCGCTGGCCGAGATCTGGTCCAGGGTCGGATCCACCGCGCCGTCCAGAACCAACGCACGGGTCTGTTGCGGGAACAGTTGTGCGTACACCGCACCGAGCAGGGTGCCGTAGGAGTAGCCGAGGTAGCTCAGTTTGTCATCCCCGACGGCCTGACGGATCAGGTCCATGTCCCGCGCCGTCTCCACCGTGTTGAAGTGGGAGAGCTTGTCGCCGTACTCGTCCGCGCACCGCTTGGCGATCTGGTCGCTCAGATCCACCTGGTCGGCGAACTCCTGTGGGGTTCGGGCATCGGGGTCCGCGGCGGCGATCTCGTCCTTCAGGTCGTCAGGAACACAATGAACAGGGTCGGACAGCCCCACCCCGCGCGGATCAAAGCCGATCAGATCAAACCTGGACAGAATCTCGACAGGCAACTGCAGGGAGAGACCCACCGCCGCATTGAGTCCGGAGCCACCCGGCCCACCGGGATTGATCAACAGTGAACCGATCCGGTCGTGCTGGTCGGCCAGGTGGATCCGAACCAGGTAGAGGGTCACCGATCCGGTGTCCGGGTCGTTGTAGTCGAGCGGGACCTTGAGCGTGCCGCAACCGAAGGACAGTTTACGGTCGCCTCCCGGCCTGTCCCTGATCTGTGGCCCGATCACCTCCGTGCAGTCCCGGAAGTTGACCGGTTTGACCGTCGGCTCACCAGGCGAGGCGGTCGCACCGAGGGTGGGCTGCTGCGGCGGCGAGGTCCTCGACCGGGTGGAGTCGCGGTCGCCGGTTCCACTACACGCGCCCAACAACAGCGCGCCGGCCAACACTACGGCGGCGGTGACACGGGCATGACGCATCTCTACAACCTATTCCACGGCTGGGTTGGTGACCTTTTCCATGCCCTCGCCGGGGCGGAACCCGGATCCGGAGTTCGAGGGTTCGGGTGGTGCCAACCGGACGCTATCGGAGAACGTCGGCCAGGTCGTAACGCACCGGCTCCTCGAGTTGCGCGTAGGTACACGAGGTGGCCTCGCGGTCGGTGCGCCACCGGACGAACTGCGCGGTGTGTCGGAACCGGCTTCCCTCCATGTGGTCATACCGGACCTCGACCACCAGTTCCGGCCGCAGTGGCACCCAGGACAGGTCCTTACCCGCGCTCCAGCGGCTCTGCGCCCCGGGCATCCGCGCCGGGCGGTCGGCGTCCGTGGGTCCACCGGTCGCCCGGTCAGCCCAGGGATGGTCCTGCTCGGCGTTCACCCGGTACGGCGCGAGTTCGTCCACCAGTTCCTGTCGACGTCTGGCGGTGAACGCGGCCACCACTCCCACGTGTTGGAGTTGTCCGGCCGCGTCGTACAACCCGAGCAGCAGCGACCCCACCACCGGGCCGGACCGGTGCCACCGGAAGCCGGCCACCACGCAGTCGGCCGTGCGTTCGTGCTTGACCTTGAGCATGAGCCGCTGGTCGGGGCGGTAGGGCAGGTCGGCCGCCTTGGCCACCACACCGTCCAGCCCGGCGCCCTCGAAGGTGGCGAACCAGTGTTGGGCCGTCGCGACGTCGGTGGTCAGCGCGGTCAGGTGTATGGGGGGTCGGGCCGGGCGCAACACCTCCTCCAACGCCTGGCGGCGACCTGCGAAGGGGACGTCGAGCAGCGACTCGTCATCGCGGGCGAGCAGATCGAACGCGACGAAGGACGCGGGCGTCTGGTCGGCGAGCATCCGCACCCGTGACTCGGCAGGATGGATCCGCGCCAGCAGGGCATCGAAGTCCAGGCGGTCACCGCGCGGCAACACGATCTCCCCGTCGACCACACAGCGCTCCGGAAGGTTCACCCGGATGGCGGTGACCAGTTCTGGGAAGTACCGGGTGAGCGGGCGCTCCTTCCGGCTGCCCAGCACGACCTCGTCGCCGTCCCGGAACACGATGCACCGGAACCCGTCCCACTTCGGCTCGTACAGGTAGCCCGGGTCCGTGGGGAGAGATCTGACCGGTTTGGCCAGCATCGGTGCCACCGGAGGGAGCACGGGAAGGTGCATGATCGCATCATCTCCCGACGGGAGCACCTCCGCCCGATCACGTCGTGTACCGGCAGAACAGGGCGCCCTCCTCCTCCAACAGTCCGGACAGCGTGAGCGGTACCGGTGCGGTCAACTCCGGACCGGCCACGATCCGGCCGGACCCCGGACCGGCCAGCAGCGGTGACAGGGTCAGACACAGTTCGTTCACCACACCGGCAGCCAGCAGCGCACCGAACAGCAGCGGGCCACCCTCGCACAGCACCCGACGCAGGCCCCGGTCGGCCAGGGCGCCCAGCGCCTCGGCCGGATCGACCGCCTCCGCCCCGACGGTCACCACCTCCACGACCCGTTCCAGTTCGGCTCGACGGTCGGCCGGGGCACGGCCGTGGGTCAGCACCACGGTGCGCGCGTCGGGGGCGGTGAACAGTTCGGAGTCGGGATCGAGGTCGAGCCGGGAACTGACCACCGCGATGGCCGGGGCCTCGGAGCGGCCGGCCCGCCGCCGCAGGTCGCGTCGGGTCTGGCCCGGCCGGTCAGGGCCGTACCCCTCGATCCGGGCGGTACCAGCACCGACCAGCACCACGTCGGCCAGGTCACGCAGGGCCGCGAACAGCCGATGGTCACCGGGGGTGGACAGGCCCCGTGACCGGCCCTGTTCGGTCACCGCCCCGTCGGCACTGGACACGAAGTTCATCCGCAGATGCCATCCGACCTTGGACAGGGCGGTGTCCGGCACGGTGTACTCGGTGTAGATGT
Organism: Mycobacteriales bacterium; assembly: GCA_036566245.1. Lineage (GTDB taxonomy): Bacteria > Actinomycetota > Actinomycetes > Mycobacteriales > DASULA01 > DASULA01. The sequence goes on along the minus strand of DATCWR010000086.1, from coordinate 28,847 downwards.
CGACCGGGTCGGCGGGGTCGGGCAGGATACGACGCATCCGGCCATTCCAGCATCCAGGGCACCGACGTCGCCAGGCGGGCGGCCACCGTGGTTTCGTCAGGATGCTCTGGTGTGTCAGTCGGTGTCGGTGTCGGTGCCATTGTTGGTCCTCATCACCAGAACCGACTCACCGGCCAGTTCGACCGAGTCGTCGGTGTAGACGAACCCGCGTTCGGAGGCGAGCAGCACCCCCACCGCGGTGCCACGTACCGGTACCCGCCGACGTTCGGTCGCCAGGTTGCACACCACCGCGAACCGACCCCGGTACACCACCGCCCATCCGGCTGCCTCGTCGTGGTCGACTCTGGTCGAGGTCAGTCGAGGATCGGACAGGTCCGGGTGTGCCCGGCGCAGGGTGATCAACCTACGGTAGAAGGCCAGCACGGTCGCGTGCGGTTCGCGTTCCGGCTCGGACCAGTCCAGCCTGGACCGGGAGAACGTCGCCGGATCCTGCGGATCGGGCACCTCGTCGGTGGGCCAGCCGTGTCGGGCGAACTCGCGTCGGCGCCCCTCGCCGACCCCGGCGGCCAGTTCGGGTTCGGGGTGGCTGGTGAAGAACTGCCAGGGGGTACCGGCGGCCCACTCCTCACCCATGAACAACATCGGAGTGAACGGCGAGGTCAACACCAGCGCGGCGCCCACCATGAGCAGGCCGGGGGAGCAGCGTGCGGACAGCCGGTCGCCCAGGGCCCGGTTGCCCACCTGGTCGTGGTTCTGTAGGTAGGCCAGGAACCGGTGTCCCAGGACGCGTTCGGTGTCCACCGGCCGACCGTGCCGTCGACCACGGAAACTCGACCAGGTGCCGTCGTGGAAGAACACCCTGGTCAGGGTCTTCTCCAGGCAGGCCAGCGAACCGAAGTCGGCGTAGTAGCCCTGCCGTTCGCCGGTCAGCAGGGCGTGCAGTGCGTGGTGGACGTCGTCGTTCCACTGCGCGGACAGCCCGTAGCCACCCGCCTCCCGCGGGGCGACCAGACGCGGGTCGTTCAGGTCGGACTCGGCGACCAACGTCAACGGGCGGCCCAGGTGTACCGACAGGGCGTCGACCCGGGCGGCCAACTCCTCCAGCAGGTGTACCGCGCCATGGTCGACCAACGCGTGGACCGCGTCCAGCCGCAGCGCGTCCACGTGGTAGTCGGCGAACCACGAGCACACACTGTCGCCGATGAGATCGCGCACACCGCCGCATCCCGGGCCGTCCAGGTTCATCAGCCGCCCCCAGGTGCTGCGACCCTCGGTGAGGTACGGCCCGAAGTACTCCAGGGTCGACCCCGACGGCCCGACGTGGTTGTAGACCACGTCCAGCGCGACGCCGAGGCCACGGGCGTGACAGGCGTCCACGAACCGTTTCAGCGCGTCCGGTCCGCCGTAGGGTTCGTGCACGGCGAACCAGCAGGCCCCGTCGTAGCCCCAGTTGTGCACGCCGTTGAACGCGTTGACCGGCAGCAGTTCCACCATGTCCACGCCCAGGTCGACCAGGTGGTCGAGGTGGTCCACCGCGGCGTCGAGGGTGCCCTGGTGGGTGAAGGTGCCCACGTGCATCTCGTAGAGCACACTGCCGGCCAACTGCCGACCGGTCCAGGCCGAGTCCGACCACCGGTAGGCATCGTGGTCGTAGACCCGACTCGGGCCGTGTACTCCCTGCGGCTGCCAGCGTGACCGCGGGTCGGACCTGGGAGTGTCGGACCTGTCGAGCAGGTAGACGTAGTCGGTACCGGGCCCGGCGGTGGGGAGGTCCGTGGTCCACCATCCGTCCGGTCCCGGCCGCATCGGGTGTTCGACCGGCGGTGAGCAGGACGACAGTCGTAGCCGGACCTCGTCGTGGTCGGGCGCCCACACCCGGAACACCGTCATACCGGCCCCCTCCCCCTCATGCGCCGGGAGTTCTGGTACGGCCGGATCGGCACCGGTGTGGTTCTGGTCACAGCAACGATCATGGTGGTATCAGGCTGGTCCGGTCGACCATCTGTCCGGAGGGCAGCCAGGCCGGCCGTCCAGCCGGTGTGGTGGCTGTGACCGGCGTCCCGCCGGGCAGCGGAGTTACCAGGATCACCAGACGGCACGGAAATATTCTGGCCGCAACCAGGGCTGATCGCCGAGCGGGGCCCGTGTCAGTGGTTCCGCTCACTCCCGGTGGCCCTGACCGGCGGCACGTGGTCAGGATGGTGGGTGCGTTTCGAACAGACTGTGCGGCAGGAGGCCGGATGCGAGTCGAGCGGCTGGATCACCTGGTGTTGACCGTGACCGACCTGTCGGCCACGCTGAACTTTTATACCCGTGTCTGTGGCATGTCGCACATCGTGTTCGGCGACGAACGGCACGCGCTCACCTTCGGTGACCAGAAGATCAACCTCCATCTGTGGGGCGGTGAGATCGAGCCGAGGGCGGCACTGGCCACCCCCGGCTCGGCCGACCTGTGTCTCCTGGTCGACAGCGCCCCCGAGCAGATCCTGGCCCACCTCGCCGAACTACAGGTGCCCGTCGAGCAGGGACCGGTCGGTCGGACCGGCGCGACCGGGCCGATCACCTCGGTCTACGTCCGGGACCCGGATGGCAACCTGGTCGAACTGGCCAGTCCGGTCGGTGCGACCGGTGACGCCCAGGAAGCCGAACGAACCGAGGCCCGCAACGGAGCAGTACCGGTGGACCAGCCGGTCGGGCACTGACGCTCAGGTCCCGACCTGGTGGAGCAGGGCCACCGGAAGCCGGTCGAGCAGGCCGGTGACCGGTACCGCCGCGCCACCGGTGTGGTCGGTACCGGTCAGGACGTCCCGCCACCGGCCACGTGGCAGTGGGAGCACGGTGTCGCGCCATCCACCGGTCCGCCGCAGGCCGACCGGCAGGCGCGTGACCACCGTGATCGCACCGCCCCGATCGAACGCCAGTACGTGACCGGCCGCCACACCGCGGGCCTGGAGCGGCGCGTAGGAGCCGAACGCCCCGGGCTGGTCCCGACGCAGCCGCAACGCCCTGCACACCACCAGCAGCTTGGTCACCCCGGTGTGGTCCACCGGGGGAACGTCGGGCACCGTGTCCGGACCGGCGGCCTCGGCCCGGTCCAGCCGGTCCAACCGGTCCAGCAGTGCCCTTCGGGCGGCGAAGTCGACCGGTCGACGGTTGTCCGGGTCGACCAGGGAGTTGTCCCACAACTCCGACCCCTGGTAGACGTCTGGCACGCCTGGCATGGTCAGTTGGACCAACTTCTGACCCAGCGAGTTGACCCACCCGTACGGGGTGATCCTCGCCGCGAACGCGGCCACCTGGGTCGCCAACACATCCCCGTCGTAGAGCCGGTCCACGGCCCGGTGCACCGCCGCCTCGTAGACCGGGTCCGGGTCGGCCCAGCCGGTGTGGTCACCGGCCTCCCGCATCGCCTTCTCGCAGTAGGCGTGCAGCCGGTCACTCTCGATCGGCCAGGCACCCACCGCGGTCTGCCAGAGCAGGTGGGCGAACGCGCCGCACGGGGCCGCCGCGGCCCAGCCGCGCACCGCCTCCGCCCACGCGTCGGGTAGTTCGGACAGCACCGCCAGCCTGGCTCGCACGTCCTCGCTGCGCTTGGTGTCGTGGGTGGACAGGGTCGTCATGCCTCGGGGCCGGTGTCGCTGTCGGTCGGCACAGGCGGCGTGGAACTCCCGCGCGGACACCCCGAAGGCCGCCGGATCACCACCGACCTCGTTCAGCGCGGTCAGGCGGGTGTAACGGTAGAACGCGGTGTCCTCCACGCCCTTGGCCATCACCGCCCCGGAGGTCTGCTGGAAACGGATGGCGAGTTCGTCGCGAGGGTCGGACAGCCGAGCTACCAGCGCCGCGACGAGTTCGGCCAGGTCGGGCCGGCGACGGGTGGCCTCGATGCCTGCCCGCTCCAGGTACCCGAAGCCTTCGGGCAGGTAGCTGCGGTACACCGGAAAGCAGGCCAGGATCTCCACCACCGCGTCGACCAGCCGGTCAGGATCCGGATCGAGTTCGGTGGCCAGCGTGGCCAGCCGACCGATCTCCGTCCGTAGCATGCCGGTGGCCACCACCCGTCGACAGTGGTGCGCCAGGGTGGGCCAGTCGGTGTGGGTGCCGGACAGTTCCTGGTCGAGTTCGGTCAGTGTCGACTCGGCGGCCGGGTCCACGAACAGCCCGCACACCTCGCGCAGCGCGTCGTACCCGGTGGTGCCGGCGCACGCCCACGCGGTCGGCAACGTCTCCCCCCTGGCCAGGATCTTCTCCACCAGCAGCCAGGTGCCCGGCGGGGTACGGTCGGCCAGCGCGGCGAGGTACCCGGTGGGGTCGGCCAGGCCGTCCGGGTGGTCCACCCGGATGCCGTCGAGTTCCCCGGCCGAGGCCCAGTCCAACACCAGTCGGTGGGTCTCCTCGAACACCCGCGGGTCCTCCACCCGCAGGCCGGCCAGCTCACTGACCGCGAAGAACCGCCGGTAGTTCACCTCACTGTCGCCCCGGCGCCAGGGCACCAGGCGGTAGTACTGCCGGTCATGCACCTGCCGTGGGCTACCCGAGGCGGTACCCGGGGCGAGGGGAAAGCGGTGCTGCCGGTACCGCAGTTCGCCGTGTGCCACCCGTAGGTCGGCCAGTGGGTCGGCAGAGTCGTCCAGCACCGGCAGCACCAGCCGACCCCTGGACCAGTCGATGTCGAACCAGTGCGCATACCGGGACCCCGGTCCGTGCCGCAGCACATCCCACCAGGCCGGGTTCGCGGCGGGTACCCGCACCCCGACGTGGTTGGGCACGATGTCGGCCACCATGCCCAGCCCGTGCCTGGACAGGGCGGCGCGCAGGGTGCGCAGGCCGGCCTCGCCGCCGCGTTCGGGGTCCACCATGCCCGGGTCGACCACGTCGTAACCGTGTTCGGAACCGGGAGTGGCCCGGACCAGCGGGGAGGCGTACAGGTGGGTGACCCCCAGGGCGGCCAGGTAGTCGACCAGACCGGCGGTCGCGGTCAGGTCGAAGGCCGGTCGGATCTGGACGCGGTAGGTCGACACCGGTTGTGGCATGCCTCCAGTCAATCCGGTTGGTCGTGGTTGGAGAAGGAGACACGGGCATTCGGCATCTGGTGTCCGTTCGGTGACGACGACATAATCGACGGCCCGCACCACGACGCCGGCACGTCCGCCCCGACGGGGGACCTCAGGCAGGCCGGCGGAGTCGACCAGGAGAGGTGACCCAGACGTTGTCAACCGCGGCCTTCGTACAACTGTTGACCGAGGACGGCGAGCTGCGATCCCACCCCGATCACCCGCTCACGCTGTCCGAGCAGGACTATCGATCCCTCTACCGCGACCTGGTGATGGTGCGCCGCATCGACACCGAGGCGACCGCCCTGCAACGTCAGGGTGAACTGGGGTTGTGGGTGCCCTGCCTTGGCCAGGAGGCCGCCCAGGTGGGCTCCGGTCGGGCGTTGCGGCCCGGCGACCATGCCTTTCCCAGCTACCGGGAACACGGGGTGGCCTGGTGCCGCGGTGTGCAGCCGCGGACCCTGTTGGAGATGTGGCGGGGGGTGACCAACGGTGGGTGGAACCCCGCCGAGACGCACTTCCACCTGTACACCATCGTGATCGGGTCGCAGGTTCTGCATGCCACCGGGTACGCGATGGGGGTGGCGCGAGACGGCCTCGACGACGCGGTCATCGCCTACTTCGGTGACGGCGCGTGCAGTCAGGGCGACGTGCACGAGGCGTTCACCTTCGCCAGCGTGTTCGACGCGCCGATCGTGTTCTTCTGCCAGAACAACCAGTGGGCGATCTCCGCTCCGGTGAGTCGGCAGAGCCGGTCGCCGCTCTACCAACGGGCGCACGGATTCGGCTTTCCCGGGGTGCGGGTGGACGGCAACGACGTGTTGGCCTGTCTGGCGGTCACCCGGTACGCGCTGGACCACGTCCGCTCGGGCAACGGACCGTTCCTGGTGGAGGCGTACACCTACCGGATGGGGGCGCACACCACCTCGGACGATCCCACCCGTTACCGGTCGCCGGACGAGGTGGCGCACTGGCGGGGGCGGGATCCGATCACCCGAATGGCCGCGTTGCTGCGCCGGGAGGGCCTGGCCGACCCGGACTTCTTCTCGGCCGTGGAGGGGGAGGCCGACGCGATGGCCGCACGGCTGCGTATGGAGTGTCGCACCATGCCCGACCCAGACCCGTTGACCATGTTCGACCACGTCTACGTCGAACCGCACGGGCTGGTCTCGGCCGAGCGGGACTGGTACGCGCGTTACCTGGACTCCTTCGCCCGCGCCGACCGGGACCAGCTCTGACCGGTCACCGTGACGGCCAGGTCAGCTCGACCGGCGCAGTACCCGCATCGAGCGGCCGGTGACCGCCACGACCTCGCCGGGCGAGTGGGATCGGTGGTCGGTGGATCCGTCCGTGGCGGTGTCCACCACGACCTCCCAGCCGGCCCCGTACTCGGCCGAGGGAAGCACGAAGTCGATCGGCTCGTCGTGCGCGTTGAAGCAGAGCAGGAAGGAGTCATCGACCACCGGCTGCCCCCGCGTGTCCCGGCCCGGGATGCCCAGCCCGTTGAGGAAAACCGCTACCGACCTGACCAGGGCATCGTCCCAGTCCTGTTCGGTCATCTGCCCGCCCGACGGGCTCAGCCAGGCGATGTCGGGTAGCGGTTCGCCGCCGCCCCGACGGACCGGGCGGCCGTCGAAGAACCGGCGCCGGCGGAACACCGGGTGGTCCCGCCGCAGCCGGGCCACCAGGGCCACGAAGTCGGTCAGTTCGGAGTCGGTACGGCTCCAGTCGATCCAGGTCAGCTCGCTGTCCTGGCAGTAGGCGTTGTTGTTGCCGCGCTGGGTACGTCCCAACTCGTCGCCGTAGAGCAACATCGGGGTGCCCTGGGACAGGAACAGGGTGGCCAGGAAGTTTCGGCGCTGGCGGTCGCGCAGGGTGAGTATCCCCGGATCGTCGGTGTCGCCCTCCACCCCGCAGTTCCAGGACCGGTTGTCGTCGCTGCCGTCCCGGTTGTCCTCCCCGTTGGCCTCGTTGTGTTTGTCGTTGTAGGCGGTCAGGTCGTGCAACGTGAACCCGTCGTGTGCGGTGACGAAGTTGATGCTGGCCACCGGGCGGCGGGTGGACGGTTCGTACAGGTCGGACGATCCGGTGATCCGGGAGGCGAACTCGCCCAGTGTGGCCGGCTGTCCCCGCCAGAAGTCCCGCACGGTGTCGCGGTACCTGCCGTTCCACTCGGTCCACAGCGGCGGGAAGTTACCCACCTGGTAGCCGCCCGGTCCCACGTCCCACGGTTCGGCGATGAGCTTGACCTGACTGATCACCGGGTCCTGCTGCACGATGTCGAAGAACGCGGCGAGTCGGTCCACGTCGTAGAACTCCCGGGCCAGTGCCGAGGCCAGGTCGAAACGGAACCCGTCCACGTGCATCTCGGTGACCCAGTACCGCAGCGAGTCCATGATCAGTTGGAGTGCGTGTGGGCTGCGCACGTTCAGCGAGTTTCCGGTGCCGGTGTAGTCCATGTAGTACTCCGGCTGGTCGGGGACCAGGCGGTAGTAGGAGGCGTTGTCTATCCCGCGCAACGACAGGGTCGGCCCCAGGTGGTTGCCCTCGGCGGTGTGGTTGTAGACCACGTCGAGGATCACCTCGATGCCGGCCTCGTGCAGGGCCCGCACCATGGTCTTGAACTCCTGCACCTGCTGGCCGGTCTGCCCGGAGGTGGAGTAGGCGTTGTGCGGCGCCAGGTACCCGATCGGGTTGTATCCCCAGAAGTTGGTCAGGCCACGGGCGACCAGGTCGTGTTCCGGTACGAACTGGTGCACCGGCATCAACTCGATCGCGGTGACCCCGATCCGCTCCAGATGGCTGATCACCGACGGATGCCCGATTCCGGCGTAGCCGCCCCGCTGTGCCGCTGGCACGTGCGGGTTGTCGATGGTCATCCCACGCACGTGTGCCTCGTAGATCACCGTCTCGTGGTACGGGCGCGTCGGTGGCCGGTCCTTGCCCCAGTCGAAGAACGGGCTGGTAACCACGCACCTGGGCATGTGCGGGGCCGAGTCGGTCGGGTCGGGCAGGTGCGGTTGGTCCCGGCGGTACCCGTACACCGAGGGATGCCAGTCCACCGCCCCCTCGAACGCCTTGGCGTAGGGGTCGAGCAGGAGCTTGGCCGGATTGCAGCGCGGCCCCGCCTCCGGTTGGTAGGGGCCGTGCACCCGCAGGCCGTACCGCTGGCCCGGCTCGACCAGAGGCAGGTAGCCGTGCCAGACGAAACCGTCGACCTCCGGTAGGTCGACCCGTGTCTCGGTGCCGTCGACGGCGAACAGACACAGTTCGACCCGGTCGGCCACCTCGGAGAACACCGAGAAGTTGGTGCCCGCCCCGTCATAGGTGGCTCCGAGCGGGTAGGCGGACCCGGGCCAGACCTCCATGTGTTCCCTTCCGTCACTCCGCGCGTCACCGGGTCGCCGGGTTGGCCAGCCGGATGCCGTCACCGATCGTCACAAGCATCGCGGGGCGTCGCCCAGGTTCCCTGACCGTAGTGCACGACAGTGTGGCATCCGGGCGCGTTCGGAAGCACACTGTGACCATCGGACGGGTGCACGCCGACACATCCACGGACAGCGCTGGATCACCTGCCCAGTCTCACCCGGAGGTGGAATGGTCGGCCAGCCATCCGTGCGGAATCGGTGACGCTACGTACTCGTAGTCGTCGAACCGTGATGGACCAGTCACTGGAACAGCCCAACCGCCTGACGGTCGGGATGGCGTCACACCCGAGACGTAGTGTGGAACCGTGCGAGCGGGAACCCACCAACCCTCGGGTGACATCGCGCCGGCCCCCGGTCTGTTCCGGGTGGTCAGCGACTTCAACCCCTCGGGGGACCAACCCCAGGCCATCGACGAACTGGAACGGCGGCTGCGCGCCGGCGAACCGGACGTGGTGCTGCTCGGCGCCACCGGCACCGGCAAGTCGGCCACCACCGCGTGGCTGATCGAACGGCTACAGCGGCCGGCGTTGATCATCGAGCCGAACAAGACGCTGGCCGCGCAGATCGCCAACGAACTGCGCGGGATGCTGCCCGACAACGCGGTCGAGTACTTCGTGTCCTACTACGACTACTACCAGCCCGAGGCCTACGTTCCGCAGACCGACACCTACATCGAGAAGGACTCCTCGATCAACGACGAGGTGGAACGTCTGCGGCACTCGGCCACCATGAGTCTGCTCACCCGCCGCGACACCGTGGTGGTGGCCACCGTGTCGTGCATCTACGGGCTGGGTACCCCGCAGGAGTACGTCGACCGGGCGGTCCGGCTGAGGGTGGGTGACCAGGTCGACCGGGACCTGCTACTGCGCCGCCTGGTGGACATCCAGTACAGCCGCAACGACCTGTCGTTCACCCGGGGCACCTTCCGGGTCCGCGGCGACACCGTGGAGATCTTCCCGGTCTACGAGGAACTGGCCGTGCGGGTGGAGATGTTCGGCGACGAGGTGGAGCGCCTGTACTACCTGCATCCGCTCACCGGCGAGGTGGTTCGCGAGCCCGCTGAGATCTTCGTCTTCCCGGCCAGCCACTACGTGGCCGGACCCGAACGGATGGAACGCGCGATCCGTGGGATCGAGGCCGAACTGGCCGACCGGCTGACCCAGTTGGAGGAGCAGGGCAGGCTGCTGGAGGCACAGCGGTTGCGCATGCGCAGCACCTACGACGTGGAGATGATGCGCCAGGTCGGGTTCTGCTCGGGCATCGAGAACTACTCCCGACACATCGACGGGCGCGAGCCCGGTTCGCCACCTAACTGTCTGTTGGACTACTTCCCGGACGACTTCCTGCTGGTGATCGACGAGTCGCACGTGACCGTGCCGCAGATCGGGGGCATGTACGAGGGCGACATGAGTCGCAAGCGGACCCTGGTGGAACACGGCTTCCGGTTGCCCTCGGCGATGGACAACCGCCCGTTGAAGTGGGACGAGTTCACCGAACGGATCGGGCAGACCGTCTACCTGTCGGCCACCCCGGGCCCCTACGAACTCACCCGGGTCGGCGGCGACGTGGTGGAACAGGTGATCCGGCCGACCGGACTGGTCGACCCGCAGGTGGTGGTCAAGTCCACCAGGGGCCAGATCGACGACCTGGTGCACGAGATCCGGATCCGCGCCGAACGCGACGAGCGGGTACTGGTCACCACCCTGACCAAGAAGATGGCCGAGGACCTGACCGACTACCTTCTCGAACTGGGTGTTCGGGTGCGCTACCTGCACTCGGAGGTGGACACCCTGCGCCGGGTGGAGCTACTTCGCGAACTGCGCAAGGGTGACTTCGACGTCCTGGTCGGCATCAACCTGCTCCGTGAGGGGCTGGACCTGCCGGAGGTGTCGCTGGTCTCCATTCTCGACGCCGACAAGGAAGGGTTCCTGCGTAGCGAGACCTCGCTGATCCAGACCATCGGGCGGGCCGCCCGCAACGTCTCGGGACAGGTCCACATGTACGCCGACCGGATCACCCCGTCGATGAGCCGGGCGATCGACGAGACCAACCGGCGCCGGGCCAAGCAGTTGGCCTACAACGCCGAACGGGGCGTGGACCCCATGCCGTTGCGGAAGAAGATCGGTGACATCCTCGACGACCTGTACCGGGAGGCCGCGCAGACCGCGCACGACACCGAACTGGTCGGCGGGTCGGGACGGCAGCAGTCACGGGGCAAGGCGCCGGTGCCGGGCCTGTCGTCCCGGGCCGGCAGCGGACCGGGCCGGGACACCACCGGCATGGCCCGGGCCGAGTTGGCCGACCTGATCCAACAACTCAACGACCAGATGCTTGCCGCCGCCCGCGAACTCCAGTTCGAGTTGGCGGCTCGCCTCCGCGACGAGATCGGCGAACTCAGGCGCGAGTTGCGCGGAATGGACGCCGCCGGTATCGGCTGAGCACCGGCCGGGCCGGTCGGGCCGTTCGGGCCGGCCGCCCCCCGGGTGGGCCCGGGCCCGTCCCCGACGTCGCACTCGGTGACCAGTACCAGACCGCTGCCACGGATCACGGTCCGACCACCGTGCGACACGGTCGGTGATCGCGCACAATGTACCGCGAGGAGGGGAGTATCCCTTCGCGGCGGGCTCGTCAGCACGGCAATGCGGCAGCCAGCCGCCACCCGGTCCCGTCGGTCCGGCCACTGTCGGTCGGGCGGGAGAGACCTCCGGTCAGTGACGCGTGCCGTCCGCCGGAGGAGATCGAGTGAACGTCCCTGTCTGGGTATGGGTTGCCACCGTGCTCGCCCTACTCGCCCTGTTCGCCGTCGACCTGGTCCTGGTGGACCACAGGCCGCACCAGATCGGTATCGGCGAGGCCACCCGGTGGGTTGTGTTCTACGTCGTGCTGGCGGTCGCGTTCGGTGTCGGGGTGGGGGCCGTCGCCGGCGGCACCTACGGCGGGGAGTTCTTCGCCGGGTACATCACGGAGTACAGCCTGTCCCTGGACAACCTGTTCGTCTTCGTGCTGATCATGTCGGCCTTCGGGGTGCCGGCCGTCCACCAACACCGGGTGCTGCTGTTCGGAATCATCGCCGCGCTGATCCTGCGCGGGCTGTTCATCGCCGCCGGTGCGGCGGTCATCGCTCACTTCCAGGCTGTCTTCTACCTGTTCGGCGCGTTCCTCCTCTACACCGCGTGGAAGCTCGCCTTCGGCGGCGAGCAGGACGAGCAGTTCCAGGAGAACGCAATGCTGCGCTGGGCGCGGCGGGTGCTGCCGGTCACCGACGAGTACCACGGCGCGCGGATGTCGGTACGCATCGACGGCAGGCGGTGGGTGACCCCCATGCTGGTGGTGATGCTGGCGATCGGCACCACCGACCTGCTGTTCGCGTTGGACTCCATTCCGGCGGTCTTCGGCCTGACGAAGGAGCCGTTCCTGGTCTTCACCGCGAACGCGTTCGCACTGATGGGCCTGCGGCAACTGTTCTTCCTGCTCGGTGGGTTGCTCAACCGGCTGGTGTACCTGCCGTTCGGGCTGGCCGTCATACTCGGCTTCGTCGGGGTGAAGCTGCTGTGTGAGGCACTGGCCGGCAGCGGCGTGCACTGGGCGCCGCACCTGGGCATCGGCGTCTCGTTGACCGTGGTGGTCGGGGTGCTCACCCTCACCGCCCTGGCCAGCCTGGCGAAGGTGCGGCGTGGACGTTCGGCCGGCGGCGCGCCGACCAGCACCGGTTCGTCCACCGACACCGGCACGCCCGTGGTCGGCACGTGGCGCACGGTCGAGCCGGACGGGGAACCGTGATCGACCGCTCACCCCGTGGGGTGTTCGTCGGTCTGGCGACCCTGGACCTGATCTACCGGGTGTCCGCCCCGCCGCGGGCCAACCAGAAGATCACCGCCCACAGCCGACTGCTGTCCGCCGGTGGTCCGGCCACCAACGCCTCGGTGACCTTCGGTGGGCTGGGTGGCGATCCGTTGCTGGTCACCGCGTTGGGTGACCATGTGCTCGCTCGGACCGTGGTCGACGAGTTGACCGGACACGGGGTGGAGTGCATGGACACCACCCCGGACGACCCCGGCCCTCCGCCGATGTCGACGGCACTGGTGACCGTGTCCACCGGCGAACGGGTGGTCATCTCGGACAACGACGCCGGCCGGGAGGCGCCCCGTACCGACCTGGCCCGGCAACTGCGCGACCGTGACGTGCTTCTCGTGGACGGTCACCATCCCCGGCTGGTGCGGGCGGCGGTCGATGGCGCGGTCCGGTACGGGGTGCCGGTGGTGGTGGACGCGGGAAGCTGGCGACCCGTGCTGGCCGAGATCGTGCCCCGCGCCGACTTCGTACTGTGTTCGGCCGACCTGCGGATCCCCGGGGTACCGGTCGAGGACACCCTGGAGGCCCTGCTCGGCCGCGGCGCGCGCGCGGTGGGCATCTCCGACGGTGCCCGGCCACTGCGCTGGGCCACCGCCGAGGAGTACGGCGAGGTGCCGGTACCGACGGTCGACGTGGTGGACACCCTGGGGGCCGGCGACGTCCTGCACGGCGCGGCGGCCTACGCGGTGGCCTGCCGGGGCACCTCGGCCACCGCCCTGCGTCGGTGGTTGCCGTGGGCGGCGGCAGTGGCCAGCCTGTCCACCACCCGGCCCGGCACCCGCGCATGGCTGTCCGAGGTGGACTCGCTACCACCGTTGCCCTGACCCCGCCGTGGCAGTTGGCCGGGTCTCCGGTCCTATACGCTCGGCCACGAGGTGCTCAGGTGGCCACCGACCGTGGTCGCCGGCCGGTACGGCCCGAAAGGACGCGAACGGAATGAAGCCGATCCCCGACCTGTCCGAGGCGCGGTGGCAGAGTGGCGCCGAGGAGGGCACCACCGGCGGCGTGGAGATCGCCTTTGTCGACGACGTGATCGTGATGCGCGACGCGAAGGATCCGACCGGCCCGGTCCTGGTGTTCACCCGCTCGGAGTGGGACGCGTTCCTGGCCGGTGCCCGGGACAACGAGTTCGACCTGCCATAGGCCACGGTGGACAGCCCGAGGCCGCCTACGGCAGCGGAGTTCCGGCGACCAGTCGGCCGTCCTGGTAGACGGCGTGGACCCGTCGGTCCAGGTTGTCGAGCGCCAACGCGTCGCCGTCGACGACCACCAGGTCGGCACGCTTGCCCGGTTCCAGCGAACCCAGCTCGTCGGCCACCCCGAGCAGTCGGGCCGCCGACAGCGTGGTGGCGTGCAGCACCTGTTCGGGGGTCATGCCGCAGTCGGCCATCAGCGGGAGCTCCCGCAGGTTCTGCCCGTGCGGGGTGACCCCCGAGTCGGTGCCCATGGCGACCCGTACCCCCGCGGCGATGGCCCGGCGCACCGAGTCGGTGTGCTGCTCCATGACCAGGCGAGCCTTGGCCACCACCTCCGGCGGCAGCCCCATTCCGGCCTCGGCGGCCTCGATCACGCCGCGCGGCGCGACCAGGGTGGGAACCAGCCAGGTGCCACGGTCGAGCATCATCGCGATGGCCTCGTCGTCGAGGTAGATGCCGTGCTCGATCGAGCGCACCCCGTTACGGATGGCCACCTTGATCCCTTCGGTGGCCTGCGCGTGTGCCATCACGAAGATCCCGGCCGCGGTGGCCTCCTCGACCAGGACGGCGATCTCGGCGTCCCGAAAATGGCCGTGCCGAGGATCGTCGCGAGGTGAGAGCACCCCACCGCTTGTCGCCACCTTGATCACGTCCGCGCCGGCCCGGATGAGTTCCCGAACCTTCCGACGCATCTGCTCGGGCCCGTCGACCAGACCGGAGGGGCGGCCGGGATGCGCCACGAACATCGGCACGTGACAGCCTGCCACCTCCCAGTCGTCGCCGTGCCCACCGGTCTGACTGAGCATCGAGATCGCGATCCGCATCCGTGGGCCGGCGACCAGTCCGGTGGCCTGCGCGGTCTGGATGCCCAGATCAGCGCCGCCGGCGTCGCGCACGCTGGTCACCCCGACCGCCAGGGTGCGGCGGAGGTTCTCCGCGGCCTCGTAGAACTGGAGCGAGAACGGACGCCGCACGATGGCCAGCGGATCGATGGTGGACATGGTCACGTGCACGTGGCAGTCGAACAGTCCGGGTAGCACGGTCGTGCCGGTGCAGTCGACCACCTCGTCGCCGTCCAGGCCGACGCCCACGTCCAGGATCCGTCCGGACTCGACGACCACGTCGGCCCGGGCCGGGCTGGCCCCGGTACCGTCGAAGACCGTTCCGCCGGAATAGACAGTCCTTGTCATGGACCGACCCTAGCCGGGATTTTATTAGTCAGGCTAAGGTTCCCGGCATGAAGCCCTCCGATCTGGAACTTCTCCGTATCCCCGGCGTACCGACCCTGTCACCCGACGGAACCACCGCCGTGGTCGAGGTGACCAGCCTCGACCTGGCCGAGGATTCCTACCGCAGCACACTGTGGATCGTGCCGACCGACGGTTCGGCCGAGCCGCGGCAGCTCACCCACGGCTGGCGGGACACCTCGGCCCGGTTCTCTCCGGACGGACGGTGGTTGGCCTTCCTGCGCGCGGACAAGGGCGGCAAACCGCAGCTCCACCTGATGCCCACCCACGGCGGTGACGCCTGGGCGATCAGCACCGACGCCCAGCACCCGCTGGGCGCCGGCGCCCCGGTGTGGAGCCCGGACTCCACCCACCTCGCCTACGTGGCCAGGGTGCCCGAGGACGGTCGGTACGGGACCAGGGACGGCGTCGGACCGGACAAGGAACCACCGCGGCGCATCACCACCCTGAACTTCCGCCGGGACAACATCGGGTTCGTCCTGGACCGCCGCACGCACGTCTTCGTGCTGGACCCGTTCACCGCCGGAGCCGAGCCGGTGCGGGTGACCGACGGCGACCACGACCACACCGACGTGACCTGGAGTCCGGACTCGTCGCTGCTCGCGTTCTGCGCGGCCCGGCACGAGGGGCGGGATACCGACCTGCGTACCGACGTGTTCGTCTGCGCTCCCGACGGAACGGGCCTGCGCCAGGTCACCGACACCACCCTCGGCGTGGGACAACCGGCCTTCTCGCCCGACGGTGCCACGCTGTACCTCTGCGGTGCCGAGACCGGTCCGAGCGGGGTGGACTTCGTGGCCCGCAACGTGGGGCTGTACGCGGTGGGTGTGGATGGCTCCGCCCCGCCATGTCGACTCACCGATGCCGAGACACTCCACCGTGGTGACGGCACCGGCCGCACCGTGGTCACCGGCCACGGGGTTCTGTTCGGTAGCGAGAACCGGGGTGCGGTCGACCTGTTGCTGGTGTCTGGCGAGGGAGCGGTGGAGACGCTGCTGGCCGGACACCGCCAGGTCAGGGCCTACGACGAGGCATCCGGGGTGGTTGTGGCCACGGTCGCCGACGGCGTCAACGCGGGCGAGTTGGTGGCACTGGTCGACGGTCAGGAACGGGTGCTGACCGACTTCGGAGCCGGGTTGGCCGCGACCGGGCGGGTGCGCGCACCCGAGGAGATCACCGCGACCGCGCCGGACGGGTACCCGGTGCACGGATGGGTGGTCCGTCCGGACGGACCCGGTCCACATCCGGTGTTGCTGATGATCCACGGTGGACCGTTCGCCCAGTACGGCTGGACGCTGTTCGACGAGGCCCAGGTCTACGCCGGGGCGGGCTACGCGGTGGTGATGGGCAACCCGAGGGGTTCCTCCGGGTACGGCAGGGCACACGGACTGGCCATTCGCCACGACGTGGGCGCCATCTCGGCGGTCGACCTGTACGCACTGCTCGACCACGCACTTGCCGCCGCGGACCTGGACGGTGACCGGGTCGGGGTGATGGGTGGCTCACATGGTGGATTCATGACCAGTTGGCTGGTCGGGCACACCGACCGGTTCGTGGCCGCGATCAGCGAGCGGGCGGTCAACGCGCTGGACAGTTTCGCCGGGTCCAGCGACATCGGTTGGTTCTTCGCCGAGCAGTACTACGGGGACGCCGAACGCCGCGCCGCGCAGAGCCCGCTGTCCTTCGCGGACCAGATCAACACCCCGCTGCTGATCGTCCACTCCGAGCATGACTGGCGCTGCCCGGTGGAGCAGGCGCAACGGCTGTTCGTCACGCTGAAGCTGCGCGGCGTGCCGACCGAGCTGCTGCTGTTCCCCGGAGAGGGCCACGAGCTGTCCCGGTCCGGGCTGCCCAGCCACCGGATCGCCCGGTTCGAGGCGATCCTGGACTGGTGGAACAGGTACCTGCCGGTGTCCGGGTAGCGTGCTCCGACCCAGGCCGAGAGCCCCGACGTCAACGGCATCACGCGCCGGGGCTCTCAGTCGATGGTGCCGGGAGGAGCCACCCACACCATCGGCTGACCGGTCACCTTGACGATCTCCTCGAAATCATGGGCGCGGAGTCCATGCGTTCAAGCCTTGTCCACCCCGTCCAGCCGCGCTCCTCGAGGAGCTTCATCAGGCGCGGTGCGATGGGTACCGAGTTGAGGAAGACCGAGTCGAGCAGTTCGACCAGGTCGTCGTCGAGCGCGAGGTCAGCGGAGTCGTAGTCCTCCCAGGCCTTGGCCGACTCCTCGATCAGCGACACCAGCCGGTCGGCGAACGCCGGTAGCCGCGGGTCGTCGGCTTTCCAGTCGGCCGCCTCCACGAGGTCGAGGTAGATCGCGGTGACGGCCGGGGTGTCGAGTTGAGCGCTCTTCAGCGTCATCAGCGTCGGCATCTGTTCGGGGAGCTGCGCCGCCACCAGGATCCAGGCATCACGCTCCAATTCGATCGCCCGCTGCGGGACGTCAAGCTCGCGGAGGCGGTCCAGGTAGGCCACCGCCTCCGGCGGCAGCGCCAGGCTGTCGCCGGCCTCGAGTTGCACGATCCGCTCGCGGAGACGCTGCCGCTCGCGGATCTCGGCGCGCAGGCGGCGGTCGATGTCCTCGACCGCCGCTGCGAACTCCGCCTCGTCGGCCGCCAGGAGTTCCTGCACCCGCGAGAGCGGTACACCGGCGTCGGCCAGTGTCCTGATCCGGATCAGCCCGACCACGGCCGCGGCGTCGTACCGCCGGTAGCCCGAGTGGTCCCGTTCAGGCTCGGGCAGCAGGCCCTTGGCGTGGTAGTGGCGTACCGCGCGCACGGTCACGCCGGCGTAGGCGGCGAGCTGGCTGATCGTGAGCATGTCAGAGCTGCTTCTTCACTTCCTGGTTGAGGGAGTCCCGCCACTTCTCCAGGTAGCGGTCGTGGGGGTTGGAGCCACCCAGACGAGCATCGCAGTACGCTGCGACATCCTCGCCGGTAACCTCCAGCGCCCGCCTGCCACCGGACGCGCCGGCTTCGAACTCCTCCAGCACCTCCCTGAGGATGGCGACGATGTCCATGCCGTCACCGGTGGTGAACCGCCACATGTACGACTTCATCTCGCCGTAGACGATCCGGTAGTCGCAGGGCAGCGCGTTCGCACGCGCCTCCATCCGTTTCCATTCCTTCCTGTCGCCGATCAGCTTGGTCATGATGTTGTTCATCTGTCCTCTCCTCACGGGTGTTCGTTGGAATGTCGGGTCGGGCTCAGGCGATCTTGCGGCGGTAGGCACGCATCGCGAGCACATAGGCGACGGCCAGGAGGCCGACGCACCAGGCAAGGGCGGTCCAGACGTCGTTGCCGACCGGCTGCTCGGCGTACAGGTTGCGGAGCGTGTTCGCGATCGAGGTGACCGGTTGGTTCTCAGCGAACCAGCGCACCGGGTCCGGCATGCCGGAGGTGAGCACGAAGGCCGAGCTGATGAACGGCAGGAAGATCAACGGGTAGGAGAACCCGCTCACCCCGTCGGCCGACTTCGCGGTGAGGCCGGGGATCACCGCCAGCCAGGTCAGGGCCAGGGTGAAGAGCACGAGGATGCCGAGGACCCCGAGCCAGGCGAGGACGCCGGCTCCCGAGCGAAAGCCCATCACCACAGCGACGAGGACGACGAGCGTGAGTGAGACCAGGTTCGCGACCACCGAGGTCAGCACGTGCGCCCACAGCACAGCCGAGCGCGCGATCGGCATCGACTGGAACCGCTCGAAGATGCCGTCCGAGACATCGGTGAAGAGCCGGTATGCCGTGTAGGCGATGCCGGAAGCCACCGTGATGAGCAGGATGCCGGGCAGTAGGTAGTTCACGTACCTGTCGCCGCCGGTGTCGATCGCCCCGCCGAAGACGTAGACGAACAGCAGCAGCATCGCGATCGGTGTGATGGCGGTGGTGATGATGGTGTCCGGGCTGCGCAGGATGTGACGCAGGGAGCGTCCCGTCAGGGTGGCGGTGTCGGAGAAGAAGTGCTTGTTCATCGTCATTCCTTAGTTGTCCGTGCCGGCCGGCGCGGCCGCCGAGTCGTCGTGCGCGCTGGCAGTGGTGGTGTCGTGGCCGACGATCGACAGGAAGATGTCCTCGAGACTCGGCTGCTTCTCGACGTACTCGACCTTGGCCGGCGGGAGCAACTGCTTGAGCTCGGCGAGGGTTCCGTTCGCGATGATCCGGCCCTCGTGGAGGATCGCGATCCGGTCGGCGAGCTGCTCGGCCTCGTCGAGGTACTGCGTGGTGAGCAGCACGGTGGTGCCGCCCCGCGCCAGCTCCTTGACGGCTTCCCACACCTCGATGCGCACCTGCGGGTCCAGGCCGGTGGTCGGCTCGTCGAGGAAGATGACCGGCGGGTTTCCGATCAGGCTCATCGCGATGTCGAGGCGCCGGCGCATGCCACCGGAGTACGTCGACACCTTTCGCCCGCCGGCATCGGTCAGCGAGAAGCGAGCGAGCAGGTCGTCCGCGATGCGGCGCGGATCCTTGAGGTGCCGCAGCCTGGCGACGAGCACCAGGTTCTCCCGTCCGGTGAGGATCTCGTCCACGGCAGCGAACTGTCCGGTGAGGCTGATCGACTCCCGTACGTCGGCCGCCTGCCCGGCGACGTCGAAGCCGTTGACGGTGACGGTCCCGCGATCCGCCCTCAGCAGCGTGGAGAGGATCCTCACGACGGTGGTCTTGCCCGCTCCGTTGGAGCCGAGCAGGGCAAAGATGCTGCCCGGCACCACGTCGAAGTCGACGCCGCGCAGCACCGGGTGGTCGCCGTAGGACTTGGTGAGCCCGGCGATCTCGATGGCCTGTGTTGTGGTCATGGGAGGAGCTTGCAGCCCTGACCCTGCGTCAAGGTCAAGAACAATTTCGCTCCGACCGGCACCCGCTCGGATGAAGCGTGGGTGGGCGTTCGGTCATGATGCGAACGCGGGCCCGCGGAGACCCGTTCACACCGCCGAGCGCACGCAGGAACCGCGCTGAGCTACCTCCCAGCCCTCCGGGTCACCAGCCCCGGGCACGCCATTGCCCGAGGTGTGGTCGCTCAGCACCCAGCGTGGTGTCATCGCCGTGCCCGGGGTACACCCAGGTCGTGTCGGGCAGCGGCCGGAAGACCCGTTCCTCCAGATCGTCCATCAGCGAGGTGAAGTTGGTCTCCCCGACCGTCTTGCCCGGTCCGCCGGGAAACAGGGAGTCCCCGGTGAACAGGTGCGGGTGGCCCTCGTGGTCGTCGTAACACAGCGCGATGCTGCCCGGGGTGTGCCCGCGCAGGTGGATCACCCGCAGGGTGACCTCACCGAACCGGATCGCGTCCCCGTGCTCGACCGTCTCGTCGGTCGGCACCGGCAGCGCGCCGGCGTCCAGCGGGTGTGCCACGGTGCGGGCGCCGGTGGCGGCCACCACCTCGGCCAGCCCCTGCCAGTGATCCGGGTGCTGGTGGGTGGTGATCACCGCGTGCAGTCCGTCACCGATCCAGTCGAGCAGCCGCGAAGGTTCGTTGGCCGCGTCGACCAGGACGGTCTGTCCGGAGGCTCGGCACCGCAGCAGGTAGGCGTTGTTGTCCATCGGGCCGACGGCCAACTTGCCGATGGACAGGGCTGGCAGCTCGCGAATGTCGGCGGCGCCCCCCACGGACACCTGTCCGGTGTAGGCCACTGGTCATCCCTCCTGGAGTGCGGTGGTGCGCTGGCACAGACCGGTGACCGGTCACACCTGCCCGATCGGTCGCGCTGGGTGATCCCGCGCCTGCGGTCGGTCGATGTTAGCGAGGCGCCTGCCCGCGCGGGCCGGCGGGCGTCGGTGGCCGGGCGTAGCGTGCGCACGGACGGGAAGAAACCGTCGTGCCCCATGGCTAGATTGGCGCAGACCCTGTCTCAGCATGTCCGGAGCTGAACCCACCGTGGCCGACCGCCTCATCGTGCGCGGAGCGCGCGAGCACAACCTCAAAGACGTCAACCTTGACCTGCCCCGTAACAGCCTGGTGGTGTTCACCGGGCTGTCCGGGTCGGGCAAGTCGAGTCTGGCTTTCGACACGATCTTCGCCGAGGGCCAGCGCAGGTACGTGGAGTCACTGTCCGCCTACGCGCGTCAGTTCCTCGGCCAGATGGACAAGCCGGACGTGGACTTCATCGAGGGCCTGTCCCCGGCGGTGTCCATCGACCAGAAGTCGACGTCCCGCAACCCGCGGTCCACGGTCGGCACGATCACCGAGGTCTACGACTACCTGCGACTGCTCTACGCCCGGATCGGCCGGCCGCACTGTCCCCGGTGTGGCCGCCCGATCTCCCGGCAGACACCGCAGCAGATCGTGGACCGCATCCTGGAGATGCCCGAGGGCACCCGGTTCCAGGTGCTCGCCCCGGTGGTGCGGGCCCGCAAGGGGGAGTACGTCGACCTGTTCGCCGACCTCCAGTCGAAGGGGTACTCGCGGGCCCGGGTGGACGGGGCCGTGTACCCGCTCACCGACCCGCCGAAGTTGAAGAAGCAGGAGAAGCACACCATCGAGGTGGTGGTGGACCGGCTCGCGGTCAGGGAGTCGGCGAAGCGGCGGCTGACCGACTCGGTCGAGACCGCGCTCGGGCTCGGTGGGGGACTGGTCCTGCTGGACCTGGTGGACGCCCCGGAGGACGATCCCAACCGCGAGCGGATGTTCTCCGAGCACCTGGCCTGCCTGTATGACGACCTGTCCTTCGAGGCGTTGGAGCCGCGGTCGTTCTCGTTCAACTCGCCGTTCGGTGCCTGCCCGGAGTGCACCGGACTGGGAACGCGCAAGGAGGTCGACCCCGAACTGGTCGTGCCCGATCCCGAACGAACCCTGGAGGAGGGGGCCATCGCACCCTGGTCGTCCGGGCAGACCAGCGAGTACTTCCAGCGCCTGCTCGGTGCGCTGGCTGACGGGGTCGGTTTCGACCTGCGCACCCGGTGGGACCGACTGCCGGCGCGGGCCCAGAAGGCGATCCTGTACGGCCACCCCACCCAGGTGCACGTGCGGTACCGCAACCGGTACGGACGCGAACGGGCCTACTACACCTCCTACGAGGGGGTGGTGCCCTGGATCGAGCGGCGGCACACCGAGACCGACAGTGAGTACAGCCGGGAAAAGTACGAGGGCTACATGCGGGAGGTGCCCTGCCCGACCTGTCAGGGCGCCAGGCTCAAGCCCGAGGTACTCGCGGTCACCCTGGGCGACCGGTCCATCGCCGAACTGTGCGCGCTACCCATCGCCCAGGCCGGGGAGTTCCTGCGGGGACTGGACCTGACCGAACGAGAACGCCTGATCGCCGAGCGGGTCCTCAAGGAGGTGCACGCCCGACTGGGTTTCCTGGTCGACGTGGGCCTGGACTACCTGTCGTTGAACCGGCCGGCCGCGACACTGGCCGGCGGTGAGGCCCAACGCATCCGACTGGCCACCCAGATCGGATCGGGCCTGGTCGGCGTGCTGTACGTGCTCGACGAGCCGTCCATCGGGCTGCACCAACGGGACAACCACCGACTGATCGAGACCCTGCTGCGGCTGCGGGACCTGGGTAACACCCTGATCGTGGTGGAACACGACGAGGACACCATCCGCACCGCCGACTGGGTGGTCGACATCGGTCCGGGGGCCGGTGAACACGGCGGTCGGGTGGTGGTCAGCGGACCGGTGGAGGAGCTGCTGGCCAACCCGGAGTCGATCACCGGCGGGTACCTGGCCGGACGTCGGCGGATCGAGCCACCGGCGGTGCGGCGCCAGCCCACCCGGGGCCGGGCACTGGTGGTGGAGGGCGCCCGGGAGCACAACCTGCGGGGCATCGACGTGTCCTTCCCGCTGGGCTGCTTCGTGGCGGTCACCGGGGTGTCGGGTTCGGGCAAGTCCACCCTGGTGAACGACATCCTCTACGCCGTACTGGCCAACAGGATCAACGGCGCCCGGGTGGTGCCGGGCCGGCACCGGCGGGTACGGGGCCTGAACCACGTCGACAAGGTGGTCGGCGTGGACCAGTCGCCGATCGGACGCACCCCACGTTCCAACCCGGCCACCTACACCGGGGTGTTCGACCACATCCGCAAACTGTTCGCCGGCACCACCGAGGCGAAGGTGCGTGGTTACCAGCCCGGCCGGTTCTCGTTCAACGTCAAGGGCGGACGTTGTGAGGCGTGCGCCGGAGACGGCACCATCAGGATCGAGATGAACTTCCTGCCCGACGTGTACGTCCCGTGCGAGGTGTGCAAGGGGGCCAGGTACAACCGGGAGACCCTGGAGGTGCGGTACCGGGGCAGGACGATCGCCGAGGTACTGGACATGCCGATCGAGGAGGCCTGCGAGTTCTTCGAGGCCATCCCGGCCATCCACCGGCACCTGCGGACCCTGGTCGACGTGGGCCTGGGCTACGTCCGACTCGGCCAACCGGCGCCGACCCTGTCCGGCGGGGAGGCCCAGCGGGTCAAGCTCTCCAGTGAGTTGCAGAAGCGCTCCACCGGGCGCACCGTGTACATCCTCGACGAGCCGACCACCGGGCTGCACTTCCAGGACGTGCACAAGTTGCTCGGGGTGCTGGGCCGACTGGTGGACCAGGGCAACACGGTCGTGGTGATCGAACACAACCTTGACGTGATCAAGACCGCGGACTGGATCGTGGACATGGGTCCGGAGGGCGGCGGTGGGGGCGGCACGGTGGTCGCCGAGGGAACCCCCGAGCAGGTGGCCGCGGTCGAGGCCAGCCACACCGGTCGGTTCCTGCGTCAACTCCTCGGCGACCGCGGTTGACCGGTGGCCGGCCGGCCGCGGCGGTCAGGACCGGTGGAGCAGCGAGTCCAGGGCAGCGTCCAGCGACCTGTCGCACGACTCGGACCCGGCGGCCACCACCGTCTCGGTCTGGTCGAGGAAGGCACGCAGTCGCTCGGCCAGGATGCGGGTGACGAGCAGTCGGCCGGCAGACCGGAGGGTCAGGGTAACGTGCGTGCCGACCGGGCCGACCCGCACCTGACCGATCCCGGTCGGCCGGAGCAGACCCGCGCGCAGCACGTCGCGCAGCACCACCCACGGCCCGCCCGGTGCGCCCACCACGTCGACCCGGACGGCCAGGGGATCGTCGGCGAGCCAGCGCAGTCGCACCGAGCGCCGCCCCTCCACCGGGTGATGGCCGTCGTCCAGCACCACCTCCACCGACATGTCCTTCGTCACGGGCCCTCCGCCGACCGGTTGACACAGTTCACCTGACCCACACACCGGGTACGCTGTCCGTCGTTCACCGCACCGGTGACCAGGCGACCGCCCTCCGACGTCACCGGTCCAGTCGTGGGTTCGGCGTACGCTCAACCCGTGCCTGACCCGTCGACGTACCGTCCCGCACCCGGGACCGTGCCAGACGAACCCGGGGTCTACCGGTTCCGCGACGAACACGGACGGGTGATCTACGTCGGCAAGGCCAAGAGCCTACGCAGCCGACTGGCGTCCTACTTCACCGACCTCGCCGGGATGCATCCCCGTACCCGCACGATGGTGACCTCGGCCGCGTCGGTCGAGTGGACCGTGGTCACCACCGAGGTCGAGGCGCTGCAACTCGAGTACAACTGGATCAAGGAGTTCGACCCGCGGTTCAACGTCAGGTACCGCGACGACAAGAGCTACCCGAGTCTGGCGGTGACCCTCTACGAGGAGTATCCCCGCCTCCAGGTCATGCGTGGCCGCCGGAGGAAGGGGGTGCGCTACTTCGGACCGTACCCGCATGCCTGGGCGATCAGGGAGACCCTCGACCTGTTGTTGAGGGTTTTCCCGGCCCGGACCTGCTCGGGCAACGTCTTCAAACGGGCCCGGGCCAGTGGCCGACCGTGTCTGCTCGGCTACATAGACCGGTGCTCGGCACCCTGCGTCAACAGGGTCGACGCGGCCGAGCACCGGCGCATCGTCGAGGATTTCTGTGACTTCATGGCCGGGCGCACCGACACCATGGTGCGCCGGCTGGAGCGCGAGATGCGCCAGGCCGCGGCCGACCTGGAGTTCGAACGGGCGGCCCGGCTGCGCGACGACATCGGCGCGTTGACCCGCGCCATGGAGAAGCAGGCCGTGGTGTTCGGCGACGGCACCGACGCCGACGTGGTGGCGTTCGCCCAGGACGACCTGGAAGCCGCCGTACAGGTCTTCCACGTGCGCGGCGGGCGGGTCCGTGGTCAGCGTGGCTGGGTCATCGACAAGGTCGCGCAGGTGTCCACCGGTGATCTGGTCGAGCAGTTCGTGACCCAGATCTACGGGGCGGAGACTGAGTTCTCCGAGTACGTGCCGCGCGAGGTTCTTGTACCCGAGCTGCCGGAGGATGTCCAGACCCTGACCGAGTGGTTGTCCGAGCGCCGCGGTGCCAGGGTCCGGCTGCGCGTGCCCATGCGCGGGGACAAACGCTCCCTGATGGACACGGTGCAACGCAACGCCGAGCAGGCGTTCGCCCGGCACAAGCTCAGGAGAGCCAGCGACCTGACCGCGCGCAGCCAGGCGTTGGCCGAGATCCAGCAGGCGCTGGGTCTGGACGACGCACCGTTGCGCATCGAGTGCTTCGACGTCTCGCACGTGCAGGGCACCAACGTGGTGGCCAGCATGGTCGTGTTCGAGGACGGTCTGCCCCGCCGCAACCAGTACCGACGGTTCTCCATCAGGACCCCCGACGGTGACGACACGGTCTGGATCGCCGAGACGGTGCGACGCAGGTTCAGCCGGTATCTGGACGAGCGGATGCGGACCGGGGAGATGGCAGAGGATCCCACTGCCGCCGCCGAGGAGGAGGGCCGACCCTCGGCCGGCCCGATCGATCCCGCGACCGGGAAGCCCCGGAAATTCGCCTATCCCCCCAACCTGGTCGTTGTGGACGGTGGCGCCCCCCAGGTGGCGGCCGCCTCCCACGTGTTGGTGGAACTGGGGATCGAGGACGTGGCGCTGGTCGGGCTGGCCAAGCGGATGGAGGAGGTGTGGCTTCCCGGCGACGACCAACCGCTGATCCTGCCCCGCCGTTCGGAGGCCCTGTACCTACTCCAGCGGGTACGGGACGAGGCCCACCGGTTCGCCATCACCTACCACCGCCAACGCCGGTCGCGCGCGATGACCCGGTCCGCACTCGACGAGGTGCCAGGACTGGGTGAGACCAGGCGCCGGGCGCTGCTCGCCAGGTTCGGTTCGCTCAAGCGACTCCGGATGGCAACCGAGGAAGAGATTGTGTCGGTCCCCGGTATCGGTCACCGCACCGCGCAGAGTGTGCTGGCCGCACTGCGCGGCGACACGCGTGTCCGAGACGATGTGGTCGACCCCACCGCGGACCGGAACCAGGACGACGGGGGACCGGTGGCACCGGGTGTGGCCATCGCACGGGGGAGGGATCGTGGTGAGTGAACGGGCGGGTCCCAGCGCGGTTGGGCTGGATGTGGTGATCGTCTCCGGGCTGTCCGGTGCCGGCCGTAGCACCGCGGCCAAGTGCCTGGAGGACCTCGGCTACTTCGTGGTGGACAACCTTCCCCCCGAACTCATCGCCACCATGGTCGATCTGGGCAGTCGGGCCGGCGGAGGTATCACCAGGGTGGCGGTGGTGATGGACGTGCGCAGCCGCGCCTTCTCCGGTGACCTGCGCGGGGTGATCACCGACCTGGACCGCCGCGGTTACCGCCCCAAGGTGCTCTTCCTGGAGGCGGCCGAGGAGGTGCTGATCCGTCGTTTCGAGAACGTCCGGCGTCAGCATCCGCTCCAGGGTGACGGGCGGTTGGTGGACGGCATCGCCGCCGAGCGGGACCTGCTGCGCGGTCTGCGCGGTGAGGCGGACCTGGTCATCGACACCAGCCATCTGAACGTGCACGGTCTGCGGCACAAGATCGAGGCGGCATTCGGAGAGGTCGCCCAACCAGCCATGCGGGCGACCGTGTTGTCCTTCGGCTACAAGTACGGGCTGCCGCTGGATGCCGACCTCGTGGTCGACGTGCGGTTCCTGCCCAATCCACACTGGATCCCCGAGTTGCGTCCGCAGACGGGCTGTGACCCGGAGGTACGTGACTACGTGTTGAGCCAGGCCGGGGCGAAGGACTTTCTGAGCCGGTACCACGAACTGCTCCGGTTGCTCGGTGCGGGCTACCAACGCGAGGGCAGGCGGTACCTCACCCTCGCGGTCGGGTGCACCGGTGGCAAACACCGGTCGGTGGCGATGGCCGAGGAACTCGCGTCCCTGCTCGCCGGAGACGGTGTGGTGGCCAAGGTCGTGCACCGTGACCTGGGCCGCGAGTGATGAGGCCCGGTTGGGTACCGAACCTGCGGCTGCCATCCGGTGCCGTGGTGGGGTCGAGGGAACAGGAGCGCACTCATGGGCAGCCCGGATGCCGGACCGCGCGTCGTCGCGATGGGCGGGGGACATGGACTGGCTGCCTCACTGTCGGCACTACGGCGACTGACCTGTCGGCTGACCGCGGTGGTCACGGTTGCCGACGACGGCGGTTCCTCCGGTCGGTTGCGCCGTGAACTCGGTGCGCTGCCCCCAGGTGACCTGCGGATGGCGCTCGCCGCGTTGGCGGGTTCCGATCCAACCGGACGGATGTGGGCCCAGGCCGTCCAATATCGTTTCGGGGGCCACGGCGCGCTGGCCGGTCACGCGGTCGGCAACCTGCTCATCACCGGCCTGGCCGAGATGCTCGGTGACACGGTGGCCGCGCTGGACTTCGTCGGCAGAGCCGTGGGCGCGGTCGGCCGGGTACTGCCGATGAGTACCGTGCCGTTGCGGATCGAGGCCGACGTGCTGGGCGTCGGCAAGGACGACCCGGACCAGGTCCGACGGATCCGCGGTCAGGTGGCGGTGGCCACCACACCGGGTCGGGTGGTGTCGGTCTCGTTGGCACCGTCGCAGCCCTCGGCGTGCCCGGCCGCGGTGCAGGCGATCGAGGACGCCGACGTGGTTCTACTCGGTCCCGGCTCCTGGTTCACCAGCGTGCTGCCGCACGTTCTGGTCCCCGAACTCCTTGACGCGCTGCTGACCACCTCCGCGCGCCGGGTGGTCGCCCTCAACCTGGCGCCACAGCCGGGGGAGACCGACGGGTTCTCTCCCGAGGAACACCTACGCGTGCTGTTCGAGCACGCACCAGAACTTCGTGTCGACACGGTGATCGCCGATGTCGACTCGGTGGTGGACACCGACGCACTGGTGTCCACGGTGACATCGCTCGGCGCGGCGCTGGTGCTCGCACCCGTCGCCGCCGACGACGGCAGTCCGCGCCACGACCCAGCGCGGTTCGCCGATGCGCTCGCGCGCGTCTCCGGACCGGGCTGGAGTTGGGCTCCGGCTGAAAGCGCTACACACGGGGAGGCACACGAATGGCGATGACGCCGGCGGTGAAAGACGAGCTCAGCCGCCTCACGGTAACCAAGACCTGCTGCCGCAGGTCGGAGATAGCTGCCCTGCTGCGGTTCGCCGGGGGGCTGCACATCGTGGGTGGACGGGTGGTGGTGGAGGCCGAACTGGACACCGGTTCGGTCGCCCGCAGGCTGCGCCGGGACATCGGCGAGGTCTATGGCCACACCACCGACGTGCACGTGTTGGCCGGTGGCGGAATCCGTAAGGGCAACCGCTACGTGTTGCGGGTGAGTCGGGACGGCGAGGGGCTGGCCCGGCAGACCGGACTGCTCGACATGCGAGGCCGGCCCGTTCGCGGATTGCCGCCGCAGATCGTGTCCGGCGGGGTGTGTGACGCCGAGGCGGCCTGGCGGGGTGCCTTCCTGGCGCACGGCTCGCTGACCGAGCCGGGTCGGTCCTCCTCGTTGGAGGTCACCTGCCCGGGTCCGGAAGCCGCACTCGCCCTGGTGGGCGCGGCGCGGAGGCTGGGTATCGGGGCCAAGGCGCGTGAGGTACGTGGCATCGACCGGGTGGTGGTCCGTGACGGTGACGCGATCGGGGCGATGTTGACCCGCCTGGGGGCGCACGAGAGCGTGCTGGCCTGGGAGGAACGTCGGATGCGTCGTGAGGTGCGGGCCACCGCCAACCGGTTGGCCAACTTCGACGACGCGAACCTGCGGCGCTCGGCACGTGCCGCGGTGGCCGCCGGCGCCAGGGTGCGCCGGGCCATGGAGATCCTGGGCGAGGACGCCCCGGGGCACCTGCTGGC
>DATCWR010000027.1:0-13984 GCA_036566245.1 Mycobacteriales bacterium | reverse complement strand
AGACCGATGCGGACCTGGCCGGCCTGCTGGACCTGGGCGTGACCCAGGTCAACGTCGAGTCGGTGCATGAACTGCGCCGGCTTGCCCGGTTGGCCCAGGCCGCCGGCCGGACCGCACCGGTGGCGCTGCGGGTGAACCGGGCAGAGGTGTCGCTGGCCGGCAGCCACCGGATGACCGGGGAACCCACCCAGTTCGGGATGGACCCAGCGCTGGTCGGAGAGGCGATCCGGCTGGCCCGGTCACTGCCCGGCATCGACCTGCGCGGGTTCCACCTGCACGCCGCATCGAACAACACCGACGCCGCCGCGCACGCCGCGTTCGTCGCCGAGGCGGTGCGCTGGTCGGTGCGGGTGGCCCACCGGCACGGCATGGCACTACGCACCGTGGACGTGGGCGGGGGCATCGGAGTCGACTACGTCGGTGCCGGCCGGTTCGACCTGGCCGCCCTCGGCGTGGCACTGCGTTCGGTCTCGGTGCCCGACGGGGTGCGACTGGTGTTCGAACCGGGTCGTCGCCTGGTGGCGCAGGCCGGCTGGTACGCCGCCGAGGTGATCGACGTGAAGCGCACCCACGACCGGAACTTCGCCGTACTACGAGGGGGAATGCACCACTTCCGACTGCCCAGTGCGTGGCGGATGAACCACCCGTTCACCGTGCTGCCGACCGACCGGTGGCCCTACCCCTGGCCCCGCCCCGAGATCCGCGACACGACCGTGGACCTGGCCGGGGAGTTGTGCACCCCCCGGGACGTGTTCGCCCGGGGGGTGCCGGTGGATCGGCTGCGGGTCGGCGACGTGGTGGTGTTCGCGCTGGCCGGCGCCTACGGCTGGGAGATCTCCCACCACGACTTCCTCCGCCACCCACACCCGGTGCACCTGGTGGTGTGAGCGGCGGCCGGGTCAACCGGCCAGTGTGGCCACCGCGGTCAGGAAGCGGTCCACCTCGGCCCGGTTGTTGTAGTGCACCAGCCCGACCCGCACCGCGCTGCCCGAGTCCCGGATGCCCAGCACCCGGGTCAGTTCCCAGGCGTAGTTGTGCCCGTTCCACACGTTCACCCTGGCCCGGGCCAGGTGTTCGGCGACGGCGCGCGGGGTGTGCCCGGCCACGTTGAGGTAGGCGGTGGCCGTGCGCCGGGCCGCCCGGCCGTAGCAGGTCACCGCGGCCATCGACTCCAGTCCGTCCAGCAGCACGGTGAACAGGGCCTGCTCGTGGGCGGCCACCGTGGCCATCGAGGTGAGCAGGCGTTCCCGGCGGCTTCCGGTGGCGGTCGGGTCCAACCCGGCCAGGTGGTCCACGGCGGCGGTCACCCCGGCCAGGTCGGCGAACGGCGCGGTCCCGGTCTCGAAGCGGTGCGGCACCTCGTCCGGGGAGGACGCCAACTTGTCCGGCCGCAGGGTGTCCAACAGGCCCGGGTCGGCGACCACCGCGCCGATGTGCGGTCCGGACCACTTGTACGCGCTGGTCGCGTAGAAGTCGGCGCCCAGCGAGGCCACGTCCACCGGGCCGTGCGGGGTGTAGTGCACACCGTCCACGTAGGTCAACGCACCGACCGCGTGCGCCCGGGCGGTGATCGCCGGGACGTCCGGACGGGTGCCCAGCGCGTTGCTGGCCGCGGTGACCGCGACCAACCGGGTGCGGTCGGACACCAGCCGGTCGTACTGCTCGGCCGGTAGTTCCCCGGTCGCCGGGTCCACCTGTGCCCAGCGCACCGTGGCGCCGACCCGTGCGGCGGCCTGCACCCACGGCCGCACGTTCGCGTCGTGGTCCAGTTGGGACACCACCACCTCGTCGCCGGGTCGCCAGGTGCTCGCCAACGTGCGGGACAACCGGTAGGTCAGGGTGGTCATGTTCGGCCCCAACAGCACCCCGTCCGGTCGCCCGCCGACCAGGTCGGCCAACGCCTGCCGGCAGCCGGCCTCGATGGCCTCGGACCGGTGGCTGGCCGGGAACGCGCCGCCCAGGTTGCCGACACCGACGCGGTAGGCGTTGGCGATCGCATCGATCACCGCGTGCGGCAACTGGGTCCCGGCCGCGCCATCCAGATAGGCGAACCCATCAGAAAGCGCTGGATACTGGGAACGGACGGCTTCCACGTCAAATGTCATGTATGCCCCCTCAGGCCGTCAGCAGCCTGCCACCTTGCCTGCGCGGCCCGCCACCGCCCCGTCACCATGGCGGGTGATCGGTTCCGAACCGGGTATCGGCCCGGTGAGGCAATCGGGGAGGTGGAACATGGTCGTGAAACAGACGGGTGAGTCCGAGGTGGCCATTCCGATGGCTGGAATCACCCTGCACGGCACACTGAACGTGCCCGAGGGCACGCCGGGCATCGTGTTGTTCGCGCACGGCAGTGGCAGCGGCCGGCACAGCCCGCGCAACCGGTTCGTCTCCGAGGTGCTCAACCAGGCTGGTCTGGGCACCCTGCTGTTCGACCTGCTCGACCCGGTCGAGGAAACCGACCGGGCGGCGGTGTTCGACATCGAACTGCTGGCCGGACGGTTGGCCAGCGTCACCCGGTGGTTGCGCACCAGACCGGTCGCCCGGTCCTGTCGGCTGGGTTACTTCGGAGCCAGCACCGGCGCGGGTGCCGCGTTGTGGGCCGCCGCCGACCCGGACTCACCGGTCGGCGCGGTGGTGTCCCGGGGTGGCCGACCCGACCTGGCCGGCGACCGGCTCCGTTCGGTGCGGGTACCCACCCTGCTGGTGGTCGGCGGTGCCGACGAGGTGGTGCTGGACCTGAACCGGCGGGCAGCCCGGATACTCGGCGGCCCGAACAGACTCGAGGTGGTACCGGGCGCCACCCACCTGTTCGAGGAACCCGGCGCGCTGTCGGCCGTCGCCCAGTTGGCGCGGGACTGGTTCCTCCGGTATCTCGGTGGTTGAGGCCGCGCCCTCGGCGGAGTGCTGTCCGATCCCGGCGGAGGATGGTGTGCGTCCCGGTCGGCGGACCACTCCTCACCGCCAGTGCACCACCAGGTGACCGTCCGGTTGCTCGACCCGGGTGCCCAGCGCCGTGCAGGCTCGGCGGAACCGGTCCCGCACCCAGTCGGCGTCCGCACCGGTGGCCAGTTCGGTGTGGGCGTAGCCCAGCCGCAGCGGCACCGCCCGCACCGCGATCGGCCCGTCCGCGTCCAGGGTCACCAACCAGAACAGCCCGAGATCGTTGCGCAGCCGTGAACTCGTGGCGTAGTCGTCCACCAGGTCACCCAGGTCGAACAACACGGTCCGGTACACACCGTGGAAGACGTGCGCCGAGTGCCCGGCCACCATCGTGGCGCCGGCCGCCAGCAGGGCATCGGCGGCGGCCCGGACGTACCCGAGTGGCTCGGTCACCATGTTCGGTCCCCAGTGTGGGGTGACCACCACCGCGTCAACCTCCGCGCGCAGCCTGCCGACCCGGTCAGTCAACCAGTCCGGCACGCCGGCGCGCAGGTCGACGTGGGCGATCCCGGGCCGGTCCGGTCCGGCCGCGTACTCGGGCGGGTGGTCGGCGATGCCCAACACGCCCACCC
Organism: Mycobacteriales bacterium; assembly: GCA_036566245.1. Taxonomy (GTDB): domain Bacteria; phylum Actinomycetota; class Actinomycetes; order Mycobacteriales; family DASULA01; genus DASULA01. Next base: position 10,472 of record DATCWR010000027.1, on the reverse strand, counting down.
GCAGGCCGTTCACGTCGAACACCCGCGGTTCCCACGCCCGCTCGGCGTCCCGACCGGCACCGACCCAGTCGATCCCGGCCGCGGCCAGGTGGTCGACGGTGTCGACCAGCGCGTCGGTACCGAAGTCGAGCGCGTGGTTGTTGGCCAGCGTGACGCACCGGACCCCCAGTTGTCGCAGGGCCTCGGTGGCCACCGGCGGAGCACGGAAGAAGAACGCCTTGTTCGGATCCGGCCAGTGCTGCCCCCGGTCGGACACACAGCACTCCAGGTTCACCAGCAGCAGGTCGGCCGATCCGGCCAGTTCGAGTAGCGCCGGCGACCACAACTCGGCGGGACCCGTCTCGGCCAGCACCTCGCCGACGCCACGGCCGAGCATGGTGTCACCGGCGAACCCCAGCGTGACGGCCACCAGTCCTCGATAACACGTCCGGATGAACCCTGCCAGGCGACGACGCCCTGGCGGTGACCGTTCGTGGTCGGCCGGGACCAGTGACCCGGTCGGGCGAGCGGTTCGACCCTGTCGGTGCCGGGGCACGTTGCGGTCTGCTGGACACGGAGCTTCCACCGGACCACGAAGGGGACCCCATGACACGCCCGACCGACCAGCCAGGTTCGGCGACCGAGAACCGGCTTGGTCAACTGGAGGAGCAGGTTCGGGTGCTCGCCGAGGCGGTGCGGGTGCTCTCCCGCGGACTGGAACCCCGCCCGACCGAGGAACCGGACAGCCAACGGCCGGAGCGGGCCGCCGCCCAGGCACACGAGCTGCTGCTGGCGGCCCGGCTCTGACCGCTTCGAGCGGAGCCCCACGATGGCCACCACCGTGACCGGACAGCCGCTGGTCCAGGACGGACCGTTCCGGTACCGCATCGAGCGCCGTGGCGACATGCGGGTACCCGGGATCGTCTACGCCTCGGCCGACCTGTTGCCCGAACCCGGCGACCGTTCCCTGGACCAGGTGGCCAACGTGGCCACCCTGCCCGGGATCGTGGCCGCCTCCTACGCCATGCCGGACCTGCACTGGGGCTACGGCTTCCCGATCGGCGGGGTGGCCGGCACCGACGTGGCCGCCGGCGGGGTGGTGTCACCGGGCGGTGTCGGGTTCGACATCTCGTGCGGTGTGCGGTTGCTGGCCGCGCACACCGACCGGGATGCGCTGGCCCCCGCGTTGGGTCGCCTGATGGACCTGCTCGGCCGGTCCGTCCCGCGTGGCGCCGGGCGAGGTGCGGTGTGGGCACTGTCGGACCGGGCCGAGTTGGAACGGGTGCTGCTCGGCGGTTCCCGGTACTGCGTGGAACACGGGCTGGGTCAGGCCCGGGACCTACTGCGGTGCGAGGACGGCGGTGCGGTGGCCGACGCCGACCCGGCCGCGGTGAGCGCCCGGGCGTTCGACCGCGGGATGGGCCAGGTCGGCAGCCTGGGTTCGGGCAACCACTTCCTGGAGGTGCAGGTCGTCACCGAGGTGCACGACCCGGCAGCGGCCAGCGCGTTCGGGGTGGCACCGGGTCAGGTCTGCGTGATGATCCACTGCGGATCCCGTGGCCTGGGCCACCAGATCTGTACCGACCACGTGCGGGCCATGGGGGCGGCCATGCCCCGGTACGGCATCACCGTGCCCGATCCCCAGTTGGCGTGCGCGCCGGTGGACTCACCCGAGGGCCGGGCCTACCTGGGCGCGATGGCCGCCGCGGCGAACTACGCGCGGGCCAACCGGCAACTGCTGGGCGAGGCGGTGCGCCGGGCCTTCGGCCAGGCCGCCGGGGTGGAACTGGACCTGGTCTACGACGTCTCCCACAACCTGGCCAAACTGGAGGAACACCCCACCGACAATGGGTCGCGGCTGCTGTGCGTGCACCGCAAGGGTGCCACCAGGGCCCTCCCACCCGGCCACCCGGAACTACCCGAGGACCTGTCGGAGGCGGGTCAACCGGTGCTCATCCCCGGATCCATGGCCACCTCGTCCCACCTGCTCACCGGGATCGTCGGCGGGGGCGCGCTGTACTCGACCTGCCACGGCGCCGGCCGGGTGTGGAGCCGGCACCATGCCGCCAGAATGGTGCGTGGCGGGCAGGTGCGGGACCGGATGACCAGGGCCGGCATCCAGGTGCGCGGCGGCGCGGTGCGTGGCCTGGCCGAGGAGACCCCGGAGGCGTACAAGGACGTGGACGCCGTGGTGGCCGCGGCCGAGGGGGCCGGGTTGTGCCGGCGGGTGGCACGGCTGGAGCCGATCGGCGTCGTCAAGGGTTGAGGCCGGAGGTGCGATGAGCCAGCAGCGTGGGCACCGGTTGGTCCCGCACACCGCCGACATGAGGATCACGGCCTGGGCGGCCACCCGCGAGGAGTGCGTGGTCGAGGCGGTCCGGGCCGTGCTGGACGGCTTCCTGACGCCCACCGGTTCCGGGCCCGTGCGCACCGTGACGTTCCAGGCCACCGGCCCCACCGACGCTGACCTGTTGGCCTCGGTACTGGACGAGATGATCTACCTGTTGGACGTGACCGGTGAGGTTCCGGTCGCCGTCGGGGTGGACCCGGCCGCCGACGGGCTGCGGGTGCGGTTCGGGCTGGCTCCACTGTCACCCGACCGGGTTGTCGGAGCCGCTCCGAAGGCCGTCACCCTGCACGAGTTGGAGTTCGGCCGTACCGACGGCCACTGGCGGTGCACGGTCACCCTCGACGTGTAGTTCGTGGTGCGCCACCGGGCGTGTTCGGACCCGGTGGCGCCGCGGGCCGGTCGGCGCTGCCTGCCGCGGTGGGCCTACACTGTGACCTGACCCTCGTGAAGAGTTTCACAAGCGAGCGCGCCCCACGGACGGGAAGATCCCTGGCATGACCACCCCGATGACAGAGCCGCCCGGCGGCATCTCCGTCACCGACGGCAGGTACGGGCGGCACAGCGACGACGCCGACGTGGTCGTCGTGGGCGCCGGACCCGGGGGTTCGACCGCGGCGTACTACCTGGCCCAGGCTGGCCTGGACGTGCTGCTGCTGGAGAAGTCGACCTTCCCCCGGGAGAAGGTCTGCGGCGACGGACTCACCCCGCGCTCGGTGCGCAGCCTGGTCGCGATGGGGATCGACACCTCGCCGGAGGCCGGCTGGCTGCGTAACCGGGGCCTGCGGGTACTCGGTGGGGGGCTGCGGCTGGAACTGCCCTGGCCGGACCTGGCCAGTTATCCCGACTACGGGTTGGTCCGGCCCCGACTGGACCTCGACGACATGCTGGCCCGGCAGGCCCGCAAGGCGGGCGCGCGACTGCTGGAGCACACCAACGTCACCGGACCGGTACTCGACCCGGCCGGTCGGGTGGTCGGGGTCACCGCGACCACCGGCCCGGACCGCACTCCGGTGACCTACCGTGCTCCGCTGGTTGTCGCCGCCGACGGGGTCAGTGGCCGGCTCGCCCTGTCGCTCGGCCTGGCCCGGCGGGACGACCGCCCGATGGGGGTGGCGGTCCGCCGCTACTACACCTCGCCCCGACACCGGGACGACTACCTGGAGTCCTGGCTGGAACTGTGGGACTCCTCCCCGAACGGCGATCGACGGTTGCTGCCCGGGTACGGCTGGATCTTCGGCATGGGTGACGGCACCAGTAACGTCGGCCTGGGCGTGCTCAACTCCTCGGCGGCCTTCCAACACACCGACTACCGCACGCTGCTGTCCCGGTGGTTGGGTGGAATGCCGGAGGAATGGGGGTACATCGAGGAGAACGCCACCGGGCCGGTACGCGGTGGTGGACTGCCGATGGGCTTCAACCGCACGCCGCACTACACCCGTGGCATGCTGCTGGTGGGTGACTCGGGTGGGGCGGTGAACCCGTTCAACGGTGAGGGCATCGCCTACGCGATGGAGACCGGGCGGCTGGCCGCCGAACATGTCGCACAGGCGTTGGACCGTCGGCCCGGACCGGCCCGGGAGCGCGCCCTGCGGGCCTACCCGCAGGCGTTGCGGGATGGTTACGGCGGGTACTACCGGCTCGGTGCGACCTTCGTGAGGTTGATCGGTCATCCGCAGGTGATGAAGTTGTGCACCCGACACGGGTTGCCACACCCGACCCTGATGAAGTTCGTACTGAAGTTGCTCGCCAACCTCACCGACGAGCGAGGAGGCGATGCGATGGACCGCGTGATCACAGCACTGACGAAGATCGTGCCAGCGGTCTGATCGACCGTCACCCGGCCCCGGGGGTCGGTGCCGGGTGACCGGTGGCCACACCGTAGGGTGCACAGGGTTTGGCCGCGGAAGGCGGTGCCACGGGCGGTGCCGGTTATGGCGGTCGATCAGGCAGGACAGGAAGGACAGCAAGGATGCTCGCGCCGTACATCCCTGTCGTGGCGTTGTTCATCCTCGCCGCGGCTTTCGCACTGTTCTCGGTGACGGCCGCGCCGTTCATCGGACCGCGACGGTACAACCGGGCGAAACTCGACGCCTACGAGTGCGGGATCGAACCCACTCCGCAGCCGATCGGTGGCGGACGGTTCCCGGTGAAGTTCTACCTCACCGCGATGCTGTTCATCGTCTTCGACATCGAGATCATCTTCCTTTACCCGTGGGCGATCGCGAACAGGGCGCTGGGCCTGTTCGGACTCGTCGAGATGGGCCTGTTCATCCTGACCGTGTTCGTGGCGTACGCCTACGTGTGGCGGCGCGGCGGTCTGGACTGGAACTGAGCCGGAACGGACAAGCTGAGATGGGCCTGGAAGAAAAGATCCCCGACGGCGTCCTGCTCACCAGTGTGGAGAAACTGGTGAACTGGACCCGGAAGTCCTCGCTGTGGCCGGCGACGTTCGGGCTGGCCTGTTGCGCGATCGAGATGATGACCTCCGGCGCGCCCCGCTACGACCTGGCGCGATTCGGTATGGAGGTGTTCCGGGCCTCGCCCCGGCAGGCCGACCTGATGATCGTGGCCGGCCGGGTCAGCCAGAAGATGGCCCCGGTGCTGCGGCAGATCTACGACCAGATGCCCGAGCCTCGCTGGGTGCTGGCCATGGGTGTCTGCGCCTCCAGCGGCGGGATGTTCAACAACTACGCGATCCTGCAGGGTGTCGACCACGTGGTGCCGGTGGACATGTACCTGCCTGGCTGTCCGCCACGCCCGGAGATGCTCATCGACGCGATTCTCAAGCTGCACCACAAGATCATGAACGAACCGCTCGGCCCGAAGCGCGCGAAGGCCCTGGCCGGCAACCGGCCCGAACTGGTCGCCTCGTCGGTGCGGTTCGCGAAGTGACCGGGCGGAACGAGGCGCGGAGACCACGATGAGTACGCAAGACGAGAACCTGCCGGTCGACCCGGAGCAGGCCCGACCTGGCGAGGCCGTGCCGGCCCGGGTGCAGCGCGGCATGTTCGGCGTGTCCGGTTCGGGTGACACGTCGGGATACGGTGGGCTGGTTCGACAGGTGGCCCAACCACCCGCGTCGGAACGCCCGTACGGCGGTTACTTCGACGAGGTTGCCGACGCGCTGGCCGACGCCTTCCCGGCCCTGTCCGACGCGGTGATCCGGGTCGTGGTGGACCGCGGCGAGATCACCTTCCACGTCCGTCGGGAACACCTGGTCGAGCTGTGCCAGACCCTGCGCGACGACCAGTCGCTGCGATTCGAACTGTGCTCGAGCGTGTCCGGTGTCGACTACCTGGACTCCCCGGACCGGCTGCACGCGGTCTACCACCTGACCTCGATGACCTACCGTCGACGGATCCGGTTGGAGGTGGCGGTTCCCGTCGAGGACCCGCACGTCCCGTCGGTGACCAGCGTCTACCCGACCGCCGACTGGCAGGAGCGGGAGACCTACGACATGTTCGGGATCGTCTTCGACGGTCACCCCGCGCTCACCCGGATCCTGATGCCCGACGACTGGGACGGGTTCCCGCAGCGCAAGGACTACCCACTGGGTGGGGTTCCGGTCGAGTACAAGGGCGCCACCACGCCGCCCCCGGACGAACGGAGGGCCTACAAGTGACAACCCGAGACGACGTCCGTCCCGGTGCCTCCGACGTTCCCTACGGCTCCGGTGACCAGCCCTGGGACGCCGACGTGGACGGGGTCACCCTCAACGGAGACCGCGAACACGGGGTCGGCGCCGACGGTGAACAGACCGACGCGGCCTACGCCGGATCCCGGCAGACCACCGAGGGCCGGGTGTACACGGTCACCGGTGGTGACTGGGACAGCATGCTGACCACCGACCCGGTCACCGACGAACGCATCGTGGTCAACATGGGCCCCCAGCACCCGTCCACCCACGGTGTGCTTCGCCTGGTGTTGGAACTGGAGGGCGAGACGGTCACCAACACCCGGTTGGTGATCGGCTACCTCCACACCGGGATCGAGAAGAGCTGCGAGTTCCGGACCTGGACCCAGGCGGTCGCCTTCCTGACCAGGGCCGACTACCTCTCACCACTGTTCAACGAGACCGCCTACTGCCTGGGCGTGGAGAAACTGCTGGGCATCGAGGCGCCCGAGCGGGCCAGGGTCATCCGGGTGATGATGATGGAGATCAACCGGATCTCCTCGCACTGGGTGTGGCTGGCCACCGGCGGCATGGAGATCGGCGCGCTGACCGCGATGACCAACGGGTTCCGGGCTCGGGAGAAGTGCCTGGACCTGTTCGAGTTGATCACCGGCCTGCGGATGAACCACAACTACGTCCGGCCCGGCGGCGTCTCCCAGGACCTGCCGCCCGGTGCGGTGGACGAGATCCGGGCCTGGATCACCGACATGCAGTCGGAGATCGACGACATCGAACGGCTGCTCACCGGGCAGCCGATCTGGCAGCGTCGGTTGAAGGGCGTCGGCTACCTGGACGTGAGCGGTGCGCTGGCACTGGGCGTGACCGGACCGTTGCTGCGCTCGGCCGGCCTGCCCTGGGACCTGCGCAAGGTGATGCCCTACCTGGACTACGAGACCTACGACTTCGACGTGCCGACCCACACGGACGGCGACTGCTGGTCGCGGTACGTGGTCCGGGTGGCCGAGATGCGCGAGTCGTTGCGCATCGTCCGGCAGTGCCTGGACCGGCTCCAACCGGGGCCGGTTATGGTGGGGGACAAGAAGATCGCCTGGCCGGCGCAACTGGCTCTCGGCCCGGACGGCCTGGGCAACTCGCTGGACCACGTGAAGAAGATCATGGGCCAGTCCATGGAGGCCCTGATCCACCACTTCAAACTGGTCACCGAGGGGTTCCGGGTGCCCGCCGGGCAGGTGTACAGCGCCATCGAGTCACCGCGTGGCGAACTCGGCTGTCACCTCGTCTCCGACGGCGGTACCCGACCCTACCGGGCGCACTTCCGCGAACCGTCGTTCGTCAACCTACAGGCGACCCCCGCGATGACCGAAGGTTCACTGATCGCCGACGTCATCGCCTCGGTCGCCTCGATAGACCCGGTCATGGGTGGAGTGGACAGGTAAGAAGGGTGAGTACACCGCGAGCAGACGGCCCCGTGAACGGCGCATCCGAGACGGGCCTGGCACCGTTGACCGACAGCACCCGCGAGGCTGCGGCACAGCTCGTCGCGCGTTACCCGAAGCCGCGTTCGGCACTGTTGCCGCTGTTGCACCTGGTGCAGGCCGAGCAGGGGTACGTCAGCCCCGAGGGGGTGGCCTTCTGCGCGGAGCAGCTCGGTCTGACCAGGGCCGAGGTCGCCGCGGTGGCGACCTTCTACACCATGTACAAGCGCCGGCCCACCGGTGACTACCTGGTCAGCGTGTGCACCAACACCATGTGCGGCATGCTCGGAGGGGACGACATCTACGCCGCGCTGTCCGAGCACCTCGGCGTCGGGAACGACCAGACCAGCGCGGACGGAAAGATCACCCTCGAACACGCGGAGTGTCTGGCCGCGTGCGACTTCGCCCCGGTGGTCACCGTCAACTACGAGTTCTTCGACAACCAGACCACCGAGTCGGCGCTGGAACTGGTCAGCGAACTGCGCGCCGGCTCCCGGCCGATGCCCACCCGCGGCGCACCACTGTGCACGTTCCGGGAGATCTCCCGGCAACTCGCCGGTCTGGACGACGAGCGGCCGGAGGACCCCGAGGCCAGGTCGGTGGGAGACGCCACACTGGCCGGTGCGCGACGGGCCTTCGAGCGCGGGGAGACCGCGCCGGCCTACGACGAGCCGCCCACGGAGGAACCGACCATGAAGGGGGGCGCGTGAGCGATGCCGCTCACTCCCGTACTGACCAAGCGGTGGCTGTCGCCCCAGTCCTGGACGCTGCGGACCTACGAGCAGCTCGAGGGATACCAGGCGCTGCGCCGGGCACTGGCCATGGACCCCGACCAGATCATCCAGGTGATCAAGGACTCCAGCCTGCGTGGCCGTGGTGGCGCCGGCTTCCCCACCGGCATGAAGTGGGGCTTCATTCCGCAGAACGACGGTAAGCCGCACTACCTGGTCGTCAACGCCGACGAGGGCGAACCAGGCACCTGCCGGGACGCCCCGCTGATGATGGCCGACCCGCACTCACTGGTCGAGGGCATCATCATCGCCTGCTACGCGGTCCGCGCGCACCAGGCGTTCATCTACATCCGCGGTGAACTGGTGCACGCCCAGCGTCGGGTGCGCAACGCGGTCCGGGAGGCCCGCGAGGCCGGGTACCTGGGGGAGAACATCCTCGGCTCCGGGTTCGACGTGGACATCGTCGTGCACGCCGGGGCGGGCGCCTACATCTGTGGCGAGGAGACCGCGCTGCTCGACTCGTTGGAGGGCTACCGCGGTCAGCCCAGGCTCAAGCCGCCGTTCCCGGCCACCCACGGGCTGTACGCCTCGCCGACCGTGGTCAACAACGTCGGCAGCCTGGCCAGCGTGCCGTACATCATCATGGGTGGCGCCGACTGGTGGAAGAAGATGGGCCCGGAACGCTCACCGGGCACCAGCATCTACTCGCTGTCCGGGCGGGTCCGTCGGCCCGGACAGTACGAGGCGCCGATGGGTACCACGCTGCGTGAACTGCTGGAGATGTCCGGCGGCATGCGGGAGGGGCACCAGTTGAAGTTCTGGACGCCCGGTGGGTCCTCCACGCCGATGTTCACCGCGGAGCACCTGGACGTGCCGCTGGACTTCGACTCGGTCGCCAAGGCCGGGTCGATCAACGGCACCAGCGCGGTGATGGTGTTCGACGACGGTGACTGCGTGGTCCGTGCGGTGCACCGGTGGACCTCGTTCTACGCGCACGAGTCCTGCGGCAAGTGCACCCCGTGTCGGGAGGGCACCTACTGGATGGTGCAGATCCTGGACCGGCTGGAACACGGCACCGGCACCCAGGAGGATCTGGACACCCTGTTGGACACCTGCGACAACATGTTCGGTCGGGTCTTCTGCGCCCTCGGGGACGGCGCCACCAGCCCGATCACCTCCTCCATCAAGTACTTCCGGGACGAGTACATCGCGCACGTCGAGCAGCGGGGCTGCCCGTTCCGTGCCGCCGAGTCGTCCAGGCTGGCGACCGCCGGAGCGCAGGCATGACCACGGCACCCGAGAAGAGCGGCACACCCGCCGAGACGGTCGAGACCGTGTCGGTGACCATCGACGGGTTCGAGACACGGGTGCCCAAGGGGACCCTGATCATCCGGGCCGCGGAGCGGATCGGGATCCAGATCCCGCGGTTCTGCGACCACCCCCTGCTCGACCCGGTCGGTGCCTGCCGGCAGTGCATCGTCGAGGTGGAGGGCCAGCGTAAACCGGTCGCCTCGTGCACCATGGCGGTGACCGACGGGATGGTGGTACACACCCAGCTCAGTTCCCCGGTCGCCGAGAAGGCGCAGCGGGGCAACATGGAACTGCTGCTGATCAACCACCCGCTGGACTGCCCGGTCTGCGACAAGGGCGGCGAGTGCCCGTTGCAGAACCAGGCGATGAGCAGCGGGCAGGCCGACTCCCGGTTCCGCGACGTGAAACGGACCTACCCCAAGCCGATCGCCATCTCCACCCAGATCCTGCTGGACCGGGAACGGTGCATCCAGTGCGCCCGGTGTACCCGGTTCGCCCAGCAGATCGCCGGGGACCCGTTCATCGACCTGTTCGAGCGCGGTGCGCGGGAACAGGTCGGGGTCTTCGAGGACGAACCATTCCAGTCGTACTTCTCCGGTAACACCGTGCAGATCTGCCCGGTCGGCGCGTTGACCGGGTCGCAGTACCGGTTCCGGTCCCGACCGTTCGACCTGATGTCCACCCCGTCGGTGTGTGAACACTGCGCGGCCGGGTGTGCCCAGCGCACCGACTGGCGGCGCGGTCGGGTGATGCGCCGGATGGCCGGGGAGGACCCCGAGGTCAACGAGGAGTGGAACTGCGACAAGGGCCGGTGGTCGTACCAGTACGCCACAGCCACCGACCGGTTCATGCGCCCGATGGTGCGCGACGACGACGGTGAACTGCGGGAGGCGTCGTGGACCGAGGCGCTGGACCGGGCCGCCGGGGGCCTGATCGGGGCCCGCGACGCCGGCGGGGTCGGGGTGCTGCCCGGCGGTCGGCTCACCGCCGAG
>DATCWR010000022.1:0-2224 GCA_036566245.1 Mycobacteriales bacterium | reverse complement strand
TTGCCGAGTCCGTCGGGTCCGGCGAGCCGGTGCCGTCGGTGGCGGCCGGGTCGACGGGCGGGGTGGCGGCCGCGTCGGCGACCAGCCAGGACAACCGCAGCACCTGACCGACCGCGCCGTCGGGCAGTCGGCCCGCCCAGACCTGGTGCACGTCCAGCCCGGACACCAGTACCCGGGGACCGTCCGTGCCGTCGGCGGTGTCCGTCGCGGCGGTACCGCTGGCCAACGACGGGACCAACGACGGGGCGGTGGGATCCGACGTGGCGCAGGTCACCAGGCCGTGCACCGCGCCGAAGTACGCGGCTCTGGCCGGCCCGTCGGTCGGCGGTTCGGTGACCGGGGTGGTCGGACCGTCGGTGGTCACGTCCAGCACGTAGTCGGCCATGCCCTCGGAGCTGTCCGACCCGTCCGGGCCGGATCCGCCTGCGGTGCCCCCGTTGGCCAGCCGCAACAGTGGCAGGGTGCAACTGTCGGTCTGCCGCACCCACGGCTCGGACAGTCCGTTGTGTAGTCCGAGCATGCGGAACGCCTGCGCGTCCACCGGTTGCTGACCGTCCGGGTCGTTGACCGCCACCGCCGACACCCCCGGGGCGACCAGGTAGCGGCGGGATCCGGGTTGGTCCGGATCCAGCCCGGTCAGGTTGAGCGCCAGCGTGCGGGCACTGGTCGCAAGTCCGACGAGTTCCAACCCCTGTCCGTCGTGACCGACCTGGTCGACCAGGGAACCGACCACCCGTCGACCGTCCTGGTCGCGCCCGGCCAGGACGACCAGTGACCGGTTCCCGTCGAGCCGGCCGGCCCACAACACCGTGGGCAGGTCGGTCCGGTCGGCGCGCGTCGTCCCGGTGGCCTGGTCACCCAGACCGCGGTGGTTCCCGGCCTGCCACACCCCCACCGCCGCGCGCAGCAGTTTCCGGTCGTGCAGCAGATCACCACGGGACTGCCACGAGGTGGGGTCGGCCGGTCCGGTCGACGCCTCGGTGTGCCGGAGCGGTTCGTCGCCCGGGTCGGGTCGGGTCACCGTGACCGCCAACAGCACGCCACCGACCAGCGCCAACACGGTCACCGATGCGGTCAGTGTCCGACGCAGGCGTCTGCTGCGGCGGACCCGGGCCAGGGCCTGGGTGGGCACGAGGCCGCTGGCCGGCCGCAGGGCAGGCCCGTCGAACACCTCGCGGCGCTCGGTCTCGGTGAGCTGTGAGTGGACCTCCAGGGTTTCGCGAACCCGGGTGAGGGTCTGTTCGGTCTCCACCCTGGGCAGGCCGAGCACCGCGCCGGCCACCGCGTCGGCCATGCCCTCAGCCTCGGTGAGCACGACCAGTGCCCGTTCCACCGCGGGCAGGGTCATCAGCCGGCGCCACAGCCGGGCGGCTGGAGTCGGACCGGCCAGTCCGGGCAGCAGACCCGCGGAGTACGCGTCGACCCGGGTTCGCACCGCGCGACGTAACAGCCTGCGGCGGGCCTGCACGTAGGGTCCGGACCGGCCCACCGAGATCAGCGTCTCGCGGGTCAACCGGTACGCCCGGTCCGGGCTGCCGGTCACCAACAGGGCCAACCGGGCCAGCCGGTCACTGGCGTCCCAGGCCCGCGCGCCGTCGACCTCGCGGGCCGCCGACACCGACTTCACGTCGGTGGCCAGGTTGTCCGGTAGGCCTGATCCGCTCTGCGGCTCGGGGGGTTCGGGGAACTCCGGGGTCCCCTGGTGTTCGTCGTCGGCGGCCGCCCCGACCGGTTGCCCGTCCCGGTCGTCTGGCCGCTCGGTGTGCGTCTCGGCCTGTTTCTGGGCCGGATCCTGAACCTGTCCTTCCGCCGGTTCCTCGACCCGCGGATCGACCTGTGCCTCACTCCCGGTGTCCACCGACCGCGCCCTCGTGTCTTCCGAATTCACTCGCCCTCCCAGACAACAGGCACGATGATGGCCTCTCGGGCCCGTCCGCGTGGTCGGGTTGCGTCACTACGTGCCCGGCTCAGGCCATACTGTGGTGGTCGCACAGATGGGGGATGGGGTAATCGGCAGCCCGCCGGCCTTTGGAGCCGTGCAGTCTCGGTTCGAGTCCGAGTCCCCCAGCCATGCGGCCAGCAGTGTCGTGACCGTTACCTCGCGGCTGGGCTGATTGCGTTCGGTGACGTGCTCGACCGACGGAACCAGCCTCGTCCGCGGGTGACGACCGCACACCGGGCCCGGCGGGCGGGCCGAGGGTCGGCGTGGGTAGCATCGGGGCCG
>DATCWR010000014.1:0-9165 GCA_036566245.1 Mycobacteriales bacterium | reverse complement strand
CGTGCTCGGCGGTATGGAACGTGTGGTGGCTGCCGCGCATGCGGTGCAGGCCAGGGTGATGGCCGAGTTCACCCGACGCCGGCCTGCTTCCCCGGGGCGTCCGTTCGGGGAGTTCGTGGCTGACGAGGTCGGCCTGGTCCTGTCGGTGTCCCGGCGGGTCGCGGAGAACCGGGTCGCTCAGGCGGTGGAGATGACCACCCGAACCCCGGCTGTTCTGCGCGGCATGGAGTCTGGGGTGTTGGACCTGTACCGGGCGAGGATCGTTACAGATGCCACGTACCGGTTGGATGATCAGGTTGCGGCGCGGGTCGCCGCCCACGTCGTAGGCCAGGCGGAGGGGTGTAACGCTTCCCAGGTACGCCGTCTCGTGCGTCGCGCCGTACTGCAACTCGACCCCGACGGTGCCGGGCGCAGGCATGAACGGGCCCGTGCCGACCGCCGGGTGATGCTCACTCCGTTGGATGATGGGATGGCTGAGCTGACCGCGTTCCTGCCCGCCGAGCAGGCCGTCGCCGTCTACCAGCGGGTTGATGATCTCGCCCGGGGTAGTCGTGTTGCCGGTGACCAGCGCAGTGCGGACGAACGACGGGCTGATGTGTTCGTTGGCCTGTTCCTGGGCCGCCGGGATGCTGGCACGATCAACCAGTCCGAGGGGCTGCGTCCGTTGGTACACGTGACCGTGGCCGCCACCACCCTGGCCGGAGCAGACAACAAGCCGGCAGTCCTCGGCGGGGTACGGTCCGATCCCTGCGGTGTTCGCCCGGGCTATCGCCTCGGATCCCACCGGGGTGTGGAAGCGGCTGGTCACCGACCCGGTAGACGGAACACTTGTCGAACATTCCCGTAAGACGTACCGGCCGCCGGCAGCGCTTGATGACTTCATCCGCGCACGGGACGGGCAATGCCGGTTCCCCGGCTGCCAACACCCCGCACACCACGCGGACCTGGACCACACCATTCCCTGGCCGAAAGGCCCCACCACGGCCGGGAACCTGGGTGCCCTGTGTCGCCACCACCACCGGTTGAAACACCACACCACATGGCGACTCAGCCAGGACAACGGGCGATTCCACTGGACCAGCCCAACCGGCCGCCACCACACCACCCACCCCCAAGACCACAACCCACCGTGAGTTGCCTCCGCGACGTCAAACCGCCATGGTGAGCGGGGGCATTGTTGTCGCGGCCGGCTCGGTGGTTAGCGTTCACCCCGCTCCGACACCAGGCGGAGGAACGGGATGGCATGGTCGACCCCCGGGTAGGCCGACGCGCTGCGTCCACCTCGAACCCCGTGAGGCGACGAGCCGCGTGCGATGCGGATGGCGGGCGCGTACCGCGGATGAACCGGCTGCCGTCCTCGGAAGAGAGGCCACAGCGTCCACCGCGCAGGGCGCGCGGGAGGTGCTGCGCGGCTCGACGGCGATGCCCCGGCCCGGGAGACCGGACGGTCGACCGGCACAGGGTCCCGGAGATGTTCGGGGGCCCGGCGACCGATCGGACGGACAACAGAACGGCCCTCCCAGAGGAGGGCCGTTGACCTGCGAAGACGGGCTGGTGGGCGCTACTGGGATTGAACCAGTGACCTCTACCGTGTCAAGGTAGCGCTCTCCCACTGAGCTAAGCGCCCGAGGCGGAGGCGGGAATCGAACCCGCGTACAGGGCTTTGCAGGCCCTTGCCTAAGCCACTCGGCCACTCCGCCGGATCTCCCCCGGGGGAGCCGCCAGGGCGCCCGAGGGCGCCTCCGAGCGGACGACGGGATTCGAACCCGCGACCCTCACCTTGGCAAGGTGATGCTCTACCAACTGAGCCACGTCCGCGTGTCGGGCCAACACCCGAGCGGTGCGAACTTTAGCCGACATGGGCGGCCCGTTCCAAACCAGGGTGCTGTGCCGGCCGGTTTAGTTCGGTGGAGCGCTGGACAACTTGGTGCAGACGCGCGCATCGTCCCACTTTGTCGTAATCCGTTGGGCCTCGCTGCCGGTGGCCGGCATTGGTACCCCGCGCCCGTCGATCCTGGCTGGGGTCAACGTCGCGGCGGTCGCCTTTCTTCCCTGGAAGGTGAGGGTCAGCACACCGGTGTCGTTGGAGTACGCGTTGTCCCGCCACCACAGGAAGTTGCCCAACCCGTAGGCCACGTAGGTCTGGCCCAGCCAACCACCGCCGAGCAGCAGGTGGGCGTGGGTACCCACCACCGCGTCGGCCCCGGCCTCGGCCAGCTCGGCGGCCAACGAGGTCTGGTCGGAGATCGGGCAGTCGTTGCCCTCCTCCCCCCAGTGCAGGTACACCACGACCACGTCGGCCTTCGTCCGCGCGTCACGCACCGCGTCGACCAGGCGTTCGGAGAACGCCGAGGCGATCCCGGGATGGTCCGGCTGGGCGGTCCAGGCGGTCAGCGTGCGGTCGGGAATCTCGCTGGCACCGATCACCGCCACCCGGTGACCACGCACCGACGTGTACCACGGCGCGTACGCCTGGTCGGAGTTCCGTCCGATACCCACCACCGGAAAGCCGCTGGCGGTGATCGCCTCCAGGGTGTCGTCCAAGCCGACCGGACCGTAGTCGACCCCGTGGTTGTTGGCCATCGTGGTCACGTCGACACCGGCATCGCGCAGCGCGTCCAGGGCACTGGCCGGCGCCCGGAAGTGGAACGACTTGGGTTCGGGTGTGCCGCGGGTGGTGATCGCGCTCTCCAGGTTGACCACCGCGACGTCCGCAGCGGACAGCGTCCTGGCGATCGGACCCAGCGCGGTCTTCGGGTCGTCCAGGCGTGCCGCGGTCCGGCCGGTGAAGTGGATGTCCCCGGCGAACGCGATGGTCACGCCCGGATCCGGTGTGGGTGTGGACGTGGGGGTCGGGCTGCCCGGCGGGAGCGTGACCGGACCGTTCGCCTGGTTGACCGACCCGGTGGGCGTTCCACTGCCGCACGAGGCGACCAGACAGGCGACCAGCATGGTCGTGGTCGCCACGGTCAGCAGCCTGCCGGTGGTTGTCCACCGTCCGTCGTGACGCACGCCGCACAGCATCCCATCCGGGGCCCTCTGCCAGGCCCGCTTGCCGGCATCCGTCCAGATGCGTCGGCACCTCACCGCGAGGCAGGACGCGGAGGAACACTGCACAGGGTGTAGGACGTACCAATACAAGACACCCAGATCCCATTGGGACCACAAGAGGTCGGATGGTGTGCCGATCACGCTGCCTGCTCGACGCACCACCCGCCCGGATGACAGAGTTTCGAACACGGACAACGACGTCGGGAGGTCGGGCGATCATGCAGGGAGCGAGGGTCGTCAGGGCGCCACGTGGCGCACAGCGGTCAGCACAGTCGTGGGGCGCGGAGGCCGCCCTGCGGATGTTGCAGAACAACCTCGACCCCGAGGTCGCCGAGCGGCCCGACGACCTGGTCGTCTACGGCGGTTCGGGTCGGGCAGCGCGGAACTGGCGCTGTTTCGACGCGATCGTGGAGACGCTGCGCACCATGGCGCCCGACGACACGCTGCTCGTGCAGAGCGGTAAACCGGTCGGTGTGATGCGCACCCATGAACTGGCCCCCCGGGTGCTCATCTCCAACGCCATGCTGGTGCCCAGGTGGGCCACCCCGGAACACTTCCGGGACCTGGAGGACGCCGGGCTGACCATGTACGGGCAGATGACCGCCGGTTCGTGGATCTACATCGGCACCCAGGGCATCCTGCAGGGCACCTACGCCACCTTCGCCGAGGCCGCCCAGCAGCACTTCGGCGGCAGCCTGGCCGGCACGATCACGCTGACCGCCGGACTGGGCGGAATGGGCGGAGCCCAACCGCTGGCGGTCACCGGCAACGGCGGTGCCGTGCTGTGCGTGGAGGTCGACCCGGCCCGCATCGCCCGTCGACTCGAACACGGCTACCTCGACGAGGTGGCCGACTCTCTGGACGACGCGGTGGCCCGGGTCGAGGCGGCGAAGAAGGAACGCCGGGCCCTGTCCGTCGCGGTCGTCGGCAACGCCGCGGAGACCCACCCCGAACTGGTCCGCCGCGGGTTCGTCCCGGACATCGTCACCGACCAGACCTCCGCGCACGACGCCCTGCACGGATACATCCCGGCCGGCCTGACGCCGCAGGAGGCCGCGGAACTGCGCCGGGCCAAGCCCTCCGAGTACGTCGAACGGGCGCAGGCGTCGATGGCCGTGCACTGCCAGGCGATGCTGGACCTGCGGCAGGCCGGCTCGGTGGTGTTCGACTACGGCAACGGCCTGCGCGGCCAGGCCCGCGACGCCGGGGTGACCAACGCGTTCGACTACCCGGGTTTCGTGGTCGCCTACATCCGTCCGCTGTTCGCCCGCGGTTCCGGGCCGTTCCGGTGGGCCTGCCTGTCCGGCGACCCGGCCGACCTGGCGGCCACCGACCAGGCCGTGCTGGACGCGTTCCCCGACGACGAACCGCTGCACCGCTGGATGCGGTTCGCCCAGCAGAAGGTCCACGGCCAGGGTCTGCCCTCCCGGATCTGCTGGCTGGGTTACGGCCAGCGGCACGTGGCCGGGCTGGCCTTCGACGACCTGGTCGCCCGCGGAGTGCTGTCCGCGCCCGTGGCCATCGGCCGGGACCACCTGGACGCCGGGTCGGTGGCCTCACCGGAACGGGAGACCGAGGCGATGCGGGACGGCTCCGACGCGATCGCGGACTGGCCGATCCTCAACGCGCTGCTCAACACCTCGTCGGGGGCCTCCTGGGTGTCGGTGCACCACGGTGGGGGAGTGGGCATCGGCAAGTCCATCCACGCCGGCGTGGTGGTGGTGGCCGAGGGCACCGAGCAGAGCCGGTGGCGGTTGGAGCGCGTGCTGACCAACGACCCCGGATCGGGTGTGTTGCGCCATGCCGACGCCGGGTACGAGGCCGCCCTGGACACCGCCCGCGGGGTGGGGGTGCGGATGCCGTTGGAGCCGGGCACCCACGCGCCGCTCTGGCAGGTCTGAACCGCCGGTGGGCCACCGCGTCCGAACGCGGCAGCATCAGGCCAGGTCGTCGTGCAGCAGCGCCAGTTCGGCGTCCAGGTCGAGGTACCCGGCCTCACAGCCGGGCGGCACCACCACGTAGCTGCACAGCAGGAAGTCCACCAGACCGGTCCGGTCGGCCTGGAAGGTCGCCTCACCGTGCGGTGAACGCAGTTGCAGGTAGACCATGTCGGTGCCGTCCGGACCGGGCCAGATCCGCACGTCACCCTCACCGGTGGGCATCAGCAACCCGAAGCTGAGCAGTTCGCGGGCGAACATCCAGGCGATGTCGTCCTGGCTGTCGCCGGTGTGGAAGATGACGTGCACGGCGTAGGGGTCGTTGGAGTGGAACGCCAGCGATGCCGCGATGCGCGCTTGTGCTCCCGAGCCGAACAGGGTCAACTCGATGGGTGTGCAAACGCTGTGTGAGCGCGGGATCATGGCGCCTCCCCGTGACGTGCCTGTGTTGTTACCAACGCCGCTACGGCCCGGCTGTGACGGCGTCAGGGAAAAGTCCGCGTGAATACCTGGGCGCTCGCTCCTCCGCGGTTACCGTGACCAGGCGCGTCCGGACCCCGCCGGGCCGCCCCACACTGTGCGGCAACGTCCGACAAGCCTCCGACCAACCCGAGGACTCGCCGAGGACCCTGTGACAGCGCCCATCGACCCGGCCGGTGACCGCACCGGAATGCCCGACGGCGCGGTGGTGGAGCGCGTCGCGGCCGGCGACACCGGCGCGCTCACCACGCTGTTCGACCGGTACGCCGGGCCCGCCTACGCCCTGGCCGTCCGGGTGACCGGGGACCGTCGGTTCGCCGAACATGTCGTGCTGGCGGCGTTCGGCGACCTGTGGCATGACCCGTTGCCGTCCCGGAACGGCGTTGTGCCGTGGCTGTTCGCGGTCACCCACCGGCACGCCGTGGACGTGGTTCGCCGGGAGAAGGTGTTGGCGCACCGGCGGGTGGAGGCGGTGCGCGACGCCCAACGGGTGCGCCAGTTGCCCGGCGGGCTGCCCGCCGAACACCGTGCGGTGCTGGCCCTGGCCTTCTTCGGCGGTTACACCCAGCGCGAGGTGGCCGCGCTCACCGGCACGCCGCTGTCCACCGTGCGGGTACGGATGCTCGCCGGGCTGTACCGGTTGGGGCGGTTGCTGGAGGTTCTGCCCGCGGACGCGGTCGCCGAGGCCGGGACCGACCACCAGACAGAGGCGGGACTGGCCGCCGGTGCGGTGTTGCACGCGTTGGAACCGGACGAGGAGGAGTGGTTTGGCGGACATCTGCCCGTCTGTCCCCGGTGCCGCGCGCTGATTTCGACCGGCGAGCGGGTCCTGGGCGTGCTGGTGGCCGGGCTGCCCGGTCAGGACCCGCCGGAACTGATGCGGCACCGGCTGGTCTGGCTCCTTGGAGGGGGGACCGGCGATCCTCCAGGTGACCCGCCCGACGAACCTTCCGACGGGCCGCCGGCCGGTATCCCCCCGTGGCGTCCCGGTCAACCTGTGGGGACTGGCGCGGATCGCTCGTATCCTGATGAATCGTCCGAATCCACAGGCGACCTCGACGGCACGGTGTCGTTGGCGCGACTGCGCTCGGTGATGGCCTGGATGGCCGTGGCCATCCTCCTGGTGACGGCGCTGGCGTCGGTTGGCTGGTATGTCGCCGTGCACTGACGGCCATGTCGTACCCGCGCAGCCGGTACGTACGATCGAGGCATCAGATCAGGTGCGGGTGAGAACGTCGTGGAGGGCACGCTGAGCAACCCGAGGGGGACATCCGGCGGGACAGGTGACCCGACCGGGTGGCGGGACCGGCTACGGAGACATTCCGTGCTTGATCCGATGTATCGGATAGGCGTGGCGATCGTCGGTTTCAGTGTGGTCGTGGTCGGCCTACTGCTGGTGCCGTTTCCGGGCCCGGGATGGTTGGTGGTCTTCGTCGGACTGGGCATCCTGGCCACCGAGTTTGGCTGGGCCAAACGGCTGCTCAACTTCGCCAGGGCCAAGGTTCGGGGCTGGACCGACTGGTTGTCCAGGAAGTCAGCGCTGTTCCGGGTGCTCGCCCTGTTGGTCACCGCGTTGGTCGTGGTGGGTCTGGTGGTGGCGTACGTGACCTGGTGGGGCATGCCAAACTGGGTGCCGCTGAAGCTCTGACGGGCTGGTCGCCGGCGGCCGACTCCGAGTCCCGGCCCCACGAACCGACGGCGTTGCGTACCGGAACGCACTGTGCGGTATCGTGTGCACCCGCGGCACCAGAAGCGGTCACCGGCCCATGCGGTCGGATACCGAGACCGGTGCGCCAGGGCGATTAGCTCAGCGGGAGAGCGCCTCGTTCACACCGAGGAGGTCACTGGTTCGATCCCAGTATCGCCCACCCTGGAGGCCTACCAGAAATCCGGGCCAAGTCGGTGTGGCCTAGGACGAGACCTGTACATATGAAGTGCCAGCAGGGTCGTCTCCGGAGTCGGAGGCGGCCCTGCTGGCGTTCTTGGCACGTCTGGCGACGCTCGGCCTGTTCGAACACCTGCCCATCACCCCCTGGCGGCTCCGCGAAGACCGCCTCCTCGAAGAGGCCACCCACGCAGGCGGTGACCCCCTCCACCTCGCCACCATGTTCGGCATCGGCGCCCAGGCCAGCCTCCGCTACAGCACCGCGGTTATATCAACGCCCAACACACCACCCCCTTGACAGGATTGTCCTCACAAACACCTGATCGTCAGCCGGCTGCACCCGTGAGCGAGGACTTCTCCCACCGCATGCCGCCAGGCCGAACCGGCGACAGCGGCTACGCATCAGGCCGATTTATGCCTCGATGACCTACGTCAGACACCGTCCAGTTCCAAGGATGCGCCGCCGCTCCAGTCCGACCCGATCCAGTGAAGCTCGGACATCCGGCTCAGCCGTGCTCGACAGGCATGGCCGCAACGGCGTCTCGGGGAGCCATCTCATCCAGCAGGGTGTACAGGTGCTCGATTCGGTCGACGAGGACCTCGCGCAGCTGGTCCGCGAGGTGGTTCCAGTCCGCGAGTGTCGGCGGCTGGCCGGACGGGAGAGCCGTCAGCGCCTCGCGGATCTCCTCGAGAGTGAGGCCCACTCGCTGAGCGGCGCGGATCATGGCGACGCGGCACAGGACGTCGGCGAAGAACCGGCGTTCGTTGTTGCTCCAACGTTCGCATGGCAGCAGGCCCTGGTCGGCGTACCAGCGCACCGCCGACCGTGCGATCTTCATGCGTGCGGCGACCTGCCCGACGGTGAGCCCCGAAACGTGCCAGCTGTCGTCCATGGGTACACGATCGCGCGAGCACGGGCTTGCATTCAAGTTCACTTGACCCCCTAGCGTCGGCCCGGCACGAACTCCACGTCAGAAGGAAATCCGATGAAGACAGAAACTACGCGGGTCGCCGTGCTCGCCGGCAGTACGCGTCCGAACCGGCGGGCACGGGCGGTCGCGGAATGGGTCTGCGCGGACGCGCACGATGATCTCGACCTTGTGCTGGTGGACCTTGCCGAGGTCGGACCGCCGATGCTGGCCGAACCGACACCGGCGGCCTTCGGCGGCTACACCCTCGAGCGCACGAAGGCATGGTCGGAACTGATCGCCGGCTTCGACGCGTACGTGCTCGTGTCCCCGGAATACAACCACTCCACGACCGCCGTGCTCAAGAACGCCCTCGATCACCTCTACGCCGAGTGGCGGAACAAGGCCGTTGGCTTCGTCGGTTACGGCACCGAGGGCGGTGTACGGGCGGTCGAGCACCTGCGACTGATCACGGCCGAGCTCGGGATGGCCGGCGTCGGCCCGCAGGTGGCGCTGGGTACCTTCGACGACTTCGACGGTCAGGGCCGGTGTGCGCCACGCCCGCGGCAGGTCGAGGCGCGGCGCCGGATGCTCACCGGTCTCGCGCAGTGGGCCCGTGCCCTGAGCCCGCTCCGCGAGACGGCACAGGGCGAGCCCACCGGCGACGGGCGGCCGAGCCTGCATCAGCCCACGGCGGCCGCCGACGCCCACGCTGCGGTACGACGTCTCGTCGAAGAACTGCAGGCGGGCCTGGACGACTGCGATGCCGACCGCTACGACGGCATGTTCGCCGAGGACGTGCTCTGGGGCAGCCCGTACGGGCGCGTGCTCGCCGGTTTTGAGCAGCTCAACGCCGTGCACCACTCGCTCATGGGCGCGCCGACCGTGCCGGCGTCGCGCTACG
>DATCWR010000440.1:0-3278 GCA_036566245.1 Mycobacteriales bacterium | reverse complement strand
GAACACCGCGTTCCGGCACGCCATCAACCGGTCCCGCGAGATTCTGGACGCCTCACCGACCGAGCTCAACGGCCCGGGCATCCTCAGTTTCCGGGCGCGGAAGTTGGCGTTCTACGAGGCCACCGGATGCGTCCGGCTGGGGGACACCAAAGGCGCGATCGGGGCCGCAGACCGCGCGCTGAACCACTACGCGTCCGACCGGAAGATCGGAAACATGGATCCGGCCATGATCCGACTGGACAAGGCCAGTGCGTACGTCCAGCAAGGTGAGATCGTCGAAGCGTGCCGGGTGTCCACCGCCGCGCTTCTTGACGAGAACACCTACCCGAGTTCCAGCGTGATGCGCCGGGCCCGGGAGTTCGACGAACTCCTCGGCCCCAACACCACCGCACCCGCCCGCGACTGGCGCGACGCCCTACACACCGTCACCACCACCCGCCCCACCCTGGCCACCGCCTGACCGACAATCATGGGATGACAGGAACACGGTCGTCAGGCCGGCCGATGTCAGGGCGCACGGCGCGCAGGCCCGGGGCGTGGACGCCGGCCCGCGCGTTCGTCCGGATCAAGTCAACCAGCGCGGTCGCGCTGTTGGCGGCCGCGCTGGCAGCCCTGGTCTGGGTGAACGTGGACGCGTCGTCCTACGAGACGGTCTGGCGGACCGAGCTGTCCCTGCGCTTCGGCCGGTGGGACCTCACCCAGAACCTACGCGGCTGGGTGAACAACGGGCTGATGACGTTCTTCTTCCTGGTGGTCGGGTTGGAGGCACGTCGCGAGTTCGACATGGGCGAGTTGCGCGACCGACGGCGGCTGGTCCTGCCGCTGCTCGCCGGACTCTGCGGGTTGGCCACGCCGGTCGCCATCTACCTCGCGGTGAACGCCGGTCGCCCGTCCGCACATGGCTGGGCCACCGCGATGTCGACGGACACCGCGTTCGCGCTGGGCATGCTGGCCCTGGTCGGACTGCCGCTCCAGCAGCGCCTCCGCACGTTCATCCTCACCGTGCTGGTGGTGGACGACCTGGCCTCGCTCGTCGTCATCGCCACCGTCTACAGCGGACACCTCACGGTGGACGCGCTGCTGGTCGCGATCGGACTGTTCGGTGTGGTCCTGCTGGTGCGTTCCGCGGGTGTTCACCACGGCGGCGTCTACGCACTGCTGGGCGTGGCGACGTGGGTCGCGCTGTTCGAGTCCGGGGTCGAACCGTTGGTCGTCGGCCTGGCCATGGGCCTGTTGACCTACGCCTACCCGGCCGGGCGCGGTGAACTCGAACGGGCCAGTGACCTGTTCCGGCTGTTCCGGGAACAGCCGACCGCCGAGCTGGCCCGGTCGGCGCGGACCGGCCTGGGCGCGGCGATCTCACCGAACGACCGGCTCCAGCAGATCTACCACCCGTGGACCAGCTACCTGATCGTGCCGCTGTTCGCCCTCGCCAACGTCGGGGTGGTGATCGACGGCAGCGTCCTGGCCCGCGCGTTCACCTCACCGATCACGCTGGGCATCCTGATCGGCTACGTGGTGGGCAAGCCGGTGGGGATCGTGGCCGCCACCTGGTTGGTCACCCGGTTGAGTCGCGGCCGGGTGCGCCCGCCGGTCGGCTGGCCGGCCGTGGTGGGTGGCGGGGTGATCGCCGGGAACGGCCTGACCCTGTCGCTGCTGATCGCCACGCTGGCGTTCAACGGTGCGCGGCTCGCGGATGCCAAGATCGGCATCCTCAGCGCCGCGCTGGTCGCGTCGCTGACCGGTTGGGCAGTATTCCGCGTCATCGCGCTGTTGCCGACGGACCTGCGCGCCCGGGCGTTGCTCGGCACCGCCGAACCCGTGTTGGACCTCGCCGTACCGGTCGATCCGGACCGTGACCACGTCCGCGGGCCCGAGGAGGCGCTTGTGACCGTGGTCGAGTACGGCGACTTCGAATGTCCGTACTGCGGTCGGGCCGAACCGGCCGTGCGGGAACTGCTCGCCGACTTCGGTGATGTCCGTTACGTCTGGCGTCACCTGCCCCTCACCGACGTCCATCCACACGCCCAACTCGCCGCGCAGGCGGCGGAGGTCGCGGCCGAACAGGGAGCGTTCTGGCAGATGCACGACCTGCTGTTCGAGCACCAGAGCGACCTGAAGGTGCCCGACCTGCTGGGCTACGCCGAGCAACTCGGCATGGACGTCGAACGGTTCCGCGACGACCTCGAACGCGGTGTCGGCGTCACCCGGGTCGCCGAGGACATCGACTCTGCCGACCTGGCGTCCGTGGCCGGCACCCCTACGTTCTTCGTCAACGGGCGCCGGCACCACGGCGCCTACGACATCACCGCCCTGTCCAACGCCGTCCGCGTCGCCCGCGCCAGCGCCAAGACAAGGAGCTGATGTTCGGTCCGAGCTAGCCCAGAAACGACGCGAAGCCCGGCTCACCAACCGTCCGGATGGCTGCCGGGCTCACTTCCTGGAGCTCAGCGCAAGAGGCCATGTCAGTGTAGGTGCGGCCGCACTGTCACCGTCCCGGTTGCACCTCGCCACCGGCCGGTGGACCGGCGCCGGGCAGCAGCGCTGACCGCCAGGTCCGTAACGAGCCGGCTCAGTCGTGGGCGGCCTCGTGAGCGACCTGTTCCAGTCGGGCGCGGAAGTTCCGCCACCACGCCTGGTCGCCAGGGGCCATGTTGGGGTTGGCCTCGCGCAGCCCGACGGCACCGTCGACCAGTTCTCGAACGATGTCGGCGTGCCCGGCGTGCCGGTGGGTCTCGGCGATCACGTGTACCAGGATCCGGTGCAGGGTCACCTCCCGCCGATCCTCCGGCCACCACGGCACCCGGCCGACCGCGTCCAGGGCCAGCGCGTCGATGGTGGCGTCGGCGTGTGCCCACGCCCGGTGGTACAGCCCGACGATCTGGTCGCGTGACTCCTCGGCGGTGGCCCACATGTCCGCGTTGGGTTCGGCGTCGTTGTCCAACCGGGGCAGCGGCTCGTCGGACGGCCGGCCGAACGTCACACCGAAGTACCCGAGTTCGACACTGGCCAGATGCTTGACGAGCCCCAGCAGGTTGGTGCCGGTTGGGGTCATCGGACGCCGGATGTCGTACTCCGAGAGCCCGTCGAGCTTCCACAGCAGCGCCTCACGGGCCACCTGGAGGTAACGGTGCAGGTCCGCCTTCAGTTCCGATTCGGTCATGCGGGGCACCCTGCCACGACCCACCGACAGTTTCCTGGCCGGTGGCTCTCCAGCGGCTGCCAACATCCGCAGAGCCCGCTCCGGTTGCCCGAGGGCATGTTCAACGAGGCGGTCC
>DATCWR010000435.1:0-12769 GCA_036566245.1 Mycobacteriales bacterium | reverse complement strand
CCCTGGCCGGTTCGCTGCCCGTGGCCGAGGACGACCTGGGCGCGTCGCCGTTCACCGCGTCGGTCGAGTTGCTGACCGCGATCGCCCGGCCGCCGGCCCGCGAGTTACCGGGTATCCGACTGGTCGACCCGCCCCGCTTCGACGTCACCCCGGAGGTGGGTGGCGGCATCCCGCTGGGCACCGTGCTGGACGGATCGGGTGAGCCGGCCGGGGAGTTCCGGGTGCCGACCACGACTCTGAACCGGCACGCGTTCGTGGCCGGGGCCACCGGCGCCGGCAAGTCGCAGACCATCCGCCATCTGCTCGAGGGCCTGCACCACGCCGGTATCCCGTGGTTGGTGATCGAACCCGCGAAGGCAGAGTACGGCCGCATGGCGGGCCGTCTCGGGACAGGGCACGGCCGCATGGCGGGCCGTCTCGGGACAGGGCACGGCGGCAGGGCCGACGGGCTGGTCGGTCCGGACGGGACGACCGACGATGGTGTGGTGGTGATCCGGCCCGGTGACCCCGACCAGGTGGCGGTGTCGCTGAACCCCCTGGAACCCGAGGCCGGCTTTCCACTCCAGACCCACCTGGACCTGGTCCGGGCCCTGTTCCTGGCCGCGTTCGAGGCCAACGAGCCGTTTCCGCAGGTGCTGGCCCGCGCCCTGACCGACTGCTACGAGGACCTGGGTTGGGATCTCACGCTGGGTCGGCCCAGGCGTTCGGGGTCCGAGCTCCGGTACCCGAACCTCGGCGACCTGCAACGAGTCGCCGCCGACGTGGTGGACCGGGTGGGGTATGGCGCGGAGATGACCGCGGACGTGCGGGGGTTCGTCGACGTCCGACTGGGTTCCCTCCGGTTGGGTACCCCGGGGCGGTTCTTCGAGGGTGGCCATCCGCTCGACGTGGCCGACCTGCTGCGCCG
Source organism: Mycobacteriales bacterium (assembly GCA_036566245.1). GTDB lineage: Bacteria > Actinomycetota > Actinomycetes > Mycobacteriales > DASULA01 > DASULA01. Next base: position 11,862 of record DATCWR010000435.1, on the reverse strand, counting down.
CAACGTGGTGTTGGAACTGGAGGATGTCGGGAACGACCAGGACAAGGCGTTCTGCATGGGTGCGGTGTTGGTCAGGTTGGTCGAACACCTGCGGGTGCACCAACGGACCGGCCCGGAGCGACTCCGGCACGTCACCGTGGTGGAGGAGGCACACCGGCTGCTCAAGGCCAGCGCCGCGGGCACCCCCGCGGCGCACGCGGTGGAACTGTTCGCCGCGCTGCTCGCCGAGATCCGCGCCTACGGGGAGGGTGTGGTGGTGGCCGAACAGATCCCGGCCAAGGTGCTGCCCGACGTGGTGAAGAACACCGCGTTGAAGGTGCTGCACCGGCTGCCCGCGGCCGACGACCGGGACGCTGTGGGCGCCACCATGAACCTCGACGAGGCGCAGTCCCGGCACGTGGTGACCCTGCCGCCGGGTCAGGCCGCGGTGTTCGCCGACGGAATGGACCGGCCGATCCTGGTCCGGGTGCCGCTGGGCGAGGATCGGGAACACCTGGCGACCCAACCGGTCATCCCGGGTCTGCGGACGACCCGCAGCCCGACCTGTGGTCGGTCCTGTCGGGCCCGCGCGTGCACTCTTCGGGAGATCGTCGACGGGCGTGACCTGGCCGGCGACCCGGCACTGGTGTTGTGGATCGAACTGCTCACGGTGGCCCACCTGGTCGGTGAACGCCCGCCACGACCCCGGTCGGACGCTCGGCTTGTCGGTCCGGACGTCCCGGCGCGGACTCGCGAGTGCGCGCTGGGTCAGTTGGCACAGCAGGCCGCAGAGTCGCGCCATGACCACCTGCGGCCGTTCTTCGCTCCCGAGGACCTGGCCCGGCACGTGGCCGAGCGGGCTGCCGGCTGGCTGGCCGGTGACCGGACCTGGTGCCTGGCCCGGACGGAGGTGAACTGGCAGGCGGGCCGGTACCGGTGGGCGGACGTGGGGCGGGCGCTGGCGGGCTGGCGGGGTCCGCGCGACCAGCCGCATCCGGACAGCCGACGCTGGCGGGATCGTGGTCTGGACCTGGCCGCCGACACGATCGACGGCCAACTCGCCCTGCTGCGCGCGCACCCGACCAGGCGGGTGCCGGGGCGGGCACTGCTGTTCGGGTGCGGCTTGCCGGACAGCCGGGACGAATTCCACAGCCCGCACCCGGGTGGGGTCCTGGAGGCCGCCGTGAACGCGCTCGGGCGCGCCGTCGACCCGGCCACCCGGCTTGCCCGGGCTGCCGCGTTCCTCGATCCCGAGGACACCGGATGGTTGACCACCCGCCTACTACCCCGGCGGGCATCTGGCTGAGGGCTCACCGGGTGGGCCGGCGGGTGGTGGGTGCTGAGCGGGGGTCAGGCCGGGGGGATGTTGTGGTTGAAGCGGAGCAGGTTGGTCGGGTCTATGGCGGACTTGAGCCGGGTCAGCCGGTCGAGATGGACCGGGCCGTAGGCGGCGGCCACCCGCTCGGGCCCGGTGTCCCCGGCGCCCAGGAAGTCGGGTAGAACCCCGCCGGTGGACCACGACTGCATCGCCGCGGCCACCTCGTCGGTGCGGAGCAGGGTGGCCGCGTCCGGCGGTCGCTCGGGCGAGAACGCCTGTACGTGCAGCAGGTAACCGGCGTCCCGGTGGCGGATCGCGTTGAAACCAGGTCGGCGTCGGGCGACCGCCCCACCCAGGTGCCGGAAGGTGACCGACGCCAGAGGACTACCGGTGCCCGGTCCGGCGTGCACCAGAACCGTGTCGAAGAGCAGGTCGGACAGTTCCTCGAACATCGCGGTGTGCCCCCAGGCGTGCTGTGGCCCGACCGGCGCACCGGCGATCCGGGCCAGTCCCGAGGGGGTCCGTGGCGCAACCGTGTCCAGCATCGGACCCAGTTGCCGTAACGGCGCGAGCAACAGGTCTGCCCGCCGCTCCAGGTCGGCCAGCGCGGCGGCGTCCGGGGCCACCAGGCACACTCCCACGGCCACCGTCTCCCGGCCGTGGGCGAGTTCCGGCATGCCCATGAACGGCATGTGCGCGGGCACGTTGAGCAGGGCGACCTGGCTGGTCAGTTCGTCTGGGGCGTGCCGGGTCAGGTCCCGCCAGGTCCGCATGACCTGCCGGGCCAGCCGGCCCGGGTAGTACAACTGTCCGCCGACCAGACCCGTCACCTCGAACAGGTCAAGTGACACCCCGGTCACCACGCCGAAGTTCCCACCGCCACCCCGCAGTGCCCAGAACAACTCGGTCTCGTGCTCGGCGTCGACATGCCGGTGCACCCCGTCGGGGGTGACCACCTCGATCGCCCGCACCGCGTCGACCGCCATGCCGTACCGGCGCACCAACCAGCCACAGCCACCGGCGAGGCAGACCCCGACCACGCCCAGTCGGGAGGACTGCGCGGCGGCCGGAGCCAGGTCGTACCGTTCGGCGGCCCGGGTCAACACGTCGAACCGGGCCCCGGCCGCCACCCACGCGGTGCGTTCGACCGGGTCCACCCGCACCTGGTCCATCCGGGAGGTGTTGATCAGCAGTGCCCCGTCGGCCGGGCTCACCGCGCCGTGCCCGGTGGCCTGCACCGCAACCGGAACACCATGGGCGCCCGCCAGCCGCACCGCCTCGGTCACGTCCGTGACCGACTCGGCCAGTAACACCGCGGCCGGATGCTGGTCGACCAACAGGTTCCAGGTGGCACGGCCCAGGTCGTATCCAGGGTCGCCGGGTCGGAGCACCCGGCCAGGCCGCGACTCGGCGAGTTGGTCCACTCCCCGTTCGAAGGCGTCACCGGCGGTCGGCATGGTCACCGGGGTGTCACGCACATCCTCCTCCTGTCCGGCGGCACGATCAGCCACCGTCGGAGCATGGACATGGGTGTGCTCCGCCAGGTCAGCGGCGATCGACGCCCCCTGGAACGACGCCGATGATCAACCGCTGATACCACCAGACCACAACTTCTCATGCCAATACCGGCACAACGATCGTGGCCAGACCGCCACCGAACCGGACTGTTCTGGCCGGAACGGAGTGTGGAGGGGAGTGTGGAGCGGGGGTCAGTTCCCGGCCGGGGCCAACCGCTGGGACCAGGCCAGCCATCTGGCCGCCCACTCCAGGCGCAGGAACCGCTCGGCCCGCACCGCGACGGCCAGGTCGGCCAGGTCGGTCGGGTCCGGCCGGACCGCTCCGGTGACCCGGGTACGGGACTGCCAGCACTGCCGCCACACCACGTGGGCGGCGCGGCTGGACACCTGCGTGGTGCCGGTCCAGAACGCGATGGTCTCCTCGATGGCCGCAGCGGCCAGCACCGGGCGGGCGGTGAACCACGGGGCCGTGTGGGAGAGCGCCAACACCTCGGTGACCAGCATCTCCAGGGACCGCTCGACGTCGGATGCCGGTTGACCGGCCCGTATCTGTTCGGCGGCGGCACGCTGCCACAGCGGACCGTAGGGCACCCGGCCCTCGGCCGGTTCGCCGGCTCGCAGCAACGCGTTGACGAGACGCCGGTGAGCAGAGTGGTCGACCGACAGGGCCGACACACCGTGGGTGGTCGGGCTGGCGAGGGCCATGCGTCCTCCAGGTCGGGGCGCACCGCACAGCGGCACGCCGGGTGGCCGAGGCCGGGACAGCCAACGGCGGCCTGGGTCCTTCCCGGCTCAGATCAGCTCCAAACCACTCGACCGGGTGATGACATGTCCGGACAGGTACCCATCGCTCGGCCTGTCATCGACGGCCGGCCGAGCACCTGGCATCCGCGCCCCGGCACCGGTCCTCCGGTTCCTGGTGCCCCGTCGGCACGATCATTCCGAGGCTCGCCCGGGCCCGCCCGTCGGCTCGCTCCCGGGCGCGTCGCCCGGCCACACCGGGACAACCGTGACGTCGAACCGACCGCTGTCGGGCACCGAAGCCACCACTGACGGGCGATCTCGAATGGTGATGGATGCGAACCGCAGTTCACTCGTCCGGGTCGCCGAAAATCACTCCAGCGTGTCCCGACAGAACCAAATCAAGAGCGGGATCATTTGGGGCGAATCTCGTAGTGCAAACGTCAAACACCGGAGAGCCTGGTGGACGCCGATGGCCGTTCACCGAGTTTTGGCACACGCAACGCAACAGATCAGTTCCGTATCGTCACCGTGATCCATACCGGCCGGCGATGATTCCGGGCACAGGCGGCGAGCGGCCGACCCGGCCGGTGTGGGCATGCTGACGCGGCGCCGTGCCACGTTCGGTGGCAACGGCGCCGCGAAAGCGATGAGAGAGGTTATTAACCCTCTGCCTGCTGCGGGGAGTTCCCCTCCAGCAGTGAGCGCACCTCGGACTCCTTGTAGCGGCGGTGGCCGCCCAGAGTCCTGATCGAGGTGAGCTTGCCGGCCTTAGCCCATCGAGTGACGGTCTTCGGATCGACACGGAACATCGTGGCGACCTCGGCCGGCGTCAGCAGCGGCTCGGCATCGGTGGTCTGGCGCGTGGTCATGGCTGGTCCCTTCTGCCACCTGGTTGGTTCGCGATTCCCCTCCGGCGAACCAACCAATGTCCATGATGCACCATTTAACCGCATCTATCAAATGGCCCGACGCGTTCAATTGGTTCTAGTCGCCCTGGATCACCCGAACGGGGTGAACGATTCAGTTGGCCGATTCGACCAACTGGGCCGTTCGCCAGCGTGCAATAACCCGATCGTACGCTCTCGCGGCATCCTCTATGTCACCGCGTCCCAGTGCCGCCATGGCGTTGGCCACATCACCGGCCGAATCGTCGGTGCGCAGGTCCTCGTCAGCGAGCAGGTACACCAGGCCGCCGTAGTCGAGTTCGACCACCGAACGCGGGTGGAACTCCTCCAACCACCGCGCCACCTCCTCGACCGAGGACAGCACCGGACCACCGCCAACCGCCCTCCGCAACCTGCCCAGGGCTCGGGCCGCCCGACGCCGGGCCGCCGACATCTCCGTCACGTACACCAGGGAACGTTCGATCACCGCGTCCACCGGTCGGGCCGGTGGCTCGGTGGCCGGGCCGAGCCGCAGCCGCCGCTCCTCCCGGTCGAACAGGAGGAACCAGCGCATCGGCACCGTCCAGCGACTGGTGAGTACGTGCACCCGCAGGTCCGGGTGGGCCAGCGACCACCGTTCCCGCGCCGCCGCGGCGGCCGCGATCTCGCCGCTGGACAACATGCTGGACACCACCCGCTCAGGCAGCGTGGCGGACAGGTCCGTGACCGCCTGCCAGCAGCGCACAGCCAGCCGCCACGGGCAGATCAACGGAACCCCGTCGACGTAGGTCACATAGGCGTGTTCGGCGATGTCGCCGTCGCCGGGCACCCGGTTGGCCGAGCGCAGTGCCGCGCCCAGCCCCACGGTCCGCTCCAGGGCCGGCCCGTGTACCCGGCCGGGAGCCCGGCCGTGGCGCAGGTAGTCCTCCCACCTTCTGCGCTCCTCGGCCGGGAAGGCGTCCAGCGGCTCGTACACGCGCAGCTGGGCGACATACGGCGGCGTCACGCAGGCGATGGTCGCACGCCGTGTGCGCAACCGCAGACCGCTTCACAGAGGCCGGCACTACGCTGTGTCCGAGGGCACATCCCGCCCCCTCAAGGGCCCGGCCCCACGAGGGCACCGGCCAACGCCTCGACCGCAGGAGCCAGCGTGACCGTCTTCTCGTCAAGCCACGAGCAGGTCGTCTTCTGTCATGACCCGGCTTCGGGACTCCGCGCCATCATCGCGATCTACTCCACCGCGCTGGGTCCCGCCCTGGGTGGCACCCGGTTCTACAACTACCCCAGCGAGGCCGACGCCCTCGCCGACGTGCTGAACCTGTCCCGGGGGATGGCATACAAGAACGCCATGGCGGGCCTGGACCTGGGTGGGGGCAAGGCGGTGATCTGGGGTGACCCCGACCGGGACAAGTCCGAGGCCCTGCTGCGGGCATACGGAAGGTTCGTGCAGTCCCTCGGTGGCCGCTACATCACCGCCTGCGACGTCGGCACCTACGTCACCGACATGGACGTGGTGGCACGTGAGTGCCGGTACGTGACCGGGCGCTCACCGCAGAACGGCGGTGCCGGCGACTCCTCGATCCTGACCTCGTTCGGGGTGTTCCAGGGCATGCGGGCCAGTGCCGAGCACGCCTGGGGCACCCCGAGTCTGGCCGGCCGCCGGGTCGGCGTGGCAGGGGTCGGCAAGGTCGGCCACCACCTGGTGGACCACCTGGTCTCCGACGGCGCGACCGTGGTGATCACCGACGTGAACGAGCAGGCGGTCCGGCGGGTACTCGACGCCCACCCCCAGGTCGAGGTGGTCGACGACGCCGACGCGCTGATCCGGGCCAACCTGGACGTCTACGCACCGTGCGCCCTGGGCGGGGCGCTCAACGACGACACCGTGCCGGCGCTGACCGCCCGGGTGGTCTGCGGCGCGGCCAACAACCAGCTCGCCCATGCCGGCATCGAGAAGGTCCTCGACGACCGCGGCATCCTGTACGCGCCCGACTACGTGGTGAACTCCGGTGGGGTGATCCAGGTCGCCGACGAGATCGACGGGTTCAACTTCGAACGGGCCAGGGCCAAGGCGGCCCAGATCTACGACACCACCCGACGGATCTTCGCCACGGCGGCCGAGGACGGGGTGCCACCGGCGGTGGCCGCCGACCGGATGGCCGAACGCCGGATGGCCGAGATCGGTCGGTTGCGGACGGTGCTCGTGCGGTGACGGTGCGTGTGAGAGCTGGTGTCCCCGGGCCCGGATTTCCCCGCGTTTCACCGGTGAATCGGTGGGAAACGCCCGGTCGGCGGGCTCATGGGGGAAGGCGACGTGCTCTCGCCAGCGGAGCCCTGTACGGTAGAGGCACGAACGGTGCCACGTATCGGGGCCGCCCAGTGCAGGCCGCCCCGTTGTTCTGTGCGAGGGGGTCGAGCCATGGGGCGCGGCCGTGCTAAGGCGAAGCAGCAGAAGGTCGCCCGTGAGCTGAAGTACAGCTCCCCGAACACCGACCTGTCCGCCCTGCAGCGCGAGCTCTCCGGCTCCTCGTCGCCGTCCACCGGTGACCACGACGAGGTTCACGAAGATGAGTACGACGATGACCGTTGGGCGTCCTCCCGTTAGCGGAGGACGCCCCCACTCGCCGGCTGCCGGCCCGAACCATGGGCCGGTGCGTGACGGTCGGCGTGATCGCATCTGCTCCGGCGATCACGTGAGCTGGCGGGTCAGTGGTTGCGTATGTGCTGGAGGTGTGCGAGCACACCTCCAGCACCTCGCTGTGCCTCAGACCAGACCGTGCGCCAGCATGGCGTTGGCGACCGTGACGAACCCGGCGATGTTCGCGCCCAGCACGTAGTTGCCCGGGTCGCCGTACTCCTCGGAGGTCGCGTAGCAACGGGCGTGGATGTCGCTCATGATGCGGGCGAGCCGCTGCTCGGTGTACTCGAACGACCACGAGTCGCGCATCGCGTTCTGCTGCATCTCCAGCGCCGAGGTGGCCACCCCGCCGGCGTTGGCCGCCTTACCGGGACCGAAGGCCACCCCGGCCTCCCGGAAGACCCGCACCGCGGCCGGGGTACACGGCATGTTCGCGCCCTCCCCCACGGCCAGGCAACCGTTCCCGACCAGACTGCGTGCGTCCTGCTCGTCCAACTCGTTCTGGGTGGCCGAGGGCAGGGCGACCTGGCAGGGCACCTGCCAGATCCGTCCGGCCGGCACGTACCTGGCATCCGCGCCGACCCGCTCGGCGTAGTCGGACACCCGACCCCGCTCGACCTCCTTGATCTGGCGGAGCAGGTCCAGGTCGATGCCCTTGTCGTGCAACACGTACCCGCCGGAGTCCGAACAGGCCACCACCCGACCGCCGAGCTGGTGCACCTTCTCGATGGTGTAGAGCGCCACGTTGCCCGAACCGGACACCACCACGGTCTTGGCGTCCAGGGAGTCACCCCGCACACCGAGCATCTCCTGCACGAAGTACGCGCAGCCGTACCCGGTGGCCTCGGTCCGCACCCGCGCGCCACCCCAGCCCAGCCCCTTGCCGGTGAGCACGCCGGACTCGTAGCGGTTGGTGATGCGCTTGTACTGGCCGAACAGGTAACCGATCTCACGGGCGCCCACACCGATATCACCGGCCGGGACGTCGGTGTGCTCACCCAGGTGCCGGTACAGCTCGGTCATGAACGACTGACAGAACCGCATCACCTCGCGGTCCGAGCGGCCCTTCGGGTCGAAGTCCGACCCGCCCTTGGCGCCGCCGATCGGCATCCCGGTGAGCGAGTTCTTGAAGATCTGCTCGAACCCGAGGAACTTGATGATGCCCAGGTACACCGAGGGGTGGAACCGCAGACCGCCCTTGTACGGGCCGAGCGCGGAGTTGAACTCAACCCGGAAGCCCCGGTTCACCTGGATCTGGTTGGCGTCGTCGATCCACGGCACCCGGAAGATGATCTGCCGCTCGGGTTCGCAGATCCGCTCGATGATGCGCGCCTCGGCGTACTCCGGATGTCGTGCCAGCACCCCGCTCAGACAGTCCAACACCTCCAGCACGGCCTGGTGGTACTCGGTCTCACCCGGGTTACGAGACAGCACCCTGGCGTAGATCGCACCGAGTGTCGGGTCCAGGCGGACGGCCATCCTGAGTCTCCTTACTGTCGTGGAACGCCCATGGTGAAGCGCTCCAGGGGGGTGAACGCCGGCCGCGACACTGCGGCCTGTGGCGGCCCGCGTGGGCCTGCCACCGGTACTAACGCCCGGAAGGGTCCGGGGCTGCGCCCCGACCGCCTGTCAGGCTCCGGCACCCCGCCGGTGTACCGCGACCAGACGTCACGGCCACGGCGCTCAGGGCCGGCGCAGGGCGTCCTCGGCGCCCGCGCTGACCGGTAGCACCGGAGCGACAGTCGGCTCGGCAGACGGTTCCGCAGAGCCCTTCCCTCGGCCGACAGGGTCGTGGCCGGTCCGGCCACCACCCGTCACCCGCTGACCGATTCCCTCCAGCACGTGCTTGCCGATCAGTTCCGGCGCTGGCAGGGGGATCGGGTACTCGCCGTCGAAACAGGCCCGACACAGTCGGTTACGCGGCTGCTCGGACGCGGCGATCAGTCCGTCCAGCGAGACGTAGCCGAGCGAGTCCGCGCCGATGGACGCGCGCACTCCCTCGGTATCCAGCCCACCGGCGATCAGTTCGGCCCGGCTGGCAAAGTCGATTCCGTAGAAGCAGGGCCACCGCACCGGTGGCGAGGAGATGCGCACGTGCACCGCGAGCGCACCGGCCTCACGCAGCATCCGCACCAGGGCCCGCTGGGTGTTGCCGCGCACGATCGAGTCGTCCACGACCACCAGTCGTCGGCCACGGATCACGTCGCGTAGGGGGTTGAGCTTGAGTCGGATGCCCAACTGGCGGATCGTCTGGGACGGCTGGATGAAGGTCCGTCCCACGTAGGAGTTCTTCACCAGACCCTGGCCGTAGGGGATACCCGACTCCTCGGCGTATCCGATCGCGGCCGGGGTGCCCGACTCGGGTACCGGGATGACCAGGTCGGCCTGCACCGGGTGTTCCCGGGCCAACCGGCGGCCGACCTCCACCCTGGTGGCGTACACGCTGCGTCCACCGATGGTGGTGTCGGGCCGGGCCAGGTACACGTACTCGAACAGGCATCCCTTGGGCTGGGCCGGGGCAAACCGTTCCGAACGCAACCCGTCCACGTCGATGGCCAGCAGTTCGCCGGGCTCGACCTCGCGGACCACCGAGGCGCCGACGATGTCCAGTGCGGCGGTCTCGCTGGCCACCACCCAGCCGCGTTCCAACCGGCCCAGCACCAGTGGGTGCACACCGTGGGGGTCGCGGGCCGCGTACAGGGTGTGCTCGTCCATGAACACCAGTGAGAACGCACCGCGCAGGGTCGGCAACAGGTCGAGCGCGGCAGCCTCCACGGAGCGGTCCGGGTAGGCGGCGAGCAGGCTGGTGATCAGGTCCGAGTCGGTGGTGGCCGAGGTCACCCCGGCGACGCCGTGCTCACTCGCGCGCTGGGCGAGTTCGGCGGTGTTGACCAGGTTTCCGTTGTGCCCCAGCGCCAGACCGGTGCCTGCCGAGGTGGTACGGAAGGTCGGCTGGGCGTTCTCCCAGGTGGACCCGCCGGTGGTGGAGTACCGGGTGTGGCCGACCGCCATATGCCCGCGCAGGCTCTCCAGGGTGACCTCGTCGAAGACCTGGGCGACCAGGCCGAGGTCCTTGTAGACCACCACGCTGCTGCCGTCGCTGACCGCGATCCCGGCCGCCTCCTGACCCCGGTGCTGCAACGCGTACAGACCGAAGTAGGTGAGTTTGGAAACCTGCTCACCGGGTGCCCAGACGCCGAAGACACCGCACTCCTCGCGCGGGGGAGGGTCAAGGGCGGGAGGGGCCACAGCACAAGTTTAACCCGGCGGGCGACCGTTCCATCCCGACCGGGTACGCCCGGTCTGGTTATCGTGGTCACTCCCCGGAGCCTCCGACCGGGCGGTCGGTCGGGCGGTCGGTCCGGCCAGGCCGCCGACCTTGTCGGCCAGTGCCGCCAGTTGACGAACCGGCGGAAAATGCTCGGGATCACACAGTGCCTGCAACGCCAGTCCGTCCACGAAACCCACCAGGGCGACCGCCTCGCGGACCGGATCGAGCCCGGGCCCGAGATCACCCGCCGTGCGGGCCGCGTCCAGAATGTCCCGCACCACCTCACGCCAGTCGGCATACGCGCGTCGCTGGACCGAGGCGAGAGCGGGCCTGGCCAGTGCGTACCCGACGAATCCGAACCAGGCCACCGCCTCGTCCCGACGGGTGGCATCGACCGGCAGCATCTCGGCCAGTACCCGCTCCAACACCGCCAGCGGCACACCGTCGCCGCGGAGTTGCTCGGTCACCCGCCGGGTCACCCGCTCGGTGACCCGTTCGAAGGCCGCGACGAGCAACGCGTCCTTGTCCCGGAAGTAGTGCGACAGCACGCCGGTGGACCAGCCGGCCTCAACCGCCACCGAACGCACGGTGACCTGATCCACACCGCGCTGACGGACCAGCCGGATCACCGCGTCGGCCACGTCACGTCGACGAGCGGCATGCTCCACGAGTTTCGGCACGCCTGTTATTCTAATACAGACGTCCGAAATAAATCGGGGGGTGGACGCGCGGATGAACTGGTTGGCCGTCGGGGCGCTGGAGGCACTCTTCTGGGTCGGGCTCGGGGTGGCGGTGCTGGCACGGTACTGGTGGCGGCGGCCACGTCTGGCCCGGTGGGCGCTGGCCTGGCTGGTGGCCGACACGGTGGGCTTCCTGGTACTGGGTCTGGTGGAGCTGCTGCGCACCGGGCGGATCTCCACCCTCCAGGTGGTGGTCATGGTCGCGGTCGGCTACGCGGCCAGCGCCGGTCGGCGTGAGCTGCGCAGGTTCGACCGACGTACCCGGGCACTGGTCGACGCCTACCGCGCCAGCCTGTCCGGCGGGCGGCCCGGAAGCGTCGTCGGTCTGGCCACCTTCGCCGTCCGGCGCCGTGCTGCCGGCCGCACCGGGCCGACCGGTGGGCCGGGTGCGGGAGAACCGACCGGCACCGGCGACCGGCGGCCACCGGACCGGGAGCACGCCCGGCGCCAGCGCACCTGGTGGTTGCGGCACATGCTGGTGTTCGCGCTCGGCCAACTCGTGCTCTGGTCGGTGATCCTGCTGCGTGGCGGTCCCGACGACGCCCGGACGGCCTTCACGCTGGTCAGGATCTGGGCCGCGGTGTTCGTCGTCGACACGATCTGGTCGCTGTCCTACAGCGTGGTACCGCGTCGGGTGAGGTAGCCGCCGGCACGATCACCGGTCAGGCCAGCACCGGCAGGTACGCCGACAGGTCACTGCGGTCCCCGCTGGCCATCACCGCGCCACCGGCGACAGCCTCTGCCCAGCCGACCCGGCCGGCGGCCAGCCGC
>DATCWR010000433.1:0-7794 GCA_036566245.1 Mycobacteriales bacterium | reverse complement strand
GCCAGCCCCGGTCAGGGTCCGCACCGCCTCGGACAGGGTTGCCCCGGAGGTGACCACGTCGTCAACCACGACCAACCGGGCGCCCACCGGGGGTGCCCACCGGGTGCCCACCGCGAACACGCCGGACAGGTTGGTGATCCGCGCCGCCGCGCCCAGCCCGGCCGAGTCCCGGGGCCGGCCCACCACCCGTAGCGCCGGGTCGACCCTGGCCCGGACGCCACCGTGGCGAAGATGGCGAACCGCCACCTGGGCAAGTCGGCACACATGGTCGCCGCCCCTGGACCGGGCGACCGACCGGCGGGAGGGCACCGGAACCAGCCAGACGTCCCCGGACCGCGACACGGCCCGCCCGACGGCCTGCTCGACGGCGCACCCCAGGGCCGCACCGAGAACCGTGGCGAGACCCCGTCGGCCGCTCTCCTTGTAGGCCAGGATCGCGGCCCGCACGGCTCCGGCGTAACTCCCGGCGGTCCACAGCGGCGGCAGGTCCGGAGGCACCGGCCAGGGGGTGTGCCGGTGTGGTCGGGCCAGCTCGACGGCGCACCGCCCGCACAGCCAGTCACCTGGCTCCGCGCACCAGACGCACGCGCCGGGGAGCAGCAGATCCAGCAGGGTCGAGGTCATGTGACCAGCCTGCTCGGCGCCGTCCCGGCCTTCCAGAACCACCGGCCAGACTGTGGACAACACCGACACCCTGTGGACAACCACACCGGGTCGGTACCTCCGGAGGCGCGGCACGGCCGCCCCGGCGAGGGCCTGGAAACAATCATCTAGTCCGGGTAGGTGGGTGCGGTGCCCTCGACGGTCCTGCCACGGACCAGGTTGGTCCACCGATCCCCGGTCCGCTGCCAGAGGGAGCCGTCCGACTGCACGATCGAGGGAAGGTTGGGCGCTGCCGTCACCGCCACCGGCGGACCGGGCAGGCCACCCTTGGTCTCGTTGGTGATCACCGCGCCGTCCACGCTCACATTGCTCAGCGTCCGGTCGTCGCCCTCGCCGCGCGCCAGCACCAGCAGGGTGGTCGCCGACGACCACGACACGTCCTCCACGTCAGGCAGGGACGGTGCCACGTTCACCGGATCCTCCACCGTGACCTTCCCGTTGTCCCGCGTCACCCGGGCGACGTAGAGCCGGCTCGGCACACCGGCCACCAGGGCCACCCGGGTACCGTCACGGGACAACCGCAGGACCCGCACCGCTCCGAGCGAGTCCAGGCTCTGTGCGTCCACCGGCGCGGGCTCGCCTCGGCGTGGCACCCGCACCAGACGACCGTCACGCACCGTCCAGACCTCGTCGAAGACGTTGTCCCAGGTGGGCGGTAGCAGCGTGCGTGCGTGCAGCCGCACCGTCAGTGGGCCCTCGATCTGGCCGACGTACAGGGTGGCCACCCCGGACCGCACCGACACCCCGGCCAGTCGCCGGGTGGGGTTCGCGTCGCTGCTCGGCGACACCGCGATCGACGACAACGCGTAGTCACCCTTGCCGGCCGGTCCTGGCACCCGCGTCCCGTCCGTGGCGTACAGGGCACCGTCGTGCAGGTAGTAGGCACCGGTGTTGACCGGCAGTGCGTCGGGGTCGAAGGACTGCCAGTCGCTCTGCTGGGTCGGTTGGGTCACGCCGGGCAACTCCAACGGGTGGCCGTCGTCGAAGACCTGCACGCCGGCAGTGGCCAGTTGGCTGAGGGTCCACACGATCTGCGCCACGGCGGCATTGCGGGCCGGTGTGCTCCTGACCCCGAGCCCGGTGAAGTAGACGCGCAACACCTTGTCATCGTCCTGGGCCACGTTGCCGACCAGTCGAACCCCACCGACCAACTCGGACCGAACCGCGCTGCCCAGGGCCGGGGACGGTGACTGCTGCAACAACCGCAGGAACATGGTGGCCATCGACGTGGCCGACGAGGTGGACGTGGAGGCGAAGTAGCGCAGGTCGCCGATAACGTGTTTCTCGGCCTGGTCCAGGTAGTACAGGGCGTACTGCCGGTAGACGTTCCGGAAGTCACCGGAACTGACCACCACACCGGCGGGCGGGTTGTCGATGCGCCATGCGCCGGCGACCCGGACCAGGCGGAAGGTGTACGAGTACCCCTTCTCCTCGGGGCTGTAACTGCCGTTCGCCGCGACCGTCCCGACCTGGTGCGCGGATATCGCCACCCCGTTGTCCGGGGAGGCCGCACGGACGTAGGGCGCGGTGTCGATGACCCGGACCGACGCGCCGTCGTCCCAGGCCTCCACCGCCCGTGGCGTGAGGAACTGACGGGCCACCCCGTGGCCGCGTTCGGGATTGGCCTGCGCGGTGATGAACTTGGCGACGATGTCGCGCGGACTGTCACCCCGCTCCGGGTTGACCACCGCGAACGACCGGGTCAACCGCTCGGGAGGCTGGGCGTTGGCCGGCATCGGATCGGCGATCCGGGCCGGCGAGGAATCCGGTATCCCGGCACAGCCGGCCGCCAGGGCGACCGCCATGGTGAGGATGGTCGCCCGGACCAGCCGGACCGCCCCGGACCTCACGTGCTCTCCACCAGGCGCTCCTCGGCGGCCCCGGACCCGAACGGCTCGACGTTCCGCGGCTGCAACGGCAACGGTGAGCGGACCAGGATCTCGCCCCGACATCTGGGGAGGGTCAACCGGAACTGGGCGCCGCCACCGGGCCTGCCCCAGGCGTGCAGCCATCCGCCGTGTAGTCGGGCGTCCTCCAGGCTGATCGACAGACCCAGCCCGATGCCGCCGGTACGCCGGTTCCGTGACGGGTCGGCCCGCCAGAACCGGTTGAACACCATCGCGGCCTCACCGGGTTGCAACCCCACCCCGTGGTCGCGTACCGCGATGGCCACCGCGTGGTCGTCACCGGCCAGGGTGACCTCGATGGGCAGCCCCTCGCCATGCTCCACCGCGTTGCCGATCAGGTTGCGCAGTATCCGTTCGACCCGACGCGAGTCCACCTCGGCCAGCACCGGCGTGGCCGGCACCCGCAACACGATCTCGCTTCCGTGTCTGGCCACCAGCACCGCGGTGGCCGCGATCACCCGGTCCACCAACGCCCGCAGGTCCACCGACTCGGCGTCCAGCACCGCCGCCCCGGCGTCGTACCGGCTGATCTCCAACAGGTCGGTCAACAACGTCTCGAACCGGTCCACCTCGGTGTTCAGCAGTTCGGCCGAGCGGGCCACCTCCGGGGGGAAGCCCTCCCTGGCGGAGTGCAACACCTCGGCGGCCATCTGGATCGTGGTGAGCGGGGTCCGCAGTTCGTGTGAGACGTCACTGGTGAACCGCCGCTGTAGGCGGGACAGTTCCTCCAGCCTGGTGATCTGTTGTTGTAGGCCGTCAGCCATCTCGTTGAACCGGGAGGCCAGCAGCGACAGGTCGTCCTCGCCGGTCACCTTCATCCGCTCCTCCAGGTGCCCCTCGGCGAAGCGGGACGCGGTCTTGGCCGCCAGCCGCACCGGTCGAACAACCTGGCTGGTCACGATCACCGCGATGGCCACCACCAACAACATCACCGCGATACCCGACGAGAGCACGATCCGCTGGATCAGCGAGATCGTCCTGGACTCGGAACTGACGTGGAACAGGTAGTACAGACCCAGTGTCTCGCCCCGGGTGGTGGTCACCGGCCCACCGACGATGAGCCCGTCGGTACTCGACCCGTCCTGGTGTCGGATCTTGCCGTAGGCGTAGGCGAGGTTGCCCTTCTCCACCAGGGTCTGTAGGTCCGGCGGGATGCTGTCGGTGTCGATCTGGGGGTCTGACACCTGGTTCAGGGTGGGTTGCGACGAGGACCGGAAGACCACGTCGAACAGGCCAACGTTGCTGCTCTGGCTGCCGCCCTGTAGGGCCAGCCACTGGGTGGTCGTGCTGACCGTGAAACGCATGGCGTCGGTGTCGGTGTCGTCGATCGAGCGGATCTGCTCCCGGGCGTAGGTCACCCCACCGCCGGCCTCCTGGGTGGCAGCCTTGACCTTGGCGTCGAGCACCCCGGAGGTCACCTGGTTGATCAGGGCACCCCCGACCACCAACACCACGACACCGGAGGCGAGCAGGGTGGTGGTGGCCACCCGCAGTTGCAGCGAACGACGCCAGCGTTGGTGCGCCACCCCGGGCGCGGCTCGGACCCGGCGGCGGGCCCGTTCGAGCGCGGCACCGAACCGGGGATGCGGTTTCCGGTCGGTGTCCGGGTTCAACCGCGGTTTGCCGAACACCCCGTCACCCTCCCACGGCACCCGCCCCACCGGCCCGACGATCCCGCCGGGTCGGCACGTTGTGGGCCGACCCGGTCCGGCTAGCCCACGTCGTCACGGTGGTCCGGCCTTGTAGCCGACCCCACGCACGGTCAGCACGATCTCGGGATGCTCGGGATCGCGTTCGACCTTGGACCGCAGCCGTTGGACGTGCACGTTGACCAGTCGGGTGTCGGCCGCGTGTCGGTACCCCCACACCTGTTCCAACAGGACCTCGCGGGTGAACACCTGCCGCGGCTTACGCGCCAACGCGACCAGCAGGTCGAACTCCAGCGGGGTCAGCGGGATCGGGATGTCGTCCCGGGTGACCACGTGCCCGAGCACGTCGATGGACACGTCTCCGATGGACAGGCTCTCGGCCGGCGGTTCCTCGGTGCGGCGCAGCCGGGCGCGCAACCGGGCGACCAACTCCTTGGGTTTGAACGGCTTGACCACGTAGTCGTCGGCGCCGCACTCCAGACCAAGCACCACGTCGACGGTGTCGCTCTTGGCGGTGAGCATGATGATCGGCACGCCGGACTCCGCGCGGATCGCCCGGCAGACGTCGATGCCGGACAGGCCCGGCAACATCAGGTCGAGCAGTACCACGTCCGGTCGGACGTCACGGAAGGCGGCCAGGGCACGGCCCCCGTCGCCGACGAAGGACGGATCGAAGCCCTCTCCGCGCAGCACGATTCCCAGCATCTCGGCAAGTGCCAGGTCATCGTCGACAACCAGTACCCGCCCCCTCATGTGTACGGCTCCATGTCCCCATGGTCGCATCCCGTCGGTGGTGCTCGGGGCCGGCCTCCACAACGTGCGTGCGCCGGTCCCGTACCACCGGCAGGATTCCTGCCGGTTGCCCCGGTCCGACCGTGACACCATGAGCCGGCGTGGGGACGAAGGGTGATGGGATGACCGAGTTGCCGGACGCGCAACGCTGGCAGGCGCCCGTTCGCGACGCCCCGTGGGCGGCTCCGGACCCGCATCCGTACGGTCGGTCAGCACCCGGTTCCGTACCGTCCCCACCACCCGACCAGGCCGCACCGGCCGAACCGGACGGTCGGGGCGGGACGGTGGTGACCCCGGGCAGTGTGCCGCTGCGGCCGCTGGAACTCGGCGACATCCTCGACGGCACGTTCGCCACGATCCGGCGCAACCCGCGGGCCACCCTCGGGTTGTCCGCGCTGTTGGTCACCGGACAGGAACTGCTCACCCTGGCCGCACAGGTGGCCACCGGCGAACTGCCCACGGTCACCCTCGGCGGTGTCGACGACGATCTGGTCACACCCGGCCTGGGCACCCTGGCCGGGTATGTCATCTCTGCCGTTGTCGGCGCGGTGCTCACCGGCATGATCGTGGTGGTGGTCGGAGAGGACGTGCTCGGTCGGCGTACCACCGCCGGCCAGGTGTGGCGGCGGATCCGACCCCGGATCGGGGCCCTGCTGGTCGGCGCGGTGCTCGCCGGCGCACTGCCCTACCTGGGACTCGCCCTGCTGGTGGGCCCGGGCGTGCTGCTCTGGGGTTTCTGGGCGCTGGCCACACCCGCCCTGATCCTGGAGGACCTGGGACCGTTCCGGGCGGTTAGGCGATCCTGGCGGCTGGTCCGACGATCGTTCTGGCGGGTCTGGGCCATCCGCGCCCTGTCGGTACTGCTGGGCAACGTCATGGCGCTGCTGGTGGCGGTACCGTTCGCCCTGGTGGCCAGCCTGGTGATGGCACTGACCGGGGCGCCACCCGGCTACCTGGTGGCGATCGTCGCCCTCGGTTCGATCGTCGCCGGCACCCTGGTCGAACCCTTCTACGCCGGGGTACTGGCCCTGCTCTACGTGGACCGTCGGATGCGGGTGGAGGGCTTCGACATCGTGGTGTCGCTGGGGAACCGGGACACCGCGCGGCGGGCCGTGGTGGTCGCCCCCGTCCCACCACCGGGAGGTGCCAGATGATCGCGACACTGCGCCCGTTGCTCGACCCCACCGACCCGGCCGGTGGGCTGGTCACCCGCGACGGTGCCCGCGAGGAGGCACACCGGGAGGTGTCGCGGGGCATCTACCATGCCGACGACCCCGGCATCCTGCGACAACTCCTGGACCGGGTGGGCGGCTGGCTGGACCACCTGTTCGACCGGGCCGCCGGGGTGGCACCCGGCGGCGCCCCGGGGATGGTGGCGATCCTGCTGGTGTTGACCGGCCTGGTCGTACTCGTGTTGTGGCGGTCGGGACCGCTGCGTGGCGCAGGGAATCGTGCCCTCGACGACGGCCTGACCGGTCGCCGCCCGGCGGCCTCCGAACACAGACTGGCCGCTGACGCACACGCCGCGGCCGGCCGGTACGCCGAGGCGGTGCGGGAACGGATGCGGGCATTGGCGCGGGAACTGGAGTCGCGCGGTGTACTGGAACCGCGGCCCGGACGTACCGCCGACGAGGTGGCGGACGAGGCGGGTGGTCACCTGCCGGCGTTGGCCGGCCCACTACGGCAGGCGGCATGGATCTTCGACGAGGTGTGGTACGGCGGACGGCCGGCCACCGCCGCCTCCGACGCCGCGCTGCGTGAGATCGACCTACTGGTGCACCGGTCGGCGCTGCGGATCGCCTCACCCGGTCCGGCCTCACCACCGACCGCGGCCCCGGTGATCCGATGAGTCGGTCCGACCGGGCCGGCGCCGTGGTGAGCCCGGGGGTCGGTCTACGGTGGCGGCGGTTCCGCTGGCCGCTGGCGGTGCTACTCGTGGTGCTGGTGGCCTCGGTGGTGATCGGCCTGACCGGATCCGGATCGGTGCACGGTGAACTCGATCCGGCCGCCACCGACCCGGCCGGATCCAGGGCGTTGGCCACCCTGCTCACCGATCGGGGGGTGCCGGTGCACCGGGTCAACGGGATACCCGAGGCGCTGGATCGGGGTGGTGAACTGACGACCCTGGTGATCCCCTTCCCGAACCGGATACCCGCCGTCCAACTCGGGCGGGTGGTCGACGCGTACCCCGGCAGCCGGGTGGTGCTGGTCGGTCCCGACAGCGACGCGCTGGCCGCACTGGACTCCCGAATCGTGCCGCACGGCACGGCCCGGGTGACCCGACGGGACCCGCGCTGCGGCCTGCCGGCGGCCGGCACCGCCGGAGATGTCGACCTGGGCGGCGCGGTGTACGACCCGGTTGGCGGCACCGGCTGTTACCCCGCCGCCGGCGGCAGCACACTGGTGGTCGCCGACCGGCCCGACGGTGGGCAACTGGTACTGCTCGGCGCCGGTGACCTGATGGAGAACCAGCGGCTCGACCACCACGGCAACGCCGCGCTGGGTCTGCTGCTGCTCGGCGCCGGGAATTCGGACCGGTTTCCCGCCGGGCAGGTGGTGTGGTTGATGGCCGGGCCGGGTTCGGCTGGCACGGAGCCACCCGGGCTGCTGGACATCGCACCGCGGTGGATGGTGTTGGCCGGGGCCCAGTTGCTGTTGGCCGGTGTGGTGGTGGCGGTCTGGCGGGGTCGGCGGCTGGGGCCGCCGGTCACCGAACCGCTGCCGGTGGTGGTCCGTGCCGCCGAGACCGTCGAGGGCAGGGCCAGGCTGTACCGCCGGGCCGG
>DATCWR010000431.1:0-5493 GCA_036566245.1 Mycobacteriales bacterium | reverse complement strand
TGTCATCCGGGTTCGACGAACCCGACACCGTGCGCGGGACCAGCCGGTCCGAGGCGTCCCGCACGTACGCGATCGACGCACCCGCCGCCGTGGTCGTCGACACATGCCGGTCACCAATGTCAAAGCCGAGAGTGTCCCCGGCAAGCGACGTGGTGTTCCCGTGCGAGTCATACACAGGGGTCACCGCGGTAGCCCCCGACGACGAGGTCAACCGGTCGGCAGCGTCGTAACAGTAGGTGGTGGACACCGCCGGGGCACCGTCGAACACATCATCCAGGGCGGTGCGGTTGGTGTTGGTACCCGCCCCCGCTGCGGCACCGCAGCCGACGCCAACCGGCCAGCCGTGTCGTAGGCGTACGAGTACGACGCCGCCGTCACACCGGTGTCATCCACCGTGTCGGTGAGAACCCGCCCGGCCCGAGACCGGGTAACGGTGTCGGTCACCGTCCTACCCGCGCCCAGTGTCCATGCCACCGAGGTTAACGCCCCTGCTTCGTCACGGGCCACGGTCGACAGGGATGTGGAGTTCCCGTATGCCACCGTGGCGAGTTCCCCAGCCGCTGTGTAGGTCGGGGTGGCCACGGTCTGGCCATCCAACGACTGGGAGGTGACCCGTCCTGCGTCGTCGTAGGTGAACGCCACCGTGCTGGTGGAGACCCCCACCGTGGTGGTCGAAGACGTGGCCCGGCCAGCCTGGTCGTAGACGGTGGTCGTGGTGGCCCCAGACACGTCGGTGTAGGAGATGACCCGCCCGTCCAGGTCCACCACGGTGGTGGTCGACCCGGCGGCATCGGTGGTCCGACTCGTCAACGGATCACCACCCACGGCGTAGTCGTAGCTGACCGTCCGCGCTGGCTGCCCACCGAACGCGGGATAGTCCACGGTCAACGGCCGATCCCGCTGGTCATAGGTGGTACAGGTCCACGGGTCGGTGCCAACCCGGGTGGCCACGGCCCGTCCGGCGGTGTCGTAGACCGTTTCGGTGATGATCTGGGTCCCGTCGGCGGCCACCGGCGAAGTCACGGTCCGGACCGCGCCGGCCTGGTTGGCCGGGTCGGCCTCCGGGGTGCACGGGTTGTCGACGGTTTCGGTGTCTCGTGGGTCAGGCGGGGAGGGGGCGCAGGCCGTCGGAGTCGAAGGCCGGGGCGTACCCGGCGCCGCAGTGGGTGCAGGTCAACGAGTCGGGCAGCCGCTCACCGCAGACACACACCCAGCCACGCCGACGGGCCGGGTTACCGGCCACGAACCCGTACGCGGGCACGTCCCGGGTGACCACCGCGCCGGCCGCGACGAACGCGTACTCCCCCACCGTGGTGCCACACACGACCACCGCACCGGCGCCGAGCGTCGCCCCGCGACCGACCATGGTGGGCAGGAACTCCTCGCGCCCACGTTTGACCGCCGCCCGGGGCCGCAGGTCGTTGGTGAACAGCACGTTCGGCCCGCAGAACACGTCGTCGGCCAGGGTCACCCCGTCGAAGATCAGGGTGCCGTTCTTGACCGTCACGTTGTCGCCGAGCACCGCGCCACCCTCGACGAACGCCCCGTCGCAGATGTTGCAACCCGCCCCGACCCGCGCCCCGGGCAACACGTGCGCGAACGCCCACACCCGCGTGCCCGGTCCGACCTGGTCGCTCTCGCACAGCCCACGCGGATGGACGAAAACCCCGTTCACCGCAGCGCTCCCGCCAACACCTCGACCACCCGTTCCTGCTGGTCGGCGGTCAGGTGCGGGTGCATCGGCAGGGACAGCACCTGACCAGCCACCCGCTCGGCCACCGGGAAGGAACCCGGGCGGTACCCCAGCGACGCGAACGCGCCGGTCAGGTGCACCGGGGTCGGGTAGTGGATGCCGGCACCGATCCCGGCCGCGCGCAACTCCTTGAGCACCCGATCCCGGTCGGGCACCCGCACCACGTACAGGTGCCAGACGTGCTCGTTGCCGTCCTCGGTCACCGGCCGGACGACACCGTCCACATCGGCCAGCAGGTCGTGGTAGCGGGTCGCCGCGGCACGCCGGGCAGCGTTCCACCGTTCCAACCGGCGGAGTTTGGCCGACAGCACCACCGCCTGGATGGTGTCCATCCGACTGTTGAAGCCCACCACCGCGTGGTCGTACTTGCGTGGTTCGCCGTGGGAACGCAGCAGCCGTACCCGTTCGGCCAGCGACCCGTCGCCGGTGAGTACCGCGCCGGCGTCACCGTAGGCGCCGAGGTTCTTGCCCGGGTAGAAGCTGGTCGCCGCGATCTGCCCCAACGCGCCGGCCCGGACCCCGTGCCGGCTCGCGCCCTGCGCCTGGGCGGCGTCCTCGACCACCACCGCACCGGCCCGTTCGGCCAGCGGCAGCAGCCGTTCCACCGGCGCGGTCTGCCCGTACAGGTGCACCGGCAGGATCGCCCGGGTGTGTGCGGTCAGCGCGGCGGCGACCGCGTCGGTGTCGATCAGGTAGGTGTCCTCGCGGCAGTCCACCAGCACCGGTCGTGCCCCGGCCCTGGCCACCGCCTCGGCGGTGGCCACGAACGTGTTGGCCGGCAGTACGCACTCGTCCCCCGGTCCGACCCCGGCCGCCCGCAGTGCCAGTTCGATCGCGTCGGTGCCGTTGCCCACGCCCACGCAGTGCGGCACGCCCACGTACCGGGCGAACTCCGCCTCGAACGTGGCCACCGCCGGCCCGCCCACGAAGGCGGTCGTGGCGAACACCTCGGCCAGTCCGGCGGCCACCTCGTCGGCCACCTCGGCGTGCTGGGCGGCCAGGTCGACGAACGGAACAGGCTGGTCCATCAGCGTTTCCCCCCTGCGCTGCCGGCCGTACCGGCGGCGACCGCGTTGAAGTCATCGGTACGGGCGGTGCCGCGCAGTCGTTGGTACCTGCGGTGCAGCTTGTAGGCGAACACCCCCGCGCCGGTGCGGGCCGCGTCCCATGCCAGCAGGTGGTCGCCGACCCGTTCGGCCCGCGCCCGCTGGTACACCCGCTCCTGCACCGTGGCCGCGTGGGTGAGGCTGAACCGTTCCACCACCAGGCGCCGTCCGTACTCACCGAGCCGGGCCCGCAGCGGCGCGCCACCGTCGGCGCCGTCGAACAGTCCACGCAGGATCGAACACAGTTCGGGTACTCCGCCGCCACCCACCCCGTACCAGCCCTGGCGCAGGAACACCTCCTCGCTGTCATGGGTGAGCAGAGACCAGAAACCCCGCTCGCCCTGCACCACCAGAGGCTTGCCGAACGCCAACCCGCGCAGCGCCGACCCGCCCATGCCCAACACCACGTCGGCCGCGGCGTAGGCACCACGGGGATCTGCCAACGCACCGGTCAGGGTCACCACCGGGGATCCGGCGAGCGCGTTCGCCTCGTCGGCCGCCCGCTGGACCCGCGACCGGGCCGGCCCGTCGCCGACCACGGCCAGCCGCAGCCCGACCCCGTCCCGGGCCAGTTCACCGACCGCCTGGCAGGCAGCCAGCAGGCCCTCCAGTTTCAGTTCCGGTGCGATCCGGGACACCACCACCACCAGCGGCACGTCGGCCGGCAGGCCGTGCCGGGCGCGGAACACCGTGCCGTCGTGGTCGGGGTGGTTGGCCTCGGTGTCCACCGGCGGTTCGAGCAGGGTCACCTGCCGGTGACCGGCCCGCAGCGCGGCCTGGCGGATCTGTTCGGTGCCCACCACCAGCGGCATGCGCCGGGGCAGGAACGGGGCCACCGACATCGACATCACCGTGCACACCGCGGTGACCCCGGCGCGCAGTCGTGGACCGTAGAACGCCTCGACGCCCGGCGGCCACTCGTAGCCGTGTACCACGTCGACGCCCCGGGAACGCACCAGGCGGACCAGCCGGGCGGTGACCTGACCGGACGGTCGGCGACGTCTGGCCGGTACCGGCAGGTACTCCAGTCCGGCGGCACGCACCACGTCCACCATCGGTCCCGGTTCGCCGAACACCACCACGTCATGGCCCCGGTCCCGTACCGCCGCGGCCAGTTCCACCGCGTTGAGCTGGGAACCGCCGATCTCCATCGAGTGCGGGTAGACCAGGATCCTCATGCGTGTTCCCCGTCCAGTCGGGCGGTCAGCTCCCGCACGGTCGCCTCCAGCGCGGCGATCCGCCCGAGCAGGTCCGCTGTGGACAGACCCAGGGTGGTGCGTACCGACCGGATCACGCTGGCCGCGTCCGTCCGGGCGGCGCCGTCGGGTTGCACCTGCCACAGCCGCAGCACGCCGTCGCCGGTGAGTACGTCCACGTGTCCGTCCCGTTCGGACCGGCCGACCACCCGGCCGGGCACCCGGCCCTCGTACCGCGGTGGATCGGCCACCGGTTCGGCGACCCACACGGTCAGCCGACGCCCGTCCAGGTAGCTGAACGCACCGGGATAGGGATCGGACACCGCCCGCACCAACGCGTCCACCTGGGCGGTGGGGGCGGCCCAGTCGATCTGGCCGTCGACGGGCAGTCGGGTGCAGGCGTAGCTGGCCAGTTCCG
The DNA here is from genome assembly GCA_036566245.1 of Mycobacteriales bacterium. GTDB lineage: Bacteria > Actinomycetota > Actinomycetes > Mycobacteriales > DASULA01 > DASULA01. The sequence goes on along the minus strand of DATCWR010000431.1, from coordinate 1,020 downwards.
GGTCCTGCGGCACACCCTGGTATCCGTCCAACACCCGCGCCACGGTGTCGCCGAGCCGGTCCCGCTGGATCGCGTTCAGCCGGTCGTAGAGGTTCCCGACGGTGTCGTGCGGGCCGATGGGTACCCGCTGGGTGAACAGGATGTTGCCGGCGTCCAGGCCGGCGACCAGTCGGTGCACGGTGATCGCGGCGTGTGACTCGCCGCGCAGGATGGCCCAGTTCACCGTGGCCCGACCCCGGTAGCGGGGCAGCGGGGCGTAGTGCACGTTCACGAACGGCCGGGCCGACACCACGTCGGCGGACAGGATCCGGTCGTAGGAGGACACCACGACGCAGTCCGGTCGCAGGGTGTCGACCAGCGTCCGCACGGCCGCCGGGGAACAGTCCGGGTGGACCGGGACGCCCAGTTCGGCGGCCCTGGCCGGCACCGGGTCGAACCCGGAACCGCACGGGCGTAGCACGCCCACCACCCGGAACCGGGCGGCCAGGGACTCCAACGCGTCCAGCGCGGTCGGGCCCATCCCCAACAGGAGGACGGTCTCGGACCGCAGACCGGGCATCCGCACAGGCACCGGGCTCACCCGCTCACACCGGTTGCAGGTAGGCCCGGTCGGCCTGGTCGAGTGCGGTGTCCCGGCTGAGCAGTTCGCCGACCTTCAACCCGCCGGCCTGCAACCGCACCACCGGTTCGGGACCGATGTCGGAGGGCAGCACGCCCATGTGGCCGGCCACCGGCGGCACGGCCGGCCAGACCGGCACACCGGCCGCGCGGAACGCGTCCCGGTCCAGGTCGCCCCAGAACTGGGCCACCACCGCGCCGGGCAGCCGCTCGGCCACCGTACGTGTCACCGAGGCGTCCAGCACCGGGCTCGGGCCCGGACGCAACGCCACCAGCACCGCGTCATACCCACCGTCGGGGCTGACATCCAATCCGACCGCACTGTCCCGTACGTCCACCAGGGCGCCCGATCCAGCCAGACCACGTTCCAGGTAGGACCGAAACGGGTTGTCGCAGAGCACC
>DATCWR010000415.1:0-4594 GCA_036566245.1 Mycobacteriales bacterium | reverse complement strand
CCAGCCGGGACCAGCCTGGCTGGCCCGGACGCAGTTCGACCAACCGGGTCGGGGTCGTCGGTGCGGAGAACGGTACCCACAGCGTCCGGCCGGACCACTCGGCCACGCCCCCCAGGCAACCCGGCGGTACCGGAATCTCGGTCAGCCGGTCCTCCTTGGGAGTGAACACCGCCAACCGGGACCGGACCGCGTCCTCGATCCGCAGGGCCACCCGTCGGCCGGTGTGGTCCGTGGCCAGCGGCGACACCCGGGTCGGGGACAGGCCGGCCAGCGAACCCGGTGTCCGCACGTCGGCTGGATCGTCCACGGTGGACCATCCGAGCATCGGTGCCCGGTCCGGACCGGTCAGCGCCGACAGCAGCAGGCCGGAGGTTGGTGCGGCCAGCAGGATCCGGAGCGGGCCGTGCGCGGATTCCGGCAACGGCCGCATCGTCTCGGTCCGCAGGTCCACGACCACCGCACGCACCAGCGTCCCGGTCGCCTGGTTGACCACCAGTAGGCGACCGGTGGTGTCCAACCAGCACCCGCCGGCGAGTAACCCCGGCAGACCCAGCGTCGGCCGGGTGGCCAGCCCAGATCCGGTCACCGGCCAGATCTCGGCCAGGCCGTCGACCCGGGTGCTGATCGCCACCGCCAGGGCGTCGCGGCCGGGGAAGGGCAGCAGCCGCAGGCCAGCCAGGCGGTACTCGCCGAGCACCTGCTCGGGCGCGCCCGGACACAGCATCGACAGGCGGTGTACCCCGGCCTGGCTGCGCAGCAGCAGGACCCGCCCGTCGGCCAGGGGCAGCGGCTGGATCGGCGGCGGCCCGGAACTGACCGTGGGCAGCACCTGTCGCCCGGTCGGGTTCAGCGGGTCGTCCAGCGTCCGGGACTCAACCCGGGTCGGCCCACTGCCGAACCGGGCCAGCCAGGCCACGTGGGTACCGTGCGCGGAGAACCGGAAACTGACCCGGACCGGCATGCGGACCGGCGTGCTGGCCGGTACCTCGCCTGCCACCCGGGCCGGCATGGTCGCGTCGACGGGTTGGGCCACTGTGGACAGGGTGTCGGTCATGCCGCCGCCCACCGGGGTCCGGGATCGGCCATCCACAGTCGCTGGCCGCCGTGCCGAAGCCGGAACAGGAACGCCACCGCGCCGGCCAGCCCGGTGTTGTAGTCGGCCACCACCGTGCGGCCGGTCTCGTCGGGCACCACGGTTCGGCCGTCCATGACCGCGTGCCGCAGGTACAGCAGGTCGGCCAGGTCCTCGGCCCAGCCCCGGTATCGCGGTTCGGCCAGGATCTCGGCGGCGTCCAGCAGGAACTCGCCGTCCCCGGCCAGACCGTGGCAGGTGGAGGGCAGGCCGCGCCAGCGGGCCTGGTGTACCGCGTGCGCGGCGGCCTCGGCCAGTTCACCGAACCGTGCCTCACCGGTGTCCCGGAACAGCCGGAGCAGGAAGGTGCCGACGCCCGACGATCCACTGCACCAGTGCGCGAACCGACCCGACCCGCCGGGCCTGGCCGGCCACCAGGCGGCCTCCCCGTCCCGGTCGGCCGCCGAGCACAGGGTCGACCCGGCCTCCCGGGCCAGCGCGAGGTGGTCGTCGTCAGCGAACATCCGCGCCGCGGCCAGGAGGAACCACCCGATCCCGGCCACCCCGTGGGCGAACCCGTAGTGCACCAGACCGGCCAACCGGGAGTCGAACGACCGTGGTACCGGCCAGAACACCCCCTCGTCGGTACGGTGCACCCGCCCGGCCACGGTGGCTGCGTACTGCCACGCCCGTTCGGTCAACCGTGGGTCACCGGTCTGCTCGGCCAGGTGTAGGTGGGTCAGGCCGGCGCCGGCCAGGCCGTGGGTGAGGTCGGCGTTCGGCCACGCCATCGGCAGCCGCAACGCCAGCTCGACCGCCTGATCGGCCAGCCGGGGTCGGTCCAGTAACCGGGCCGCGTCGTGTAGTGCCCAGGCCGTGCCGGCCCGCCCGAAGTACAACCCGGGCAGCGCGCCGTTCACCTCGCGTCCGTCGACCGGACCGGACAGCGCCCGGGCGATCCATTCGGCGGCCGTGTGCACCGCCGGGCGCGCCTCGGGCAGGTTCGGGTCCGCGGCCTGCGCGATTCGCGTCAACACCGACAGGATGCCGGCTGCGCCGTGCTGCACGTTGCACGGATCGGTCTGTCCGCCTGTCTCGCCGGTCGGCCACAGCCGGGTCGGGTTGTCGGGCGTCATGGTCGCCAGCAGGTGGGCCAGCCCCTCGTCGAGGAGCCGGGCGCGCCCGGCCGGCCTCGCCCGCGTCACGGTGGCCGGAACGGCGGACACCGACGAGTCGTCCAGGCTTCGCCGTACCCGGGCCAGGGGCCACCGCTGCGCCGGTTCGGGGTGCAGCAGCCCACGGATCGCCGGGGTGAGCACGTCGGCGGCCGTGACCCCGGCCGTGTGCGCCACCACGTGGTCCGACCAGCGGACCAGTCGGTCGGCGACCCGGGTGGCGCCCGGCGGCTGGTCGTGCGGCAGTACCGGGTCGTTGCCGGTGGCCAGCAGGAAGAACAGGGCGCCCAGGCTGAACAGGTCCTCGGTCGTCGCGGCCCTTGTCTGTTCGGCGTCACCGGCCGCCTGTTCGGGAGCCTGGTATCCGGGGGTGCCACCACGCCGGGCCAGTTCGCCGGCCGGGGTGGCCAGTTCCAGGTCCACCAGCACCGGCTGGCCGTCCGGGTCGACCATCACGTTGGTGGGGCTCAGGTCACGCACCACCACACCGGCCCGGTGCACCGCCACCAGCAGGTCGACCAGCCGCCTGGCCAGGGTGATGGACTCGTCCCGGGGCGGGCCGGGTCGCCCGGCGGCACGGACGTCCACCCAGTGCCGCAGCGGTGTCCCGGCCACCCGGTGTTCGGCCAGGAAGAGTTGGTTGTCCTGGGTGAACGTCGTGATCCGGGCCGGTGCCAGGCCCAGGGGTGCCAGCAGGTCGAGCATCCGTGCCTCGTTACGCAGCAGGTCGCGACTGTCCCGGCCGGAGCTGTCCGACTCGGTGTACGGCCGGGCCTGCTTGACGACCACCTCCCCGGCCGGCCGGTCCAGGTCGGTGTCCTCGGCCAGGAACACCCCGCCCTTGGCCGAGTGCCGGATCGCGGTGCGAACCAGGAACCGTCCGCCCAGCAGTACCGCCCGGGTGGTCGACGGTCCCGAGGTGGTGCCGGTGGCACCACCCGGAGCCTGGCCGGGTGCGCGGGTGCGTGTCGGCCGCGGCGCGGGATCCGGTAACGGCGCCGGGGCCCATCGCGGTGGGGCGAACCACGCCTCCCGCCGGTCGGGTACCACCCCGCCGTCCGGAGCGGTCAGAACCTGCTGGAACATTCCGTCGTTGTCCAGCACGGTCCGGTTCTGGAAGCCGCCGAAGCGGTAGTACACCAGGCTGCCCGGTCGGTACGCCCGGTCGGACAGGATCGCCGGGCCGGTCAGCCCCCGGGTCGCGGCGTCCAGTTCGTCGGCCAGCCTGGCCAGGTGGGTGTCGTCGTCCGGGTAGGCGGTGAGGAACTTGCCGGCCGCGGACCGGTCGCATCCCCGGCCACCGATCAGTCTGACCGTGCGGGTGGTCGCGGCGAACTTGAACGCGCACGGGTCGGCCACCAGGACCCGGGCGGCGGCGCACAGCACGGCGGCGGCGTCGGCCACGGTGGCGGACACGTGCAGCTTCCAGCCCTGCTCACGGGGCCGGTACCCCGGCGGCAGGACCAGCCACCACGGGCCACGCGGCTCAAGACACCAGCCGTCCCGCCCGGCCAACAGGCCGCGTACCGGGATGGCCAGGCTGTCGTCGCCGGTGACGGGTTCGACAGTGGCGGTCATCGCGCTTTTCCCCCCAGACACGGTGCTGTCACGGTGCTGACTGATGACTTGACCTCGTTACCCCGTTGTGCCGTTACCTGGATACCGCACCTCTTCCCGATGTCCGACTCCCACCGCCCAGGTGGGTGATCGGCTCGGAACCTGGTCCGCGTGTGGTTTATGAATCTGTCGGTTGGAGAAGTTAACGGACGTTGCGGGATTGCGCAATGATTCGCCGCTGAATTTCACTTCCCGGAAGGTCGCGCAAGTATAGGTGACTTGTAGGGAAGCGTGTCCGGGGGCGGGGATTTCACTCGAACGGGCGAGCCTGACTGCGCTGCGCATCATTCATGTATCGGAATCGCAATTTTCCGAACGTGCCCGTGTCGACCTGTCGCCGCTCGGTGCGGTGCATTTTGCTTGGCTGCAATCTTCGTCAAATCCAAGATCTGAATAATGCGCGGTGAGATAAATGGTGATTGCGGACTTTGTCGGTTTGAGATCCACCCGTTCGGGTCAGTGTGACGCGGTGCGGTGCCGGGGTATCTACCCGTCGAGCCACCACATCGTTCGGCTACGGGGGAGTCCGCAATGGCAATCCGCACCCGCACCGGGTCGCACGCCAGCCACCCGATCACGACCAAGCCCTTCCCGACCGACAACGGAGCGTCACGGTCGGCCCGTCGAACTGCCGGCGACCAGCCGGCCGGAGGCTTCCGCCGGATGCTGCGCGGGTCGGTCGCGCTGTGTGCGGTGCTGATGGCCAGCGGGGCCGGCCTGGCCGCGGTCC
>DATCWR010000413.1:0-2175 GCA_036566245.1 Mycobacteriales bacterium | reverse complement strand
CGCCACCACACGTCGGTGCGGGCACTGACGAACAGGTCCACCCCGGCCCGGTCGGCGGCGGCCCGGGCGGCGGCGATCCGGGCGACGTGTTCGTCCGGGTCGGCCAGACCGGTTCCGTCGGTGGTGGCGTCCTCCAGGTTGATCCCGACCACGCCGGCGGCCAGGGCTCGGGACACCACCTCGCCCACCGTCTCGGGTTCGCTCCCGTACCCCCACTCCAGGTCCGCGGACACCGGAAGGTCGGTGGCTGCCACGATGTCGGCCACCGCGGCCAGGGCGGCCTCGACCCCGATGACCTGCCCGTCGACCACGCCGTGCGCGGCGGCCACCCCGGCGCTGGTGGTGGCCAGTGCACTCACCCCGGGCAGCGTTTCGAACAGTCGGGTGCTGGCCACGTCCCACACGCAGGGCAGGACCAGCAGACGGCCGGGTTCGTGCAGCGCGCGGAACGCGGCTGCCCTGTCATGGATGGTCGACTGCGGCATGCCCGCAGCGTAGTGCGCCGCCGTTTCGGCCGGATCCGAACCGTCTCCCGCCGCCGTGGGCGGCTTCCTCTCTGACGTTTTCGCGCGAAAAGAGTGGCCCCCAACGCCGTTCAGGTAGACGTTTTCGCGCGAAAAGATGGCTCTGAGCGAGCCGCTTGCGACGTTTTCCCGCGAAAACGTCGCCTTGGAGGGCCCGCACCCGGACGTCTTCTCGCGAAAACGTGTGGCGGCATGCCGAGGGGGTTGGCGCCCGCCGGGCGGTCAGCGGGCTGTCAGGGGGTGGTCAGGGGGTGGTCAGGGCGGTCTCGGCCACCTCACGGGCCGGGTCCATGTGGATCTGGGTAACCTCCACCGCGCGGTCGACGTCGCGGTCCCGGCAGGCGGCGAGGATCTCCCGGTGCTCGGCGTTGCTCTCCTCCCGACGCCCGGGGTTGCGCCGGATGGCCAGGCCGACGTACAGCGCCACGCTGGCCCGCAGGTTGTCCAGGAAGCTTTCCAGCTTCGGGGAGTTGCACGCCCCGGTCAGCACGGCGTGGAACTCGGCGTTGAGGATCAGCCACTCGGCCGGATCGTGTTCGGCGTCCATCCGGTCCTGGAGACGTTCGGCCCTGGCCAGCCGTTCCTCGTCGACGATCGCCGCGACCTTGGACATGGCGTGGGACTCCAGCAGCCGGCGAAGGTCATACACCTCGTGCAGTTCGTCCCGGGTGGGCCGGTGCACCGAGGCCGTCCGGTAGGCGTCGAAGTCGATCAGGCCCTCGGCGGACAGGTCCCGCAGTGCCTCGCGGACCGGAGTGGTGCTCACCCCGAGCATCTCGGCGATCTGCGACTGCCCCAGCTGGAACCCGGCCGGCAGCATGCCGGCCAGGATTCCGCGCCGCAGGGTCTCCCGGACGAAGTCGTGCGCGGTGGTGGGCCTGGTCTGCCGGTGGGCGATGTTGGTGAGCGCGCGCAGCGGGTTGGCCGTCACCGCGTCCGCGCCGTCGGGAACGGGTGCTGCGGCCGCCGGGATGTTGTCAACCACGGCGGGCTCCCGCCCCCGGCACGAACGCACCGCCGAAGCCGCGTACGGGTTGACCCTCGACGGCGGCCGTCTCGCCGCGCAGCAGTGTCCGAACCACCCGGCCGCGCACCCGCCGACCGTCATACGGCGTCCAACCAGCCCTGGACAGCACACCCTCGTTCCGCAATATCCGCTCCGCAGCCATGTCGACGAGGACGAGGTCGGCGTCCGCACCGACCTGCACCGAACCCTTGGTCGGCCACAGTCCGTAGATTCTGGCCGGGCGTTCAGCGTAGACGGCCACCACGTCCTCGAGCGAGAGCCGGTCCTGGCTGACAGCGTCCAACAGTAGTGACATGGTGCTGTCCAGCCCGGGTAGACCGAAGTGGACAGACCAGATGTCTCCGTCCGCCTTCTGGTCGAGGGTGGCCGGGGCGTGGTCGGTGGACATGTGGGTGAGTTCGCCGGTGCGCAGCAACTCCCACATCGTCGCCTCGTCCGCGTCGGTACGGGCGCGGGCCGGCGGGGTGAACCTGCGCAGCGTCCCCTTGTCGAGCACCTCGTATTCACGGAGCAGGAAGTACTGCGGGCATGCCTCGGCGGCCAGCCGGGCGCCCCGGCGCCGTTCCGCCGCCAGGTAGCCGGCCACCTCCGGGTGGCTGACGTGCGCGATCGTGGCCCGCGCGC
>DATCWR010000399.1:0-4431 GCA_036566245.1 Mycobacteriales bacterium | reverse complement strand
GGCCACCACGCGAAGCGGGGGTGTCGACGCCGCGTCGGACTGGCGTGGCCGGACCGAGGAGGACACCACGGACCGCAGAGACTTCGTACTCGGCACCGGCGCCGCCGCCGGACTGATGGTAGGCGCGCTACTGGACGAACCTGACCGGATGAACGCGGCGCTGGACACCGGTGCGGTCAGTGAGGAACGCCTGACCGCACTGGAGGGCACCGCCGATCGACTCGGCGAGTTGGCCCTGACCGTCCCGGCGGCGCCGCTGCTGGGCGACACGCTCACCGCGTTCCGGACGGTGCGCGGGCTGATCGGTATGCGGCAGCGCACCGCCGACCGGGTCCGACTGGTCCGTACCGGAGCGAAGCTGGCCCTCGTGATGGGCGACGTTCTGATCGTGGAGGGTCAACTGCGCCCGGCCAGCCAGTGGTACGAGACCGCGCGGTCGGCGGCGCTGGACATCGGTGACCCGTTCCTGGCCGACCTCGCGCTGGGAGGCTCGTGTTACGCGCCGACCTACTTCGGTGACCCTCGGGACGTGATCAGGCTGGTCAGTCCCCGGATCGAGGGCAGGCACCCGAAGGACACCCCGGCGGTGTCGTGGCTGTGGGCGTTCAAGGCGAAGGCCCATGCTGCGCTCGGCGAGAAGACCGCGTTCGGGCATTCCATCAACCGGTCCCGCGAGATCCTGGACGCCGCACCAGCCGACCTGAACGGGCCGGGCATCTTCGCGTTCCGACCGGGAAAACTGGCGTTCTACGAGGCCACCGGCTGCGTCCGACTGCGCGAAACCGACGGCGCGATCAGGGCCGCCGACCGCGCGCTGAACCTGTACGCATCGGATAACACACTTGGGAGTAACCAGGATCCGGCTCTCATCCAACTGGACAAGGCCAGCGCCCTGGTCCAGTCCGGCGAGATCGTGGAAGCCTGCCGGGTGGGAATCGGCGCCATCGTGGACGAGAACACCTACCCCAGTTCCACCGTGGTGCGCCGAGCTCATGAGTTCAACGAACTGCTCGGCCCCAACACCACCGCACCGGCCCGCGACTGGCGGGACGCCCTACACACCGTCACCACCAGGCGCCCCGCTCTGGCCACCACCTGACATCTCCTCAAAGGGGGTGGGGGCTGGGGCTCGGATGGCGGTGGGTCACCGGGCGACGGACACTGGCCGACATGAGGGTCCGCCGTGGGGACGGACTGAGAGCCATGGAACACCTCGGCCCGGTCGGGAGGCAGGTCGTGAAGCTGCACGAGGAACTGCCACTGGACCACAAACTGGCCCGGGTCTACCGGTTCGGTGCCGGACTGATCGGTGCCTTCCTGATCATCTTCGGCATCCTGGGCGCCCTGCGTTCCGCGGAACTGGTCGGCCAGGAGGGCGTGCGGGTGCTCGGCCTGTCCAGCAACGGGCTGCTCAGCGCCATCTCGATCCTGGTCGGACTGCTGCTGGTCGTGGTCGCCTGGATCGGTGGGAACCTGGCCTCCACGGTGAACATCGTGCTGGGAGTGCTGTTCCTACTCAATGGGCTCCAGGGGCTGGCGCTGATACGCACCTCGTTCAACGTCTTCGCCTTCAGCGTGCGGAACGCGATCTTCAGTTTCGTGGTGGGCCTGGTGCTGCTGATCTTCGGCCTGTACGGCCGGGTGAGCGGTGGGCTGACCGCGGAGAACCCGTACTGGCGGGCCCGACACGGCCTCACCGACGAGGAGGCCCGGCGCGAGCAGGAACGGATGGAGCGGGTGGAGGAGGAACAGGCCCGCGCCGAGCAGGCCCGGGTGGAGTCCGGTCGCCTGCCCGGCGACGACAAGCCGCCGAAGCCCTGGTAGTGGGTGCGGCCCGGCGCCACGTCAGGACGTGATCAGTCTGGGCTTGTGCTCCAGATGCGACAGACCGTTCCAGGCCAGGTTGACCAGGTGTGCGGCGACGTCCTCCTTGCGGGGCTTGCGCACCTCCAGCCACCACTGACCGGTGAGTGCCACCATGCCGACCAGGGCCTGGGAGTACAGACCGGCCAGCTTCGCGTCGTAGTCGCGTCGACGGAACTCCCCGGCCAGGATGTACTCGACCTGGCTGGCGATGTCACCGATCAGGCTGGAGAACGTGCCGGTGGCGCTGGCCACCGGCGAATCCCGGACCAGGATCCGGAAACCGTCGGTCTCGTCGTCAACGTAACTGAGCAGCGCCATCGCGGCCTGTTCGAGTAGTTCACGGGGGTGGCCGCCGGTCAGGGCACTGGTCACCCGTTCCAACAACCGGCTGATCTCGCGGTCCACGACGACGGCGTAGAGACCCTCCTTGCCGCCGAAGTGCTCGTAGACCACCGGCTTACTGACTCCGGCCCGGGCGGCGATCTCCTCGATGGAGGTGCCGTCGAAACCTCGTTCGGCGAACCGGGCACGGCTGACGTCGAGAAGTTGCTGACGGCGTTCCTTACCTGTCATCCGAACCCGCGGCCGGGTGGGTCGACTGGGATCACTCACCCGGTCATCCTGCCAGCTTCTGGTGTGTCGTGATCGGCCGTGCAGTCTCTGGTACGCACTGGTCCCCGACCAGTGCCGGCCGGGGACCAGTGCGATGGACGGATTTCCAGGGTGTGCGACCGAGCCTGACTCACGCGATCCGTTTCTGTTGGTCGGCGGCCAGAAGCTTGGCGATGAGCCGCTCACGGCTGGCCCAGTGCACGTTGGTGGCCCATCCGAGTTGTTCGAACCACCTGATCACCCGGGCCCCCGGGTCGATCTGACCGCGCAGGACACCCAGCCGGGCGGCGGTCGGGTCGGCGTGGTGCAGGTTGTGCCAGCTCTCCCCGAACGAGATGATCGCCAGCGGCCAGAAGTTGGATGACTTGTCCCGGGCTGCGAACGGCCGGTCGCCGATGGTGTGGCAGACCGAGTTGATCGACCAGGTCACGTGGTGCAACACGCAGACCCGTACCAGGCTGGCCCAGAAGAACGCGGTCAGCGCGCCGGTCCACGACCACGACACCAACCCGCCGATCAACGCCGGCGACAGCATGCTCACCGCCACCAGGGCCGGGAAGTGTCGGCTGATCCGCTGGATGTCACGGTCGGCCAGCATGTCCGGGGCGAACCGTTCCTGGTTGGTCTGTTCGACGTCGAACATCCACCCGATGTGGGCGTAGCACATTCCCTTGAGCAGCGCGGGAACCGTTTCGCCGTAGCGCCATGGGGAGTGCGGGTCACCCTCCTTGTCGCTGAACGCGTGATGCCGGCGGTGGTCGGCCACCCACCTGGTCACGGGCCCCTCGATGGCCAGGCTGCCGGCGATGGCCAGCCCGATGTGCAGGGCCCGGTTGGCCCGGAACGCTCCGTGGGTGAAGTAGCGGTGGTACCCGACCGCGATTCCCAGCCCGGACACCGTGTAGAAGACGACCGCGATGATCACGTCACGCCAGTGCAGCCCCCAGCCCCAGGCCACCGGAACGGCGGCGAGCACGGCGAGGAACGGGATGATGACGAACGAGTACAGGGCGATCTGCTCGACGGCGCCCTTGCGTTCGTTGGTGATGGGTCTGGGACCGGACCGGCCGGCACGCGTGGGCGCTGCGGGCGGTGTGACGGAGGAACTCGTCGGGGTAACGGTCATCCGGGATCCTCGGGTGGTCTGGGCGCTGTGGCGCCGTGCGGCCGTAGCTACGCAACCGTAACCTACGGCATCGTAGGTTTGAAGGGTGGTCTTCCCCTCAGATCGCGAACCAATCCCCGGCACAGGCGCTGGTGCCCGGTGTGTCGCTGCGGCACACTGGCGGCGTGTCGTACCCAGGGACAGATGAGCGGTCCGGCGGAGCCGACGAGCCCGCCGAGCGGAGCGGGCAGGGCGGTCACACCGGTTGCGCCGACCAGGCCGGGCAACCGCCGGAGGTGTCCGGTAACACCGGTGACGCCGGTGACGCCGGCCCGGTGCGGGTTCGGGTGGAGCCACCGGAGGAACTCGGCGGCGACCCGGCATGCTGGCTCAACCGGGTGTGCCCCGAATGTGGGCGGATCACCGAAGGACGCGACGCGGACCGTTGCGCGTCCTGCGGTGAACCGCTCCCGTTCGACTGACGCCGCGCTCAGAAGTCCAGCGGCTGCACCGACACCGGTCGGTTGAACCGGTCCAGCCCGACCACGGAGAGTTTCTGACCGGGTTTCGGCAACCCCACGAAAGCCACCGGATGCCCGGGCCGGAAACCTTTGGGTCGGGGAGCCAGATCCACCGTGGTGCTGCCTTCCCCGGCCGCCAGCAGCAGGTAACCGCGGTGGTCACGAGCCGAGGTCCAGGCCACCCCGTCAACCGCGTGGTCCGGTTCGACAAGGCCCGACCGGACGCTGGAGTACCGCACCGACTCACCGGTGACCAGGGCGAACACCTGTGCGAACCGTCCGACGCCTGCCGGGTCCGCCGGGTTTGCTGGGTTTGCCGAGTCCGTC
>DATCWR010000391.1:0-16262 GCA_036566245.1 Mycobacteriales bacterium | reverse complement strand
GCCCGCTGGCCGGTAGGCAGCGCACGTCCGCCAGGCGGGTGGCCGGCTCGGTGGCCGCGGCCAGTTGCTCGGCGGCGGCACCGAGGTCGGCGACGAACGCCGCCGCCTCGACCTCGTTCCACACCGCGGTCGAGTACTCCGCGTACCCGGACAGGGACGGTTCCCTGCGTCCGATCAGCACGCTCAGGTCGAACTGTGACCCGCCGCCGTGGCGCTCCTCCACCCGGACCCGCAGGGAGTCGGTCGCGATGCGCTCGGGCACAAGCTGGTCGTGCATGCCGAAGCAGACCTGGACCAGCGGGTGGCTGCTCGTGGAGCGTTCGATGCCGAGCCGGCTGACCAGTTCCTCGAACGGCAGGTCCGCCGCGTCGAGGCTGACCAGCAGTGAGCGGTGGACGGAGCGGAGGTAGTCCGCCGCCGTGAGGTCGTCGTCGATGTCGATCCGGACCGGCACGAGGTTGGTGGCATAGGCGATGAGGTCCGCCAGCTCGGAGGTGCCGCGGCCGATCACCGGAACTCCCACGAGCAGCCGGCTGACGCCGGTCAGCCGGCCCAGTGTCAGGCCGAACGCACCGAGCAGGACGGCGAACGGGGTGATCCCCAGCGCTGCGGCGCGCTCGGTGACCGCGTCGCTCACGGCCGGTCCGAGGTCCACCGTGGTGCGGGCGCCGGCAGGGTCGTGCACGCGGGGTTGCTGCCGGTCGGAGGGCAGTTCGAGAACCGACGGCACGCCGTCGAGATGCCGGGACAACAGCTCGGCCTGTCGATCCCACGCACCGCCGGTACGCAGTGCCTCCTCGTGCCGTAGCAGCACCCGCATCGGGACGCCGGGACCTGGCGCCGGCTCGGGCGCGCCACGTTCGAGCCGGTCGTACCGGGCGACCATCTCCCTGAGCAGCAGGCCCACGGCCCAGCCGTCCAGGATCATGTGGTGTGCCGCCAGCACGAGTGCCTGCCGGCCGCTCGGGTGGGTCAGTAGCAGGAACCGGAGGGCCGGCGCCGCGGAGACGTCGAAGGGTTTTCCCCCAAAGTCCGCCGCGACCTGGCGGGCGTGCTCCTCGAAGTCGCCGACCGGGACGTCGCTGCCGACCGCGGCGAACTCCGGCGTCGCCGCGGTCAGTACCTCGCGGACGATTCCCTCGCTTCGCTGGCGGAAGACCGTGCGCAGCCCCTCGTGGTGGGCGACGGTGGCCGCCAGCACCCGTTCCAGCACCGACGGGTCCAACCGGCCGCGTTCGACGAAGCACAGGAAAACCAGGTTGTACGGCGCGCCCCCGGTGACCCGCTCGTTGATCCACATGCCGCGCTGGGCTCGGGTCGGGGTGTCGCCGTCACCGCTCCGCGGCGGATCAGTATCCGGGTGTGCCGACTCGGCCGCGGCGGCCGTGGCGTGGTCGGCAAGCACGCTTGCCAGCGGCGCATCACCGAGCAGCGATGCCACCGGAATGCGCACGCCCAGCCGTTCCTGGACGAGGGCGGCCAGACGCATCGCGAGGATGGAGTCCCCGCCGAGTCCGATGAGGCTCTGGGTCGCCAGGTCGGCGGGGTCGATTTCGGGCCCGAGAACGTCTACCGCGAGTTCCTCGCACGCTGTCGCGCGAGTCACCATGGCTCCCCGTCCACCGCGTCGCCGGCCTTCGCCAGTAGTTCCGCCTGGCCCGCGATGCTGCCGGCGCGGAAGACATCCATGGTCTTGAACGTGCGCCCGCTCACCCTGCTCAGTTCCTCCACGAGCGCCACGAGCAGAAGCGAGTTGCCTCCGGCGTCGAAGAAGCCGGTGTTGTCGTCGATGTCGTTGGTGCCGAGGATTTCCGACCACACCGATCGGACCAGTTCGAGCCGTGCGGACGGGTCGCTAAAGTCGATCTCTGTCGATGACGGTTCGAGCACGGGATCCTCCAGACTCGTGGTGAGGTCGACTGCGCTGTGGCGCAGCGCCTCCAGAAGGCCGGTGACAGTGGTGCGATCGAAAAGGTTCGTCGCGTAGTCCGCGGACACGTCCAACCGCGCGCGACCGGAACTGTCGTCCACGTGGACGAACAGGATCAGGTCCCAGATGCTGTACATGAGATCGAGTTGCCGGTGGTGGCCCCGCACGTCCGGCGCGAGGTCGATGTCGCCGGGCACCTCGGCGAGGTTGATCAGCACCGGCGTGAGGGGTGGGCGGCTCATGTCCCGATCGACGTCGAGTGCGGCGGCGATCGGGGCGAGCGGCACATCGCCGTCGACGAACGCGGTGATCGCGCCGGCCCGGGCGGTCCGTAGAAGCTCCCGCCAGGTCGTGTGCTCGTCGAGGCCGACGCGCAGCACGACCGTGTTCATGAGCATGCCCACCACGCCGTGCGAGGCGGGGTCGTCGCGCCCGGGCCAGACAACCGCGAACAGGAAGTCGCGTTGCGCGCTGGCCCGTCCCAGCGTGCCAGCCAGCAGGGCCACCGCCGCCATGAACGCGGTGCAGCCCTCCCCCGCGGCTGCGGCCAGCACCCGTCCGGTCAACTCCGGGTCGAAGCCGACGGTGACGACACCGCTGGTCAGCGGTGAGTCGCCGACGGGCGGGCGGTCGTACGGGAGCGGCACACCGGTGGGCGCGCCACGGAGCCGGTCGGTGACCGCGCTGATCCGCGCGGCCATCTCCTCGTCGGTGGCGGCCCCGAGCAGGTCGGCCGGATGCCCTGGCTGGGCCAGCTCAGGTTCCCGGCCCAACAGCGCGGCCCGGTAGATCTCGACGACCTCCGACAGCAGCACGCGCCGCGACCAGCCGTCGAAGACGATGTGATGCACGGTGAGCACGAGCAGTGTGGTCACGTCGTCGACGCGGATTATCTCGGCCCGCGCCGGCGCCTCGGCCGCCAGGTCGAACGGGGCGTAGCACCGGTCCAGCACCCGCCGGTCCAGATCCTCCGGTGTCCAGCCACCGTCGGGAATGTCGGCGAACGTGACCACCGGCGGGGCGGCGTCGGTGCGGAACTCGACCTGCCGGCGGCGCACGTTGAGCCGGAACACCGACCGCAGCGCGGGATGCCGCCCGAGTGCCTGCCGGACGGCGGAGACGAACAGGGCGTGATCGATCGGGCCGCTGAACTCCAGGACGGACGGGATCAGGTACGCCGGACGTAGCCGCTCGATCCGGTCCAGGATCCAGATCCCCTGCTGCGCGGAGGTGGCCCCGTACCAGACCTGCGGCACCTCGACCTGCTCGGCAACCAAGAACCCATCTCCCTCGCAGCAGTCGCCGCCCCGGACTCATGACCATCCGATGGCGGCTCATCCGAAGAGCGACAGCAAAGACCCACGGTGGCGCCGCGTGGACGCCGCCTTGAAAGCCCTGTTATGCACTTTTCACCACGAACCGGAGCAAGATGAACATAGCTGACCACACAGCGTTGATCAAGTGGTTCGTCCTATAAAGCTTGATATATGATGATCATGACGACGATGGGTATGGCTGGGTAAATTGATCTTGAAGAGGTGCCTCGCTGACGTCGCTTGTTGCCGGTGGCCGTCAGTGACAGCCGCCCCGCCCCGAGTCCCGCAGATGCCGCCCAGTTCGTCGCGTTGTGTCGGGCCGCGCCGAACGCGCCGAGTTCATCACGACCGTGCCGACGTCTCGACCCGGCTCTGGGTCGGCTGCCGCTGGCCGCGCGGCTTCAGCAGGTGCCGGGCGTCAGCGTCCGGGGCATTCAGCGCCACACCGGGCGGCGGGACCAGTCACACCGTCCCGTGCCGTTTCCCGTGGGCCAGGCACGGCCACACCGCCCGTACCAGGTTCAGCGTGCTGAACCGGACGCCGTCACCCCCGGTCGGAGCAACCACACCGCGCACGGTGAACTCGTGCAGGGCGCTCGCGGCCTCCAGGTAACTGGAGCCGGTGTGCCGGGTGAGCTCCCCGAGGCTCCAGGGTTGTTCCAGCCGGATCGACGCCTCCAGCATCGCCCGTTGCCGCTCGGGCAGGGAACCGGTGGCGTCCCACACCGCGTCGTAGACCCAGGAGCCCGTCGAGGGCCTCGCGGGCACGGCCGTCAGCGTCAGTGGTTCGTTGCGGGCGATCGCCGCGATCTCCTCCGTGGAGGACAGCCGGAACCAGGCGGCCGCGGACTCGATGGAGCGGGGGATGCCGTCGAGAAGTTCGCAGATCCGGGTGAGGCGACCGCAGGTGTCCGTGGTGAGGATGAACGTTCCGTCTGCCGGGTCGACCAACGTGAGCAGTAACCGGGCGGCCGGGCTGAGGTCCGAGCCGGGCGGGCAGGCGGTCGGCAGCGGCCACAGGGGCACCTGGTGACTGTCGTCCTTGGCCGGCTGGCGGGACGTTGTGATGGTGCGCAGGTTCGGGCAGGCTCGGACCAGTCGCGCCAGCGCATCGTGGGCGATCCTCCGGTCGTCGTCGCCGTCGATGATCAGCAGGACCGACCGGCCACCGATCAGGTCACAGAGGCTCTCGATCGCACGCGGTACCGCCTCGACCAGTGCGTCGGTCCAGACCGCGTACGCCGGGTCACCGTCGGCCTCGGACGCCAGGGACATCCAGAGGCAGGCAATGCCACGCTCGGCGCGGAGGCCGTCGGCCACCGCCCTCGCCAGTCGGGTCTTGCCCACCCCGCCGATCCCGGTGATCCGGATGATCGGGTGAGCGCTGCCGGCGACCAGTGCGGCGAGCCTCGCGACCTCGTTCTCCCGGCCGACGAGGGACCGGTTGACCGGCGAGTGGCGTGGCATCGACATCGCGAACGTGTCGTCGTCGGCGGTGTGGCCGGCGGCGAGTTGCAACGCGGCGCGCCGCCAGCCACTGAGCCGAAGCGCGTCGGCGAGCAGCCGAACCGTCTCCCGACGCGGGTTCCTGGCCAGACCGAGTTCGAGGTTCCGGATCGCTCGGATACTCACCGTCGACATGGTCGCCAGTTCAAGCTGGGTCATCCGAACGCCCTCCCGCCACTCCCGCAGGAGAACACCGAAGTCAATGTCTCTGGCCTCGCGTCCCACATCGACTCCAATCACCGATGGAGTGCCATCCAGCGGCAACCGGCTCATCCCACCCGAAGTGCGGCTCGACGTCCAGTGCATTGCCCATAGGCCAAACAGAGCGTCTCAAAAACCTAATTCTGTACGATAGTGTAGCTTAGCTCATACATGGGAAAAATAGGAGAAAACGATGCCGCCCCGGGTGATCGCTACTGAGCACGCCGTGCGGTGTCTGGCCGGGGCGACCTCGGTGTCCTGACGGGCGGGGACCGTACCGTACTGCCCGAAGTGCGCCCGAAGTGCGCCCGGACGCGCCACGAGGTGCCGATGTGGCGTGTGTCCTGGTGCCGGTGTGGACCGGGGTCGGTGCCGCGCGACGGCGGCGGCCACGTTGTCAGGTCGGACGTAGTCGGACCCGCAGGTGCTTGAACCCGTTGATCACCGTGGATGACAGCGCGGCCGGTGGTTCGATCATCTCGGCCGAGCCGACCCGGTCACACAGTTCGTCGAGGAACACCCGAAGTTCCAACTTCGCCAGGGCCGCGCCCAGGCAGTGGTGTGGCCCCGAGCCCAGCGCGAGATGTGGGTTGAACGTGCGACCGACGTCGAACACGTGGGCGTCGGGGAACACCCGCTCGTCCCGGTTGGCCGAGGAGTGCCAGACCACGACGTCCTGGCCGGCGCGGACCCGCTGATCGTGTAGCCGCACGTCGCGCACCGCACGCCGCAGGACGTGCCGGCTCGGCGAGACCCAGCGCAGCACCTCGCCGACCGCGGTGGTCAGTAGCCGCCGGTCCGCTCGCAGACGCCTCCACTGACCGGGAAACTCCATGAGCGCGAGCAGGGCGCCGACTGCACCGTGGCGGGTGGTCTCGTTCCCGCCCAGGAGCAGGAGGTCGAAGAACAGCATCGCCTCCTCCTCGCCCAGTCGGCCGGCCCGCCGGGCGTCGACCAGCCGCGTCACGATGTCGTCACGGGGCGACCGCTCGCGTTGGCCCATCAGGTCCTGGCAGTAGAGCAGGAGCTGCGCGTGCGCCTGCGCCGAGGTCGCACGGGCACTCGCCGACGTCCGGTAGTCCTGGTCGGCCGAACCGAACGCCGTACCGGTGAGGCGCAGCAGGAGTGCCCAGTCCGCCTCCGGCACACCGAGGAGGGCAGCGATCGTGGCGACCGGCAGCATCGCCATGACGTCGACGAAGTCGCACTCCCCTGTCTCGACTGCCTGGTCCAGTGACCGGCCCACCACCGTCCGCACATACGGCTCCAGCGGTGCCACCGCCCTGGCCGTGAAGGACCGGTTGACCAGCTGGCGCAGTTCGGTGTGCCGCGGTGGGTCGGTGACGGTGAGCATCCGACCGGATCCCTCGTCGCCGTGCCAGCGGTGCGGTCCCAGCACGTTGGTGGCCGCCGAACTGAAGTTCGTGGTGTCCTTCTGCACGGTCTCGCAGTCGGCGTACCGGGTCACCGACCAGAACGCCGGCTCGACACCGTCGGGATTCCAGTGCACGGGATCGTGCTGGCGTAGCCACCCGAACAGGCGGTGGAAGTCGTGGTCCAGGTACAGCTTCGGGTCGGCGAGGTCGAGGTGGTCCAGACCTGTCATGTCGACGCCATCATGGTCTGGATCTCCCGCATCAGGGTGACGAGTGCCGCACGCTCCGCGGGCGTGGTGTCCGGATGCCAGAGGTCGACGAGCACGCACGTGCGGGCCCGGGTGCCCCGGTTCCACGCCTCGTGCTCGAACGAGTAGTCGAACAGCAGGCACCTGCCCTCGGTCCACTCACGGGCCTGCCCCGCCACGCTGATCAGGCACCCCTCCGGGATGTCGACGGCCAGGTGCAGGTTGATGCTGAAGTTCCACAGATCACAGTGTGGCCTGATGGAGGCACCCGGGAGCAGGGTCGAGAAGTGCGACTCGAGCAGCGGGCAGATCACCCCCGTGTCGACGGCGTACTCCTTGATCACGCGGTAGGCGGTCGGCGCCAACTCCGCGGCGCCCTCCACCATGGTCCCGTCGCGGTACAGGTACAGGGCCCGCCAATCCTGCTGCCGCACCAGGTAGTGCTCGTAGTCGGCGAACCGGTCCGGGTGGGCCGTCCAGGCGTGTTCCTGCTCCGCCTTGATCCGCGCGTGCTGTGACTCCAGCGCGGTCACCACCGGCAGGAGCTCAGGGTAGGCGTACGGATCGTGCCACGGGACCTGCGGTATTCCGGGCAGGATCCACCTGGCTCCCCGCTGCGCCGGGTGCCGGTACTCACTCCTGCGCCGGGGCTCCAGCATCTGCTCGACCCGGTCCAGGGACGCCTCGCCGTACTGCGCCCTGACGGCAGCGAAACACTCGTCGATCTCCGGTGTCATGGGCCCCAACCTCCTCCGCGGATCACCGCCCGCACGATCGCGTCACACCCGCCGGACCAGTTTCGGCCGCTCAACCACCGGGGCGCCCAGCTCCAGGCTGGCCACCACACCGGCCACCGTCGGAGACTCGAACAGCTGCATCAGGTTGACCTCCACGCCCAGGACCGTCCGGATCCGGTTCACCAACCTGGTGGCCAGCAGTGAGTGCCCGCCCAGTTCGAAGAAGTCGTCGTCGAGACCCACCGAGTCGAGGCGCAGGGTCTCGGCGAACAGGTCGGCGACGGCTCTCTCCAGCTCGGTCGTCGGTACCCGGCCGGCGGACAGTGCCCCGTAGTCCGGAGCCGGAAGCGCCCTGCGGTCCAGCTTCCCGTGACGGGTCAGCGGCAGCGAGCCGAGGACGACGAACGCGGCCGGCACCATGTAGTCGGGCAGGGTCCGGGTCAGTGCGGAACGAAGGTCCGCCACGTCGACGGTGGTGTCGTCCGCCGACACCACGTAGGCGACCAGTCGCTCGTCGCCGGGCTCGTCCTCGCGGAGCACCACCGCCGCGTCACCGACCGCGGGATGGGCCGACAGCGCGGTGCTGATCTCCCCGAGCTCGATTCGGAAGCCTCGCAGCTTGACCTGGTCGTCGGCTCGCCCAGCGAAGATCAGGAAGCCGTCGGGTGTCCAGCGTGCGAGGTCCCCACTGCGGTACATCCGCTCGCCCGGCGCCCCGAAAGGGTTCGCGACGAATCGCTCGGCGGTCAGGTCCGGGCGGCCCAGGTAGCCACGTCCGAGGTTGGCGCCAGCGAGGTACACCTCACCGAACACGCCGGGCGGTACCTGGTTGAGGTGCTCGTCCAGGACGAAGATCTGGGTGTTGTACACCGGGCGACCGATCGTGGTGCGCGGGTACTCCGACAGTGCGCAGCCCGACGCCTCCACACAGAACTCGCTCGGGCCGTAGTAGTTGTAGACCGTCGTGCGCGGTGCCGAGCGGAGGTGCGCCCACAACGCCTCCCCGACGGCCTCACCGCCGAGCATCAAGGTCCTGGGTGCGGCGCTGTCGGCCAGCACACCCTCGGTCAACAGCTGCTGCGCGAGACTCGGAGTCACGTCGATCTGTCCGATCCGGTTGGCCACCATGTAGTCCACCATCCGAGCCGGATCGCGGCGTGTGGCCTCGTCCAACAGGTGCAGCTCGTGCCCGGCGATCATGGCCAGGACGCCCTCCCAGGAGGTGTCGAAGGACAGCGAGGCCGAGAGCGCGACCTTCAGCCGGTCGTCCGGTCCGGCCGGGCTGGGGAACGTCACGTTGGCGTGGTAGCTCCACAGGTTGACCAGCGCACGGTGCAACACCGTCACGCCCTTGGGGTGACCGGTCGAACCGGACGTGTAGATGACGTAGGCGGCATGGTCCGGCCGGAGCGGGGCGAGACGGTCCGCGTCGGTCGGATCGTGTTCCGGGCAGCCCGCCTGGAGAAGGTCGGTGACCAGGATCGGTGTTGGCGCCCGTGCGCCGATGCGAGTCGCGATCGTGTCGGTGGTGACCAGCACCGCCGGCCTGGCGTCGGCCAGCACGGACCGGATCCGTTCCACCGGATTCTGCGGGTCGATCGGGGTGTAGACGCCGCCCGCCTTGCCGATCGCCAGCCACGCGACCACCGCCTCGGCGGTGCGCGGGAGCGCCACGGCCACCGGTGTGTCAGGCGCGACACCGAGTGAGATCAGGCGGTGCGCCAACCGGTTGACCCACCTGTTCAGCTCGGCGTAGTCGAACCGGGATCCGCCACACACCAGTGCGGTGGCCTCCGGGGTGCGCCGCACCCGGTCCTCGAAGATCGTGGTGATCGTCGTGTCCGGCAGCGGGGTCGCGGTGTCGTTCCACCGCCGCAGCAGGTCGCGCTCCTGCGGGGTGAGGATGTCCACGGTGGAGACGTCGCGGTCCGGATCCTCTGCCACGGCTCCCAGGAACCGGACGAAACGCTCGGTGAACGCGGCGGCGGTGTCCGCATCGAACAGGTCCGTCGAGTACTGGGCGGTGCCGCTCATTCCGCCCGGCATCCCACCGTCCGACGCCCGCTCGCGCAACACGAAGGACAGGTCAAACCGCGACACCGCCAGGTCTGGCAGTTCCACGCGGGTGTGTAGACCGTGCAGGTGTGCGGCGAACTCCGCACCATGCATGGCGACCTCGACCTGGAACAGGGGATGCCGTGCCGGGGTGCGGGCCGGGTTGAGCTCCTCCACGACCCGGTCGAACGGCAGGTCCTGGTTGCCGTAGGCGGTCAGGGTCGTCTCCCGTACCCGGCGGACCAGTTCGGTGAAGGTCGGCCTGCCCGACACGTCGGTCCGGAGCACCAGGGTGTTGATGAAGAACCCGACCAGGTCGTCCATCGCGGGGTCGGTCCGCCCGGCGATGGGCGTACCGAGTGGGATGTCGGTGCCCGCCCCCAACCTCGACAGCAGTGCCGCCGTCGCGGCCTGTACCACCATGAACTGGGTGGCTCGGGTCCGCAGGCCGATGTCCAACAGACGGGCGTGCACCTGCGGGCTGATCTGGAACCCGATCTGGTGACCGCGGTGGCTGGCTGTCGGTGGACGCATCCGGTCGGCGGGCAGGGCCAGCTCCTCGGGAAGCCCGGCGAGCGCCTCCCTCCAGTAGCTCAGCTGCCGGCTGGCCAGACTCTTCGGGTCGTCCTCGCTGCCCAACAGGTCGCGCTGCCACATGGTGTAGTCGGAGTACCGCACCGGCAGCGGCTCCCAGTCGGGTGCCCGGCCGTCGTACCGGGCGTTGTAGGCGGTGCCCAGGTCGCGCAACAACGGCGTCAGCGACCATCCGTCACACACCGCGTGGTGCATGACAAGCGTCAGCGCGTGCTGGTCACGCGCGGACCGCAGCAGGTCGGCGCGGAAAAGTCGATCGCCGTTCAGGTCGAACGGCCGCCGCACCAGGTCACGCACGAGGTCGTCGACCTGGTCCGGTCCGACGTCGAGCACTGCCAGGGTCGGGTCGGTCTCACCCATCGGCCGCACCCGTTGGAACGGTTCGCCGTCGCGCTCGCCGAAGACGGTTCGCAGGCTCTCGTGGCGCTCGACGACATCGCGCACGGCGCTTCGTAGCGCCTCCACGTCCAGCTCGCCGCTCATCCGCAGCACCAGAGGCACGTTGTACGCCGAGTTGGGTCCCTCCATCCGGTTGAAGAACCACAACCGCTGCTGTGCGAACGACAACGGGAACACGTCCACCCCTTCGCGCCTGACAGGCTGCTGACTGTTCGGCGGCATCACGGTCGGCGGACCAGCCTCGGGCGGGCGACCGCGGCGGGTCGGTCACGTTCCAGGCTGGCGGCCAGGCCCGCCACCGTCGGTGTGTCCATGATCTGGCGCAGCTCGAACTCCACCGCCAGTTCCGAGCGCAGCCGACCCCACAGGCGCATAGCCAGCAGCGAGTGTCCGCCGAGAGCGAAGAAGCTGTCATCCACCGATACCGAGGGCAGGTCGAGGACCTCCGCGAAGATCCTTGCCACGGTGGCCTCCAGCGGGGTCCGCGGCGCCCTGCGCGCGGCCCGATCCGCCGGGTCGGCCGGTTCCAGCATGGCCAGTGCCGCCCGGTCGACCTTGTGGTTACGGGTGAGCGGCATCGTGTCGACCTGCCGGAACGACGAGGGGACCATGTGGTCGGGAAGGTCCTGCCGGAGTGCGGTCCGCAGTTCCGCCGCGTCCAGCACCGTGGCTGCGGTGAAGTAGGCGCACAGGGATGCCGGACCGTCGGCGCCACGGCGCAGCAGCACCACAGCCTCGCGCACCGACGGCAGGCGTGACAGCGCGCCTTCCACCTCGGCCAGCTCCACCCGGAAGCCACGGATCTTCACCTGGCTGTCGTGCCTTCCCACGAACTCCAGCAACCCGTCGGCGGTCCAGTAGCCGATGTCACCGGAGCGGTACAGCCGTTCCGGGTTGTCGATCCCACCGATGACGAACGCGCTGTCGTTCAGCTCTGGCCTGTTGAGGTATCCGTCGCTGAGACCGTCGCCACCGAGATGGATCTCGCCCGGTACGCCGACGGGTTGGGGATGGCCGTCGCGGTCCAGAACGTAGGCCGTCGAGTTGGGGATCGGCCGGCCGATGGGGATCCGCTCGGTGTACCGCCGGGTGATCCGGTGGGCGGTCGAGAACGTGGTGTTCTCGGTCGGGCCGTAGACGTGCACGAACACGCTGTTGGGGCAGGCGCCCATGGCGGTTGCCACGTGTTCCGGGGACAGCCGGTCACCGCCGACGAGCACCGTGCACCTGTCCAGGACGGCGGCGTCCTGCTCGACGATCTGGTGGAACAGTGACGACGTGAGGAACAGGGTGTTCACCCTGTGACGTCTGATCGCCTCGTCCAGTTCCGTCGTGCTGAGCACCGTCGTACCGGGGACCAGAACCAGGGTGCCGCCGTTGAGCAGTGCACCCCAGAACTCGAACGTGGTGGCGTCGAAGGCGACCGCGCCGGTCTGCAGGATCCTGGTGTCCGACGACAGCGGTGTGTAGTCGGTGTTGCGGACCAGCCTGACCACGGCGCGCTGGTTGACCAACACCCCCTTCGGCCTGCCGGTGCTGCCCGACGTGTACATCACGTAGGCCGGGTCACCTGCCTCGGCGTGGAACGGGGGCAGCCGATCGTCTGGCCGCGGTGCCAGGTCGGGTTGGGTGAGGTCGAGGGTCGGAACCTGCGTGCTGGGCGTGCCGTCCTCGACCAGCAGCAGGTCGGCGCCGCTGTCGCGGAGCACGAAGTCCCGCCGCCTGGCCGGAAATCCGGCATCGACGGGCACGTACGCGGCGCCGAGTCGCAACACGGCCAGTACGGCGACCAGGAGTCTGGGCGACATCTTCAGCAGCAGCGCGACCCGGCTGTGCCGACGCACGCCCCGCTCGTGCAGTACCCGAGCCAGCCGCAGTGCCTGCTCGTCCAACTCGCGGTAGGTCAGCGAACCGTCCCGATGGCACACCGCCATCTGGTCCGGTCGGGACGTCACCTGGGCCGCGAAGAGCTGGTAGATCGAGGCATCCCGCGGATAGTCCCGGCGGGTGTCGGTGAACCGGCGCAGCTGCGCCCGTTCGGCGTCGCCGAGCAGTTGAAGGTCACCGATCGACCGGTCCGCAGCGGCCGTCATCTGCCCGAGCAGGTTCACCAGGTGTCCCAGCAGGCGGTCTGCGAACGCGGCGTCGTGGACGTGTGCGTGGTGATCCAGGTGCAGCGCGGTGCCGCCGGCCATGACCTCGTGGGAGATCACCAGGTCGGCGCCATACCTGTCGGTGGCCGGCCCGCCGACGACGCAGGCCACTGCGGGAGGCCGTGCGTCCGGGGCGGGCGGCGCGGCCACGATCCGGGCGAGGTCGGCGACCACGGCCCGCCGGTGCGCCGCCACGGTGAGCATGGACGGCATGGAGGCGGTGAGCGGCGACCACGAATCACCCGCCGGCCAGTCGGCCCGCCGGACGCCGATGCGAAACGCCGTGCCGTTGGTGTACCTGCGGCCAAGCACGAGACTGGCGGCCGCCAGAAGTTCGTCGGCCGCGTCGGCGACCGCCGCCGCCAGCTCGGCCGGCAGGGCGACCGACCGTCGGGAGGTCGGGCAGTGCCCCCCCAGCGAACACGAGCCGCCGAACGGCAGTTCACCGGCTATGTCGTCGTCAGCAGCAAACGTCTGCCCACCAACCAACGTGACCAGTCCCATCACTCGGTGCGGCGGCGTCAACCGTCATCCGACGGTAGGACCTCGACGTCGCCCTCCAGCGGCAGATACCTGGGCAGTCAACCGGCAGTTCGGTCGGCGGGTCGGGCGCCCGCCGGTTCAGCCCGTCGGCTGCTCACCGCTGGGCACATCCCGCATGGACCGCAGCGGCGAGAACACCACGAACAGGGCCGCGCTCCAGATTCCCACCACGCAGACCAGGACCGCGCCACGCAGCCCCAGCCATGCGGCGACGAGCCCGCCGGTCACCGCGCCCAGTGGGATGGCGCCGTAGCAGACCCACAGGAAGGTCGCGTTGACCCGCCCGAGCAACCCCGGCGGGCACACGGCCAGTCGGTAGGAGGTGGCCGAGGCGTTGAACAGTCCGATGTTCGCGGAGAACGCAGCGGTCCCGGCCGCGTAGAGCAGGACCCACCAGCCCGGTCGGGCCAGCGGCATGAGCAGGTAGAACGGTCCGGGCAGCAGCATCGACAGCCAGATCACCCGGGCCGAACCCAGCCACCTGGAGACCCGCGCGGCGAGCAGACCGGAGACGAAGCCGCCGACCGCGCCGAGGGTGAACAGCAGGCCGATCACCACCGGCGTGGAGTGCAGTACCCGCACCATGAACACGATCTCGACGGAGGTGAGTCCCATCGTGAAGAAGTTCGACACGGTGGTGCACAGCAGGATCATCCGCAGGATCCGATGGTGCCGGACGAACGAGATTCCCTGCCTGATCGCGACCAGGACCGGCACCCCGTCCCCAGGCTCCTCGCCCGTGGTCACCTCACGCTGCGGCAGCCGGATCAACCACAGGGCCAGCGCGCTGACCAGGAACGCGAGGCCGTTGCCGATCAGGGTGCGGGCACCGCCCACCGCGCCGATCAGCACGCCGGCGAGCGCCGGCCCGGCCAGTTCGGAGGCCGACTGGGTGGTTCCGAACCTGCCGTTGGCGTCGAGCAGTTGGTCCGGGTGCACCAGCGCGGGTAACTGGCTCTTGTGGGCGACGTTGAACAGCACGGTCAGCACACCGCACACGCCGATCACCGCGTACAGGTAGCCGAGGGTCAGCGTTCCCCACGTCGACACCGCCGGGATCGACACCATGAGCACCATGCGGACGAGGTCGCAGGTGATCATCAGTCGGCGCTGGTCGACGCGGTCCGCGACAACGCCCGCCGGCAGTGAGAAGATCAGATACGGAAGCCACCCCAGCGCGGTGAGCAACGAGACCTGTAACGCCGTCGCGCCCAGGGTGGTCGCGGCAAGTACCGGTACCGCGATCACGGACAGTTGGGTGCCCACCTCGAAGACGCTCTGCCCGGCCCACAGCAGCATGAAGTTGCGGTTGCGTAACAGTGACTCCGGCGGCCCGGCGGCCTCCGTCTGTGGTGGTGCGGTCTGACCCACGCGATCCCCAGTCGACTCGCCGCTCCGGCCCAGCAGTCGGCAGTATCGCAGTCGGGTGCCCGGTACGGAGTCCTGGACGGGAAGCTGCCGGTCCGACTGCCCGTGCACTGCCCCTCGGCAGACCCGCGGAGTCCCTATGGTTGGGCCGCGCCGCCAGAGTCAGTGGGGGATGCCCATGGTTCCGTTGTCGTTCGCGCAGCAGCGGCTGTGGTTCCTGAACCGGCTGGAGGGGCCGAGCGAGACGTACAACGTGCCGGTGGTGCTGCGGCTGACAGGCCCGCTCGACATTCCCGCGTTCGTCTCGGCGGTCCGCGACGTGGTGGACCGGCACGAGAGTCTGCGCACCGTGTTCGGCGACCGGGACGGGGTGCCCTACCAGCAGGTGCTGGACACCTCGGCCGCCGAGGTGACGGTGGAGGTCTCCCCGTGTCCCACGCACGAGGTGGACGCCGCGGTCGACACCGCCGTGCGACACCACTTCGACCTCGGTGCCGGCGTACCGGTCCTCGCCCGGATTCTGGTGGTGTCCCCCGAGGAGCACGTCTTCGTCCTGGTGATGCACCACATCGTCTGTGACGGCTGGTCGATTCGGCCGCTGCTGGCCGACCTGTCCACGGCATACCGCGCGCGGGCCGCCGGCGCCGTCCCGCGGTGGTCGCCGCTGCCGGTGCGGTACACCGACTTCACCCTGTGGCAGCGGGAACTACTCGGTGCCGAGGAGGACCCGCACAGCCTGCTCAACCGGCAACTCGACTACTGGTCGGGCGCGCTGGCCGGGATTCCCGACGAGCTGGACCTGCCCAACGACCGGCCGCGTCCGGCCGCCAGCAGTTACCACGGGGACCGGATCCTGTTCGAGTTGCCTCCCTCCGCCCTCACCGGCATGCGGCACGTCGCCCGCGGCACCGGAGCGACGCTGTTCATGGTCCTACAGGCCGCCGTCGCGGCACTGCTGTCGCGGCTCGGCGCCGGGACCGACATCCCGGTGGGGACGGCGATCGCGGGACGCTCCGAGGAGGCGCTCGACGACGTCGTGGGGTTCTTCGTCAACACGGTGGTACTGCGCGCCGACGTCAGCGGCGACCCGACGCTCCGCGAACTGGTCCACCGGGTACGCCGCACCACGCTGGAGGCGTACGCCCACCAGGACGTCCCGTTCGACCGCGTGGTCGAGCACCTCAACCCGGCCCGTAGCCTGTCGCGAAACCCGCTCTACCAGGTCACGGTCGAGTTGCACGACGAGGGCGACGGGGGCCTCGACCTGCCCGGTGTCACGTGCGTGCCCCACCCGTTCGGGCTGGCGACGGTGAAGACCGATCTCAGCTGGGACTTCGTCGAGAGGACCGGAGCGGACGGCCAGCCGGTCATCCGCGGTGAGCTGAGCTTCTCGACGGACCTGTTCGACCGGGAGACCGCCGCCGACCTGGTCCGCTGGTTCGGACTGATCGTTCAGGGCGCGATCGCCGCGCCGCGCCAGCCGATCAGCACCCTGTCGCTGGTGAGCACGGACGAGCAGGGCGGTGTGCCGCACGGCGGTGCCCGACCCGGACACCGCGATCTTGACGTCGGCCTCGTGGAACGGCTACGGGCCCGTTGCCTGACCCACCCCGACGCGGTCGCGGTGGTCGACGCGGCCGGGGAGACGACCTATCGATCCCTGGTGGGACGAGCCAGCAGGACCGCGCGACGGCTGGGCGCGGCCGGGGTCCGTCCAGGAGATGTCGTCGCCGTCCTGGCTGACCGGGGCGCTGCCGTCATCACGGCGTTCCTGGCGGCCAACACGATCGGCGGGATCTCCCTGCCACTGGACATCGAGGCGCCACCCGCGCGGAG
>DATCWR010000377.1:0-8623 GCA_036566245.1 Mycobacteriales bacterium | reverse complement strand
CCCAGCCGGACGCATCCGGTGGCCTCGTAGAACGCCAACTTCCGCGCCCGGAAACTGAGGATGCCCGGGCCGTTGAGCTCGGTCGGTGAGGCGTCCAGAATCTCGCGGGACCGGTTGATGGCGTGCCGGAACGCGGTGTTCTCACCGAGGCTTGCATGTGCCTTTGCCTTGGATGCCCACAGCCAGGCCACCGCTGGGGTGTCGGTCGGGTGCGTGCCGTCGATGCGGGGACCGACCAGCCTGAACACCTCTCGTGGATCGCCGAAGTACGTCGGTGTGTAACAGGAGCAACCCAGGGCGAGGTCGGCCAGGAACTGGTCGCCGACATCCAACGCGGCGCTACGTGCGGTGCCGTACCAGCGCGCGGCCGGGCCCAGTTCACCCTCGTCGAACAGGATCTGACCCATCACCAGGGCCAGTTTTGACCCCGCGAGAACCAGTCGGGTCCGGTCCGCGGTGCGCTGCCGCGACTCGATCAGTCCACGCACGGTCCGGAACGCGGTGAGAGTTTCTGCGGTCAGGGCGCCCGGCGCCGCCTCGGTAACCTGTTCTCCGAGCCGGTCGGCGGTCTGTTCCAGTGCGGTCAGGCGCTCCTCGCTGACCGCGCCGGTGTCCAGAGCGGAGTTCATCAGGTCGGGTTCGTCAACCAGGGCGCCGACCATCAACCCGGCGGCGACGCTCGTTCCCAGGACGAAGTGTCTGCGGTCCGTGGTGTCCTCCTCCGGTCGGCCGCGCCCCAGCACGGCGTCGACACCCGTGGGTGTGGTGTCCGCCGGCTTGTCCACCGGGCCGAGCAGGTCGCTGACGGAGTACCCGGGAAACATCCGTTCGAGCACCATGCAGTGGTGCGCGCGCGGTTCGGTCTTGACCCGCCCGTTCAACCACCGCAGCAATTGTTCCGAACTCGGACCGGTTCCCACCAGACTCGGATTAATTTCTCTGGCGGCCAGATCGTAGGCCCGGTTGAACAAGATCACGTCCCGCAGATAGCGGCCATCCACCAACGACTTCAACAACGTCCGTGCCATGAGGTTCCCTTTCCTGACCCCCCGAATCACCAGGCCGCGACCCTAACCCCGGCAACGCCACAGACCACACCTCCGCGAAATGGATCACCCGATCGCATTACCCCGATGACCGCCCCATGACCAGCGACGACCCAGCAATGACCCCACACGCCAGCCCTACGACGGCCCGAGATCCCGGTCGGGGCAGTCACCCCGAGGCCACCGTGGTCAGAAGGGTCAGGAACCAGATCCGGTGTGGACGCGCTGGAGTTTGTCGGGGTTGAGGATGGCGAAGATCTCGCGGATGCGTCCGGCGCTGATGTCCACAGTGACCAGTTGCTCCTGACCACCGACGGTCAGCAGGATCGTCGGTTCGCCGTTCACGGACACCACCCGCACCTCCTCGACCTGGTAACGCGCCACCAACCCGGCCACGAACGCCAGCACCCGCTCCCGTCCGACCACGGGCCGCAGCGCGGCACGCACCCGGCCACCCCCGTCGTTCCAGGCTGTCACGTCCTCGCTGAGCATCTCGGTGAGCGCGCTCAGGTCACCCTCGCGGGCGGCCCGCAGGAAACCGGTGAGCAACCTCGCATGCTCCTCATCGGACGGACGGAACCGGTCCCGCCCGTCGGCGACCCGACGGGCAGCCCGGTGGTGCATCTGACGGCAACCGGCGGCCGACGCCCCGACCACCTCGGCGATCTCGTCGTACCCCAGGCCGAACGCCTCCCGCAGCACGAACACGGCCCGTTCCGGCGGCGAGAGCCGTTCCATCATGTGCAGAGTGGCGTAGGAGACGGTGTCCCGTAGTTCGGCGCTGTCCAGCGGCCCGAGCGAACCGGAGGCGACCGGCTCGGGCAGCCACGGCCCCGGGTAGGCCTCCCGGGTGACCCGGGCCGACCGCAGGTGGTCCAGGGCCAGCCGGGACACCACGGTCACCAGGAACGCCCGGGTGGTACGGACCTGACTCCGGTCCACCCGGGTCCACCGCAGGTACGCCTCCTGCACCACGTCCTCGGCGTCCCACATGCTGCCCAGCAGTCGATACGCCAGCCCCAGCAGCAGCGGGCGGTACTCCCCGAACTCCTCAGCCGCGTCCCGCACGACCCCTCCCTCGGCGACCCAGCCAACCACCCGACCAGGGCAGGCGGAACACTCAGCCCGTCGAACCGCCGCCCAGTTCGGCCACGAAACCCTCCCGCCAGGACGAGTAGCGGGGGCGCCAGTCCAGTGCCAGTCTGGCCCGGGCGTTGTCCGCGCCGCGCAGTCGACCCAGGAACGCCGCACCCCAGCCGCCCGCGGCGAGCCGGACCAGTGCCATGGGCAGGTGCCGCGGTTCGCGGGCACCGAGGATCCGGGCCAGCCCCGGCAGCCACTCGCGCAGTTCGGCCGGTTCGTCGTCGACCACGTTGAACGCCCCGGTGGCGTCCTTGTCCAGCGCCGCCACCACCGCGCTGGCCGCGTCGTGGGCGTGGGTGAAGGAGAACGTGCCGGTGCCCTTCCCGACGATGGGCACCTTGCCGGCGCGGACCTGCCGGACGAACGACCCGTCGGCGGCGTAGACCGAACCCGGCCCGTACAGGTGCCCGAACCGCAACACCAGCCCGTTGGCCTGCGCGGTGAGCCGTTCCATCTCCCGCACCGCGTCGAGCACCAGCACGAACTGCCTGGGTGGGTTCGGCCAGAATGGTGTGTCCTCGTTGGCGGGGCCCTGGCCGGTGGGTTGGTAGGCGAAGGCGACCCCCTGGGTGACCAACCGGCGTACCCTGGCCCGCTCGGCCGCCTCCACCAGGTTCCGGGTGCCCTCGACGCGCAACCGGTTGGTCACCGCGAAGTCCCGGGTCATCTTCCTCGGGTTGATCTCGTGGGGGATCGCGGTGGCCATGTGCACGATGGCGTCGGGTTTCGACTCGTCCACCGCGCGCAGGACCGCCGACCGGTCGAGCAGGTTGGCGACCACGGCCTGCGCGCCGGTTCGCTCGGTGTCGGCGACCCGGCCGGACGACCGGACCAGCGCGACCACGTCGTGCCCGACCGAGGTGAGTAGTGGCACCAGCCGGTTACCGATCACCCCGGTGGCTCCGGCCACGAGAACCCGCACGTCGTCCTCCCCGCCTCACGGTTCCCGTGGGCACGGGAACGCCTCGGCACCGGGACGGACAGGCTGGCGCCGATGTGACGGTTGGCCGTCGTGATCTGGAGCACATTGCGGAGGGTCCGGCTGGTCGTCACGCGACGGTCAGCCGGACCCACTCTGTCGAACCAGGTGGGAGCCGGTCAGAACGGCGGGGGCAGCGGGGTGGCGCCCCGGTCCCGGAGCATCTGCTCCATCGAGATCACCTCGGCCGACTGGGCTTTGACCATCGCCCTGGCCAACTCCCGGACCACCGGCTGGCTGGCGTGGTCGACGGCGTACTGCGCCATCGGCAGGCCGCCCTGGTGGTGCTGGATCATCAGTTGCAGGAACAGCACGTCCAGCGCCTGACCCTTGGCGGCACGCAGGGCGGCCATCTGCTCCGGGGTGGCCATCCCGGGCATGAGGCCGTTGGCGCCGTGATCCATGTGCGACTCGGAGGCCGGCATCCAGCCCATGGGTTCGCCGGGGTTGTTGGGGTTCTTGCCCCAGATCTCCAGCCAGCCCCGCAACTGGCCGACCTGGTCGAGTTGGCCGGTCTCGATGTCGAACGCCAGCAACCGGACCGCCGGGTCACTGCTGCGGTCGCGGGTGATCCCGGCCATCTGGATGGCCTGCTGGTGGTGGGTGATCATGTCCCGGGCGAAACCGACCTCCACCGAGGTGTCGGCTGGCACCGGTACCACCGAGGACCCGTCCGGGCCGCCGGTCACCGCGCCCAGCGCGAAACCGGCGGCGCCCAGGGCCAGCGCGATCACCGCCACCAGGGTGGTCACCAACCAGCGCGCCGGACCCGTCGGAGCGGGGGTCGGGTTCAACGCGAGGTCGTGGTCCGCGGTGATCGTCATGGCTCAGGTCCCGGGTGTGGTGGTGGCGCTGGGGGCGTTGCTCGGGGTTGTCACGGGCGCCGGGCTGGGCGAGGGGGCCGGCGGAAGTGCCCCATCCTGGTCAGGCGCGGCCGGGTTGGCCTTGAAGTCCGGGTTCACACAGCTTGCGCCGTACTCCGGCGTGGTCTGCGGGTTCTGCCGCAGATCGGTGATGAACTCCTTCACCCGGGAGTCGTCGGCCGAGTCCACGAAGAGCTGGTGGCCCCAGGACTGGAGCGACACCGGCGACTTGAGCCCCGGATACGGGCTCATGAGCATGTGGTCCTTACCCTCGACCAGCTTCTTGAGGGTGTTCACCTGGTCCTTGGGCAGGTCGGGCTTGTAGGTCACCCACACCGACCCGTGCTCCAGGGCGTGTACCGCGTTCTCGTCCCGGATCGGCTTCTCGTAGACCGTCCCGGTGCAGTCGGCCCAGGTCGGGTTGTGCGGACCGCCGAACGGCGGCAACGAGTCGTACCTGATCGCCTGGTCGCTGTGCTGACCACCGGGGAAGTCCTTGACCACGATGTCGGGGATCTTCGCGGCGGCGGCGGCCAGCTTGGCCGGGTCCTGCGGGCTGGCCTCGATGTTCTTGTTGACCGCGTAGCCGATCACGCCGGCGGCGAACACGACCACGGCCACGGCTGCGGCGATCAGTCCCCACGGCTTGGGCCGGGTGGGCGCCACCACCGGTGGGCGCTTCCGTGGAGACTTACCCGTGCGCTTTGCCGAGTTGGTCTTGGCCATGCCTCGTACCTTCGTCCGGTGATGAGCTCAGGGAAACAGTGTAGGGAGACTATGTGAAGTCGCGGTGAGCCGAAGCGACTCGGCGGAGTTCCGCGGTGGCTGCGGGTGATACCCGACAATGCGGGCGTTGCTGTGTAAGCTGGATGCTCTGTTCGACTGTGTGCCGGGCCTGGGTGGCGGAGGCCGTCAGGCGAACGGGCCGTGCGTCGGCATGCCCGCGCTGCCCGTAGCATCGACGGGGTGACCCCCGCAGCCCTCGCCGCCGCCGTACTCGACGCCGTGCACCAGACCGTACGGTCTGGTGACCTCGCCGTCACGCCTCCCACCCAGGTTACCGTGGAGCGGCCCCGGGTCCGTGAACACGGCGACTACGCCACCAACGTGGCGCTGCGGCTGGCCGGACAGGCCCGTCGGCCACCCCGCGAGGTGGCCGAAC
Source organism: Mycobacteriales bacterium (assembly GCA_036566245.1). Classification (GTDB taxonomy): domain Bacteria; phylum Actinomycetota; class Actinomycetes; order Mycobacteriales; family DASULA01; genus DASULA01. The sequence continues at coordinate 3,430 of DATCWR010000377.1, read as the reverse complement.
TGATCGCGGCCCGGCTGCGCGAGCACGAGGGCGTGGCCACGGTCGAGGTGGCCGGACCGGGCTTCCTCAACATCCGACTGGCCGAGGGCGCCCTGGGCACCATCGCCCGCACCGTGGTGGAGGCCGGCTCCCGCTACGGACACACCGACACCCTGGCCGGTCAACGGATCAACCTGGAGTTCGTCTCGGCGAATCCCACCGGACCGGTCCACCTGGGTGGGGTGCGCTGGGCCGCGGTGGGCGACGCGATGGCCCGGCTGCTGCTGGCCAGCGGCGCCGAGGTCACCCGGGAGTACTACTTCAACGATGCCGGCGCGCAGATCGACCGGTTCGCCGAGTCACTGGACGCGGCAGCCCGCGCCGAACCGACCCCCGAGAACGGCTACGCCGGCCAGTACGTCGCCGACATCGCCGCCCGGATCGTCGCCGACCATCCTGGCCTGCTCGCCGAGCCCCGGGACAAGGCGCGCGACGTGTTCCGCCGTGAGGGCGTCGAGGCGATGTTCACCGAGATCCGTTCCTCGCTGGAGCACTTCGGTGTCGTCTTCGACGTGTACTTCAACGAGCGGGACCTGCACACCCGCGGTCGGCTGGACGACGCGGTGCGCCGGCTGGGCGAGGCCGGCCGCACCTACCGGTCGGACGGCGCGGTGTGGCTGCGCACCACCGACTTCGGTGACGACAAGGACCGGGTGCTGGTCCGCGGCGACGGCCGACCCACCTACTTCTGTGCCGACGCGGCGTACTACCTCGACAAGAGGGAACGCGGCTTCGACCGGGTGATCATCGTGCTCGGGGCCGACCACCATGGCTACATCGGGCGGATGCGGGCCATGGTGGCCTGTTTCGGTGATGACCCGGACCAGGCCCTGGAGATCCCGATCGGGCAGATGGTGAACCTGCTGCGGGACGGCCAACCGGTGCGGATGAGCAAGCGGCACGGCACCGTGGTCACGCTCGAGGACGTGGTGGACGCGGTGGGTGTGGACGCCGCCCGCTACGCGCTGGCCCGCTCGTCGATGGACTCGACCATCGACCTGGACGTCGACCTGTGGACCCGGCGCACCAGCGACAACCCGGTGTTCTACGTCCAGTACGCCCACGCCCGACTGGCCTCGCTGCGGCGCCACGCCGCCGACCTTGGTCTGGAGTTGGGTGCCGCCGACGCGGTGGACCTCGGCCTGCTCACCCACGAACGGGAGGGTGACCTGCTGCGCGCGCTGGGTGACTTCCCGCGGGTGGTGTCCGGCGCCGCGGAGCTGCGCGCCCCACACCGGGTGGCCCGCTACCTGGAGGAACTCGCCGGTACCTACCATCGGTTCTACGACGTCTGCCGGGTGCTGCCGCAGGGTGACGAACCCGCCACCCCGCTGACCTTCGCCCGGCTGTGGCTGTGTGAGGCGGCCCGGGTGGTACTGGCCAACGGGCTGGACCTGTTGGGCGTGACCGCACCGGAGCGGATGTGAGGGCCCACGAGGCCGGTGCCCTGCACGCGGAGGTCACCGGTGGGCAGACCAACGTGCTGCTCCCTCCGGCGGACCTTGCCGGCCTCGACCCGGCGGTGTGGCCGGGCAACGTGCGCCGTGGTCCGGACGGTGCGCTGGAGGTGGCTGGCGTGGACGTGCGCGACCTGGCCGCGCGGTTCGGCACCGCGGTGTACGTGTGTGACGAGGGCGACTTCCGGGCCCGGTGCCGGGAGTTCTCCGCCGCGTTCGGCCCGGATGCCGACGTTCACTACGCGGCCAAGGCGTTCTGCTGCCTGGCCGTGTTGGGCTGGGTCGCCGAGGAGGGCCTGGGCCTGGACGTGTGCACCGGCGGTGAACTGGCGGTGGCACTGCGCGCGGGGTTCCCGGTCGAGCGGATCACCGTGCACGGCAACAACAAGTCGATGGCCGAACTGGAACGGGCGGTCGACGCCGGGGTCGGCCTGGTGGTGGTCGACTCGTTCGTGGAGATCGCCCGACTGGCCCATGTGGCCGAACAACGCGGAATCCGCCAACGGGTGCTGGTCCGGGCCACGGTCGGGGTGGAGGCGCACACCCACGAGTTCATCGCGACCGCGCACGAGGACCAGAAGTTCGGGTTCTCGGTGGCCTCCGGGGATGCCGCCGAGGCGGCCCGTCGGGTGCTCAAGCACCCTTCACTGGAACTGGTCGGGGTGCACAGCCACATCGGTTCGCAGATCTTCGACACCTCCGGGTTCGAGGTGTCGGCCCGGCGCGCGGTCGGACTGTTGGCCCAGATCCGGGACGAGTCAGGGGTCGAACTGCCGGTGTTGGACCTGGGCGGCGGCTTCGGGATCGCCTACACCTCCGCCGACGACCCGACCGACGTGCGCACGGTCGCGGCGCAACTGGGGGCGATCGTCCGGCGGGAGGCCGACGCCGCGGGCCTGCCCGCGCCCCGGATCGCGGTCGAACCCGGTCGGGCCATCGCAGGGCCGTCGACGCTCACCCTGTACCAGGTTGGTACCGTCAAGGATGTCGACGGCATCCGCTGTTACGTCTCGGTCGACGGCGGGATGAGCGACAACATCCGCACCGCACTCTACGACGCGGCCTACACCTGCACGGTGGCGTCCCGCGTCGGCGAGGGCGACCCGATGCTGGCCCGGGTGGTCGGTAAGCACTGTGAGAGCGGCGACATCGTGGTGCGGGACACCTGGCTGCCCGACGACATCACACCGGGGGACCTGCTGGCGGTCGCCGCGACCGGGGCCTACTGCCGTTCCATGGCCAGTAACTACAACCACGTGCCACGACCGCCGGTGGTGGCGGTGCGCGACGGGGAGGCCCGGCTGGTGGTGCGGCGGGAGACGGAGGACGACCTGATGCGCCTGGACGTGCTGCCATGAGCCGGCCGCGCCCGGCCCGCGGCCCGGGTGCGCCGCTGCGGGTCGCGTTGCTGGGCTGCGGCGTGGTGGGCACCCAGGTGGTCCGGTTGCTGGATGAGCAGTCCGCCGACCTGGCCGCCCGGGTCGGGACGCCACTGGAACTGGTCGGCATCGCGGTGCGCCGGCCCAGACGCCATCCCGAGGTTCCGCAACACCTGCTCTGCACCGACCCGGAGGCCCTGGTCCGCCGCGAGGACGTGGACCTGGTCGTCGAGGTCATCGGTGGGATCGAACCGGCCCGGTCGCTCTTGCTGGCCGCGATGCGGTCGGGTAAGTCGGTGGTCACCGCGAACAAGGCGCTGTTGGCCCAGGACGGCGCGACCCTGCACGCCGCGGCCCGGGAGTCCTCGGTCGACCTGTACTTCGAGGCGTCGGTGGCCGGGGCGATCCCGCTGCTTCGTCCGCTGCGCGAGTCGTTGGCCGGTGACCGGATCAACCGGGTCATGGGCATCGTCAACGGCACGACCAACTACATTCTGTCACGGATGGACCAGACCGGCGCCGACTTCGCCGAGGCGTTGGAGCAGGCGACGACGC
>DATCWR010000367.1:0-6602 GCA_036566245.1 Mycobacteriales bacterium | reverse complement strand
GGACCGGATCGGGCAGTGTGCCGGTGGACGCCGCGGTAACCGCGCCGCAACGCCTCGGTGACCACGTGCTGGTCTACGACGAGCGTGGAGACTGGCAGGGCGCCGGGCTGGCCGAACACCTGGCCGGGCTGGGCATCCAGGTGGAGTTGGTCGCCCCGGTGGCCGGGGTGGCCTGGAACGTGACGACCTACTCCCGGCTGGCGTTGCTGCCCCGGTTGGGTCAGGCAGGGGTACGGGTGCGTCCGCTGCGTCGTATCTCCGGTCGGGTCGGCGACCGGGTGAAGCTGGCCGACGTACTCACCGGCGAACCGGAGGTGCTGACCGGAGTGACCGCGATCGTGCACGCCGGGCCAGAGGTGGCCCGAGACACGCTGTACCAGGAGTTGTCCAGACTCGACGGTGCCCCGGACCTGATGCTGGTCGGTGACGCCTACGCACCCCGTTCCGCGCTGGAGGCGGTGTTCGAGGGACACCGCGCGGGCGCGTCGATCGACCCGGACACCGCACCGAACCTGGTGCCGCTACGTAGGGGCGTGTCGTTGGGGTCAGCCACGGCGGCGGCCAGGTGACCGCGGTGACCCGCCCGACGGTCGGTGACGGGCCGGGCCGACTGGACGGGTTGGTGGCCCTGGTCACCGGGGCGGCCCGGGGCATCGGGTTGGCGATCAGCCAGACCCTGGCCGGGCTCGGTGCGGACGTCGCGATGGCCGACCTGCGCCCGCCGGAGGAGTGGCGTGACGCTACGGGCACGGTGTCCGCGTCGGGGGTGTCGGCCCACCAGGTGGACGTGCGCGATCCGGCGTCCTGCCGACGCGCGGTGGACGAGGTACTCGACCGACACGGCCGATGCGACCTGCTGGTCAACAACGCCGGGGTGCTGGCCTGGTCGGCCGCCGAACACACCACCCAGGACGAGTGGCGGCAGGTGCTGGACGTCAACGCCGGCGGCACGTTCTGGATGAGCCAGGCCACTCTGCCGGCACTGCGCCGGTCGCCGCGCGCCGCGGTGGTCAACCTGTCCTCCACCGCAGGGTTGGTGGCGGTGGCCGGTTCGGCGGCGTACGGCATCAGCAAGGCGGCGATCGCACACCTGACCCGAATCCTGGCCCTGGAATGGGCCGGGTACGGGGTCCGGGTCAACGCGGTCGCGCCGACCATCGTGCCGACCGACATGAACGCCGCCGCCCGCGCCAACCCGACCTACCTGGCGGCGAAACTCGCCACCATCCCACTGGGACGGATGGTCAGCGTGGAGGAGGTCGCCGGCGCGGTGGCCTTCCTGTGTTCACCGGCCGCCGCGTCGATCACCGGTCACATCCTCACCCTCGACGGCGGCGCCACCATCCACTGACCCGTCGATCCTGGCGTTGCCGCCGCCGACGCTCAGGCCGCCGGCCGATTCGGGCGGTGAGCAGCACCGAAAAACCAGGTCGGTGCCGGGGTGGCGTTCCGATACGCTCGCTCGGCGCGCGGGGCGGATGGCATCAGCGCGCTCCGCGCTTGCAGTTGCGCCCGGCCATGACCCTGTGTGCCGCCTCCCATCGTGTGGTGCGAAAGGGTTCTCATGCTTCGGAGGAGTACCGGCGGGCTGCTCGTGTTGGCGACCGCGCTGGCGTTTCCGTTACTTTCGGCGTCGCCGGGCCTGGCCGCCGACGCGGTTGGTCCGACCGTGCAGATCAGCGGCCCGGACCAGTTGGCATCGGGCGAGCAGGGCGTCTTCACCGTCGACGCGAGCACCGCCGTGCCGGTCAGCCCGGACAGCAGCGTGTTCCTGGACGTGCTGCTGCCGAGCCGACTCTCGACAGTGTCCGTGCAGGCGAGCGGGTTCAGCGTCACCTCAACCGGTGCGGACGGCACGTACACGCTGACCGACATCGAACGCGGAGACACCGCGGTGCTGTTCGTCGCCCCCGGCAGGTTCGACTTCACCAGGCCGAACGTGGGTGAGGACACGCACGACTCCGACGTCACCTCGACCGAACGGGACTGTCAGGACTGCGTGGGTGGGCCGGTGACGCTGACCGTCACCGGCCCGACATCGCATGTGGACGCTGGCCTGTTCCACCTCGACACCCAGCTGTAACCCCGGGTCAGCGGTGGAGGTACTGGCCGGGGAAGGTGTCGGTGATGTCCTTGCCGTCGAACATCACCTGGCCGCGCAGCAGCACCGTGGTGGGCCAGCCCCGCACGCTGATCCCCTCGAACGGGGTGTGGTCCTGGGCCGACCGGCACAACTCGGTGGTCACCACCTGTTCCAGGTCCAGGTCCACCACGGCCAGGTCGGCGTCCGACCCGACCGCGATGGTGCCCTTGCGCGGGTACAGGTTGAACATCCGCGCCGGCATGGCCGAGGCCACCTCGGCGATGCGCCCCAGGTCGATACCGCGCCGGTGGTACCCCTCGGAGATCAACACCGGGTACAGCAGCGCGGTGCCACCGAACCCGGGTAGCGCCGGCCACAGATCGTCGCCCTTGTTCGACTCCATGCAGCAGGCGTGGTCGGAGGCCACCGTGGAGATCTGTCCGGTGCGCAGCCCCTCCCACAGTGCCTCGTTGTCCGACCGGTCCCGGATCGGCGGGTTCACCTTCCCACCCAGGCCGCGCCCCTCCAGGTCCTCACAGGCCAGGGCCAGGTGGTGCAGGGTGGTCTCTGCCCGCAGGTCCATCCGCGGGTAGCGTCTGCCCACCTGCGCGGCGGTGTCCAGCGCGGTCGCGCTGGACAGGTGCAGCAGGTTGACGTTCACCCCGGTGGCGTCGGCCAGGACCGCGGCCTCCTCGATGGACAGTCGTTCGGTCAGCGGTGGCCGACCGGCCGCGTACTCGGCCAGCCCGGACACCGACGGGTCTGCCTTGGCCCGTTCGATGAACACCCGCAGCAGTTCGGCCTGTTCGCAGTGCAGCGACAGCGACACCCTCCGGTCGCTGCTCGCGTCCACCTGGGCGATCTTCTCCATGATCTCGAACAGGTGGCCCAGGTCGTACTCCTCGGCCATCGTGTAGGAGCGGGCGTCCCGGCTGTCCGCGGACAGGTTCAGTCCCTTGTAGAACATGTAGTACTTGAAACTGCTGACCCCCATCTCCTCGACCAGCCAGGGGATCTCGGTGACGTGCTCGGCGGTCATCGGGGCGACGTGGAAGCCGTAGTCCACCCGGGCGTGCCCACCGACCCGGTCCAGGACCTCGGGGAAGACCTCCCGGTACGGGCCGACCTTGTTCAGGTAGTGCTGGCCGGTGCGGAAGTAGGAGATGACCGAGGTCACCCCACCGACCAGCGACGAGGTGGTCTCCGACTCGGTGTCGGCGGTGATGTCCCGGTAGATGCCCAGGTGGAAGTGACTGTCCACACCGCCGGGCAGGATCACCCTTCCGGTGGCGTCGACGTGCTGGTCGGCGTCAGCCGGGTTCAACTCGTCGGCCAACGCGGTGACCACCCCACCGGTGATCCCGATGTCGGTCCGGATGGTCCCCACGTGGGGGATGACCGCGCGGCCCCCCGTGATGACGGTGTCGAAGCGCGCCATCCTCACTCCTCCTCAGGTATGCCGGCGGGGGCCAGGCACGGTCCCACCGTCGGCTGCTGGTCCAGTGTCTCGATCGCCGTGCGGATCGACTCGACCGCGTGCGGGTCGAGTCGCCTGCCGGCGTTGTCGGTGAACTTGCGCGCCAGTTCGGCGTCGTCCAGGGGGCGGGCCGGGCCGCCGCGGTTGGCCATCACCCGCTCGGTCAGTTCCCGCCCGTCAGCGGTGACCACGGTCAGCACGGCCGGGAACTGGTTCGGGAACACCGCCGTGCAGTCCGGATCGGACCGCACCTCCACCTTGGCCATGTGTTCCCGGCGCACCGGGTCGGTGGCCTTCTCGTCGGTGAAGTCGTCCAGGCCCAGGCCCAGCCCGCCGCCGCCGAGGAAGGCGGCGACCACCACGTACGGTCCGCTGAACTGGGCCGCGTAACCGGTGGCCGGCGCCCGCTTGACCTCGATCGGCTCACCGATGGTGCGTACCGTGGGGTCGGCCACGCCCAACCGGATCGAGGTGACGTCCTCCAGTCGCACGCCCCGGTCCCGCAGCGCGAACGCCGCGTCGGCGGCGGTGTGGGTGAAGTGGTTGGCCGGGTACGGCTTGAAGAAGATGCCCGGCACCTCCCAGTCGGTGCCCAACCCGGCGCGCACCGCCGGTTCGTCGAACCGACCGTCCAACCAGGCCCGGTAGAAGCCGAACCGGCCCTCGAACACCGTGGGCGGCCCGGTGAATCCGCGGGCGGCCAGCGCGGCGGCGGTGACCGCGGCGTGCGCGGCCCAGCCGCAGTGCAGCCGTTTGACCGTGCCACCGGTGCGGTTCGCCTCGATCACCCCGCCGCTCATGCTGACCGCCAGGCCCATCGCGTGCAGCACCCCGGCCGCGTCCGCGCCGGTCAACAGCGCCGCCGTGGCAGCCCCGCCGATCGCCCCACAGATGGAGGTGGCGTGCTGACCACGTTCGAAGAACATCGAGTTACCGGCGTCGCGGTCGTAGCCGCCCATGCCCAACCGGACACAGATCTCCAGCCCCACCGCGACCGCGGCGACCAGGTCGGCGCCGCTGGCACCGGCCATCTCGGCGGCGGCCAACCCGGCGGGCACCACCGAGGCGCTGGGGTGCAGCACCGAGGGCAGGTGGGTGTCGTCGTAGTCCAACGAGTGCGCCAACGTGCCGTTGGCCAGCGCGGCCAGCGGCGCGGGCAGCAGGGTGGGCACGCCGACCGCGTGCGCCTGCGGCCGACCGCCCTGCTCGGTGACGTAACCGAGTACCGCCCGGCTGGTGTCCAGGCCGCTGGCGGCCACCGCGATGCCGACCGTGTCCAGCACCCGCTGTCGCACGCTGGTCCGCACCTCGGCCGGCACACCGTGCCGGTAGGACGTCACCGCGAACTCGGCCAGCACCTGACCCAGGGTCGGTTCAGCCATCGCTGCCTCCCCCGGCCGCCGGGCTGCCGACCAGGGCCAGTGGGCGGACCGGTGACCCGGTGGCGCCGACCAGTTTGAGCGGGGACAGTACGAACACGAACTCGGTCACCCCGGCGGCGGCCAACTCCTCCAGCGCGAGGGTCTCCATGATGTGGATGCCGTGTTCGACCAGCAGGATCCGGTGTGCCGGCAGTAGTCGGTGTCCGGCGCCGGCGGGTAGTTGCTCGAAGGCGATGCTGTCCGCGCCGCCCGCGCGCGGCGCCCGCTCGGCCAGCCAACGCGCACCGGCTGACCCGGGGCCGGGTACCCCCGTGCCGTGCCCCACGTACCCGGCCCCGGTGTCCCACCGGCGTCCCCATCCGGTACGGATCAGGATGACCTCGCCGGGCGCGGGTTCGACCCCGGCCCGGCGCACCGCGGCGTCCAGGTCGGCCGCGGTCACCTCGTAGGCCGGTTCGCAGACCTCCACGCCGAGGGCCGCCGGAATGTCCAGCAACACGCCCCGGCAGACCATCGGATCAACCGTGTCGATTCCCAACGCGGAGAAGCGTCCGCCGGTCTGGGTGGCCGAGGCGTCCAGGCCACCGTACAGCCGTCCGTCGTGTGACACGTGACACAGTGCGTCGATGTGGGTGCCCACGTGCCCGCCGGTGATGATCACCTCGTTGGCCGCCGAACTGCCGTCCGGGCGGGTCATGTCGCCGTGCCGGCGAACCAGGGCGATCCGGAACTGTGGGTGGTTGGGTGACTGCGGCATGCCCACGAACATGGGCCGGCCCAGGTCGAACACCCGCACCCCGGCCGCCAGCGCAGCAATCAGGTGATCAGCCGACATGGTCGTCCTCCTGTGCCATCGCGATCAACGCCCGGGCCCGGGCCACCACCGCCTCGTCGACGAACCGCCCGTCCACGGTCAGTGCGCCGACCCCACGCCGGGCGGCCAGTTCGGCCGCGGCCAGCACCGCCCGGGCCTCGGCCAGTTCCTCCGCGCCCGGGGCGAACACCTCGTTGACCACCGGAACCTGGCGCGGGTGCAGCACCGACTTACCGCTGAACCCCAGGTCCCGGGCGGCCGTTGCCTGTCGGCGCAGCCCGTCGGTGTCGTGCAGGTCGGTGAACACCGAGTCGACCGGTGCGCCGGCCCCGGCGACCCGACCGGCCAACACCAGGTGGGCGCGGGCGTGGTCGGTCAGCGACCCGCCGTCACCCCGGGCACCCACGTCGGCGAGGAGGTCGGCCACACCCAGACCCAACCGGATCACCCGGGGGGCGGCGGCGATCGATCCGGCCGCGAACACCCCGCGGGCCGACTCGACCACCGGGTACAGACCCACCGAACCCGCCGCCAACCCGGCCCGTGACTCCCGTTCGGACAGCACCTCGGCCAGGAAGCGAACCTGGTCGGCCGACTCCACCTTGGGTAGACGCAGCGCGGTCAGGGCGGGCCCGACCACCGCGCGCAGGTCGTCCAGGTCGAATCCCGTATCGGTCCGGTTGATCCGCACGTGCACCTGGCAGGGCGGCCGGCCAGCCCGTTCGGCGGTGCGTTCGGCGGCCAACTCGGCGCCGAGGCCGTCGGCGAGTTCGGCGAGCAGGTCGGCGACGTGCCGGCGGGCGGTCACCTTCTCGCCGGGCACGACCGCGTCCTCCAGGTCGAGGA
>DATCWR010000365.1:0-4902 GCA_036566245.1 Mycobacteriales bacterium | reverse complement strand
GCCGACGCCGCCGCCCGGTCAGCCGGGCGGGCGCTGGGCATGGACTCACTGTGCGAGGCCGCGTGGCGACTGGTGATGCGGGCGCATCTGGCCACCGGTCGCCGTGATGCCGCGCTGCGGTCGTACCGGTCGTGTCGACGTCTGCTGGCCACGGAACTGGGCATCGATCCGGCGCCGGAGACCCGGGCGGTGTTGGTCGACCTGGTCCGTCGCTCACATGGATCGTGGCACGGTGCCAAACCCGAGGTGGGTCGGGTCCGGAGGGTGGCCGACCTGGGAGTCGTGCTCGACGCCGCGGTGGACCTGTTCGAACGAGGCGGTACCACGGGCCCGGACGGCGGCCGCGACACCGACGACCTGGACCACTCGGCGCGGGTCATGACCGCGCTGTTACGCGGAGCGGGCGTGGCCAGCTTTTCAGCCTGACCGTCACCGGACCCCGGACCCACCCGGCACACCGGGTGGCTTCCGGTCGTGTACCGGTGGCGTGGTCTGGTCGCGGAATCACGAACCGGTACGTCGTGCGGACAGCACGGTGCCGTCCCACCCGTGCCGAGGGGCGCACGAGTGGGACGGCACCGGTTGGGTGGGGCGGTGACCAGTCGCCCCACCCGGAGGGGGTCAGTGGATGCTGTAGAACACGCCCAGCAGCAGGCCGCCTCTGGTCGACTGGATCGTGACGGTGCTACCGAGCGGTGCGACCGGGCTGTTGCGCACCCGCACCGTCCAGTTGCCCAGGGTGTCGACCAGGCCGGTCCCGATGACGGTGCCGCCCACGCCGGTGCCCAGGTACACCACGACCTGGTTGTTGTTGGTGATCGAGGAGGTGCCCTCGATCCGCCACTCTGCCTTGTCCGGTCGGTACTCCGCCCGGGTTACCGACAGCACGTCAGGTGTGGCGGTCACCGTGACCAGGTCGCTCGCGGTGCCACCCGGACCGGAGACGTCGAGCTGGAACATCAGCGGCGTGCTGGTCGCGGGCATCACGAACGTCGGACGGGCGGTACCCGCGGCGTTCAGCGTCACCGCCGGACCGGAGACCTGGGTCCAGGCGAACGTGGCGGCACCGGTCGATCCGGTGCCGTCGAGCACCACGGTGTCGTTCACCAGTACGGTCTGGTCCGGGCCGGCATCGGCCACCGGAGCGGTCACCGACTCCACCGTCACGGTCATCTCGTCGGTGGACGGCCCGCCCGGTCCCTCGGCCACCAGGCGGAAGCCCAGCGTGGCAGTGGTGTCCGGCGCGGTGAACGTCGCCACCGCGGTGTCGGCGTTGGTCAGGGTCACGGCCGGCCCGTCGATCTGCACCCACGACAGCGAGGTGAAGTTGAGCGACCCGCTGCCGTCCAGGGTGACCGTCTGTCCCTGTTGGACGGTCTGGTCGGGACCGGCGTCGGCGGTGACCGGGTCGCTCGGGAACGCCGCGCCGACCACCTGCACCCGCTCGGTGTCGCTGCCACCGGCCGAGGAGTTCACGGTGATCGACTCGGGTGGCGCCTCCACGTTGGTGAACACCTGGGTGCCCACCGCCACGTCACCGACCAGCGCCGTGCTGGTCTGGAAGCTGGCCAGCGTGGTGTCCGAGGTGCTCTCCGTCGACTCGGCCGGGGACATGGTCTGGGTGCCCTGGCCCAGGTCTCCGTACCCGACCACGGTCAGCGTCGGTGGAACAGCCTGGTCACTGGAGGCCGCGGTCACGGTCAGGGTCTTCAGATCCGTGTCGTAGGTCGCCTCTGTCACGGCCACCAGGTCGGTGACCGCCACGTCGAAGGACGCGTGTGGGTCGTCGCTGATGTTGGTCACGTTGACGGTGGCCGGCGCGGTCGAACCGGTGAACGGCAACCGGGCCACGTAGTGTCCGTTCAGGTCACCGCGCAGGGTGAAGCCCGACACGCCATCGAGAGACGCCTTGATGGCCTGGCCCGGGTCCGAGGAGGCCACCACGTCGACCATGCCGCCGCTCGTGTCGGTCCGGCTGTAGGTCGGGTGGCCGGGGTCCAGGCCGGCGTTGGTGTCCACCTTGCCGACGAGACTGAACAGGTCGGTGGTGAAGGTGTTGATCCCGGCGCCACCGATGTCCGGCCCGTCGATGCGGAAGAAGTTGGTGCCGTAGGAACTGCCGGTCACCGCGTGGTTGATACCCGGGTCACCCACGTACTGGGCGCCGTCCGGGCCGGTGACCAGACCGGTGTCCCAGGTCAGGAACGGGTTGACCCGCGAGTCCAGCGCCCCGTCGAACACCCCGGTCGCGATGCCGATGTCCTCGGTGAAGTTGATGGCCCGGGTGCCGGGCGTGGTCACGTCGAACTCGTCCACGCCGTAGGGGTGGGTGATCACATAGTGTCCGGGCGTGGTGATGTCAACCCGCAGCCGGATCCGGCCGAACGTGGTCTGCTGCCCGGCGGCCGGCACGACACCGTTGAAGCCGGCCTCGATCGCCGCGACGAACGTCGCGTTGCCGCCCAGCGGCAGTGTCGCCGACGAGGTCGCGCTGTAGTAGAAGGACTCCTCGGGGAAGTTGTCCGGGAACGAGAGTGGTTCGTTCGGATTCGGCAGGGGAGCCTCGGCCGCCCCGCACAGCAGGGTTCCGTCCAGGCAGTGCTGGAGACGCAGGCCGTTGCTGTCCTCGTACCAGGTCGGGAAACCGGTGTCCCCGCTGACCGGCCCCACCGCGGCCAGGAAGGTGGACTGGGTGCTGGTCGTCTCGGCGTGACCGGTGGCGGGCAACAACCCGACCACGGCCAGCGCCGCACTGGCCAGCGCGATGGTTCGACTGGAGACCATCCGGCCTCGACGTGTTCTTCCCCGGCCCGGTGCGGTCCTGGATGGACCCGGTGACCTGAGGCGTAGGCGCATGGTTGTGGTCCTTCGGCTCGGCGGTGCCGGTCGTCCCGGCAGAACGGTCGCCAGAGGATCCACCGTTAAGGTTGGGAAAAGCTTGGGTTAACGCTTTACTAAAACCTGACCTTCCAGGACCAATCCCATGGCACAAGCCTGGTGCTGGTGCCATGGGATGCCCACGTCACAATGGCGGCCGCCGCCGTGCTGGCAGCCGTCAGCGCCACCGCGGCAGCCGTGCGCTGCGGTGCGGTGGTTGTGGGTGTGGGGGTCGGTCAGTCGAGCAGGACGCCGGGGTTGAGGATGCCGTTCGGGTCGAAGGCGGTCTTGATCCGACGCATGAGCTGGATCTTGGCCGGGTCCTCCAGTTCGAGGAAGTACCGCCGCTTGCCGGTGCCGATGCCGTGTTCGCCGCTGATCGCGCCGCCGGCGGCCAGACCCGCCTCGAACAGTTCCCGCAGCACCCGGTACCGAACGTCAGCGTCCTTCTGGAACACCGACAGGTGCACGTTGCCGTCTCCGGCGTGCCCGCAGCCGATCACCGGGGTGTCGTGCGCCGCGCCGATCCGCCCGGCCGCGGCCAGGAAGTCGGCGATGGCCGCTCTGGGGACCACCACGTCAACGATGTCGTCGGCGCCAGCCGCCCTGGCCACCCAGAACGCCTTCTCCCGCGCCTCGACCAGTCGACGGGCAGCACCGGCCGGCAACACGTACACGTCGAGGGCGCCCAGACCGGTCAACTGCTCGGCCAACGCCTGAACGTCGGAGTCCAGTCGTTCGGCGGACCGGTTCTCACACACCACCACCAGGTATGCCGAGGCGGCCTGTCGGACCTGGTCGGCGACGCCCAGGTTCAGGTCCGCGTTGGCGGTGATGGCGGCCATGGTGAACGCGTCCACGTACTCCAGGATCATCGGGCCGATCCCGCCGGCCACGATCTCGGGTACCGCCCGGGTCACCTCCGGCAGCGCGGCGAACGGCGCCAGCACGGTGGCCTGGTGTTCGACCCGCGGATACAGCCGCAGGGTCGCTTCGGTGACCAGCGCCAGGGTGCCCTCCGAGCCAACGATGAGTTGGGTGAGGTCGTAGCCGGTGCTGGTCTTGACGAACCGACCACCCGTGCGGAGCACCTCACCGGTGGCCAACACCGCCTCCAGCCCGAGCACCTGGTGGCGGGTCACGCCGTACTTCACCGCGCGCATGCCCCCGGCGTTGGTGGCCACGTTGCCACCGAGGCTGGCGCTGTTCTCGCCGGGGAACACCGGGTAGACCAGACCCACGGCGGCGGTCGCCTCGTCCAGTTCGGCCAGCGTCACGCCTGGCTGCACCACCGCGACGTGGTTGGCGGTGTCGATGTCCAACACCCGGTTCATCCGCTCGAAGGACACCACCAGTCCGCCCGGGTGGGGGATGGCCGCACCGGACAGTCCGGTGCCCGAACCGCGCGCGGTGACCGGCAGCCCGGCCGCGTTGGCGTATCGGAGTATCTCGGCGACCTGGGCGGTGTCGGCCGGTCGGACCAGATGGGCGGGTGGTCGGGCTGGCACACCCAGGGCCTCGTCGTGTCCGTAGTCCGGTGGTACCTCCGCGCCGGACGACACGTGCTCGGCACCCACGATCGCGGCCAGTTCCGCTCCGACATCTGACATGACATGTCTCCCAACTCACGCTTCCACCCGGCCCGCCCCGATCCGATCACGGGCAGACTGTCTGGCGCAGGATGATTCCTCCAAGACCGTGCGCCCTCGAGGGACGGTGTCGACGGCGTCGGTCGGTCCCGGACAGGAGACGCAGTTGACCGTGACCCCGCTGGCCCGTGGTGTCTGGGGTGTGTTGGCCACGCCGTTCACCGGTGCGGCGTGCGACGTGTGCGAGGCGTCGTTGGTGCGCGCCGTCGAGCACTACCGGAAGGTCGGTGCGGCCGGCCTGACCGTGCTGGGGGTGTTCGGCGAGGCCGCCCGGCTCAGCCTGGCCGAGCAGCGTTCGGTGGTGGAGATCGTGGCCGGTGCCCGTGTCGACCTCCCGATCGTGGTGGGCCTGCCCGGGCTGGCCACCCGGGTGGCC
>DATCWR010000356.1:0-4366 GCA_036566245.1 Mycobacteriales bacterium | reverse complement strand
ATGCCGCGGGTGGGGTACGAACCGCTGGACGGGCCTGCGGCCAGGTCGTTTGCCGGCCAGTAGACCAGATCCGCCCCGGCGCCGTCGCCGCCACCGGCGACACCGGTGCCCAGATCGCGGTCCAACCACCGGCCCAGGTCGGCGGCCCAGGACGCGTCCCGCAACGCCACCCCGGTCTCGTCCAGCAGGGTGAGCCGGGCCGCCCGGGACACCACCAGGTCGACCGGCTCGCCCGCGTCGAGCAACCCGCCCAACACGGCTCGGGCGTAGGGCGTGCCCGACGCGCCGGACACCCCCACCACCCACGGTCGGCGCCGGGTCATGCGCCGAGCCCCTGGATGACCACCAGGTCGGCGAGGGTGAACCCGAACAACACCAGACCGACCACACCGTTGGCGGTGAAGAAGGCCCGGTTGACCCGGGACAGGTCGTTGGTACGCACGATGGCGTGCTCGTAGCAGAACGCCACCGCGGTGAGCCCCAGCCCGACGTACCACAGCGCTCCGAGGCCTTCCAGTACCCCGAACCACCCGAACAGCGCGAAGGTCACCACATGCGCCAGGCTGGAGGCCCACAGCGCCGCCCGCACCCCCCACCGCACCGGGAACGACAGCACACCGATCCGCCGCTCCACCTCCACGTCCTGGCAGGCGTAGATCAGGTCGAACCCGCCGATCCAGGTGCCCACGGCCAGGCCCAGCACAACCGCCGGCCAGGACCACGAGTCGGTCACCGCGATCCACGCACCGATCGGGGCGATCGCCTGGGCCAGGCCCAGCACCGCGTGCGGCGCCCAGGTGAACCGCTTGGCGTAGGAGTAGACAACCAACGGCACCACCGCGACCGGGGCCAGTGCCAGGCACAGCGGACCCAGCGCGGCAGCCGAGGCGAAGAAGATGGTCAGCGCGACCAGGGCGCCCACCCACGCGGTGCGCAGTGAGACCACGCCGGTCACCAGTTCCCGCCCGGCCGTGCGCGGGTTCCGCGCGTCGATGTGTCGGTCGATGATCCGGTTGGCGGCCATCGCGAAGGTCCGCCCGGCCACCATGGCCACGGTGATCACGGCCAACCGCCACCAGATCACCTGGCCGGTCAGGTTCCGCATCGCGGTGAGCGCGGCGACGTAGGCGAACGGCAACGCGAAGACCGAGTGCTCGATCATCACCAGTCGCAGGAACGCCCGGACCGGACCGACCGAGCCCGCGGGACCAGCCGGACCCGTCTGGTCGGTCTGGTCGGTCTGGCCGGACTGACCGGTCGAACCCGGGTGCTCGGCCGCCGAACCGGCGGTCAGCGCGGTCAAAGGCCGTACTCCGACCAGCGGCGGGTGACCTGTTCCACCACGTCGGGCGACATCACGCACTCACGTGGCCAACCCCGCTGGTAGCCCTCGGTGGGCAGTTTCGCGGTGGCGTCGATACCCATCTTCCCGCCCCAGAACTGTTGGTAGGAGGCATGGTCGAGGTGGTCGACCGGGCCCGAGGTGTGTAGCACGTCGTGGTCGTAGTCCACATTGCCGAAGGTCCGCCAGGCCACCTCGCGGTAGTCATGCACGTCGCAGTCGGCATCCACCACGACCACCAGCTTGGACAGCGAGAGCAGACCGGCACCCCACACGGCGTTCATCACTTTCTGAGCGTGTTTGGGGTACCGCTTGTTGATGCTGACGATGACACAGTTGTGGAAGACCCCCTCCACCGGCAGATCCATGTCCACGATGTCGGGGATCATCAGTTTCACCAGCGGCAGGAAGATCCGTTCGGTGGCCCGGCCCATCGGCCCGTCCTCCTGCGGCGGCGGTCCGACCACCACGGTCTGGTAGACCGGGTTCCGTTGGGTGGTCATGCACTCGACGGTCAGCGCCGGAAACGGCTCCACCGGCGTGTAGAAACCGGTGTGGTCACCGAACGGCCCCTCGGGCCGACGCGCCCCCGGTTCCAACCAGCCCTCCAACACCACCTGGGCGTGCGCGGGCACCTGCAACGGCACGGTCAGGCAGTCGACCATCTCCACCCGCGCGCCGCGCAGGTAGCCGGCGAACAGGTACTCGTCGATGTCCGGCGGCAGTGGGGCGCTGGCCGCGTAGGTGACCACCGGGTCACAGCCGAAGGCGATGGCCACCGGCAGCCGCTCCCCCCTCCGCTCGGCCACCGCGTGGTGGGCGTTGGAGTCCTTGTGGATCTGCCAGTGCATTCCCACGGTGCGGTGATCGTGTCGCTGCAACCGGTACATGCCCAGGTTGCGCTGCCCGGTCTCGGGATGCCGGGTGTGGGTCAGTCCGAAATTGAGGAAAACCCCGCCATCGTCGGGCCAGGAGCGGATTCCCGGCAAGCGGTGCAGGTCCACCTCGCCGCCCCTGCCAGCCCCGTACACCACGTCCTGGCAGGGTGCGGTGCGTACCTTCCTGGGCGGTACGCCACGCATCTGGGCCAGCTTGCCGAACGCCTCGCGCAGCCCGCTCCACCCGACCGGCAGTTCCGGCCTGAGCAGTTCACCGAGCCGGGCACCGACCTCGTCGAGTCGGTCCACGCCCAGTGCCATGGCCATCCGGCGCTCGGTGCCGAACACGTTGATGGCCAGCGGCATCTGCCCGCTGGTCGGCCGCTCGAACAGCAGGGCCGGTCCACCCGCCCGTACCACCCGCTGGGCGACCTCGGAGACCTCCAGATGTGGGTCGACCGGCACCCGTACCCGGTGCAGTTCGCCGTGTCGTTCCAGCTCGGCGAGGAAGTCCCTCAGGTCGTCGTAGGGGTAGCCGGACACCATGTGCGCCAGTATCCCCGCGGGCGGCTACGCTGGTCTGGTCAGGGGGTGTCACCGGTGCTCTACCTTCTCGCCCTGTTCGCCGCCGTCGCGGTGGTCGTGGCGCTGTGGCGGCTGCTCGGGCCGCAACACGGCGTGGGTGACCACCGTACGCAGCGGCGTGTGCTGGCTCCAGACGATGATCCGGACTTTCTTCGCGAGCTCGGTGAACGAACCCGACGTCGCGACGAGGATGAATCGTCCTGACATAGCCGGTCGTGGTGCGGCCCGCCCAGCTCAGGACAACTGCGGCGGTAGCTGGGGTGGCAACTGCGGTGGCAGGCGCTGGCCCGGCCCGTGCTGCTCGGGCGGTACACGCCGCATCGGGTGGCCCTCCCTCGGAAAGGCGTCGGCCACGTTGGCGGCCAACTCCAGCAGTGCGTACCGGGTCTCGTCCCGCAGTGCGCTCAGGTCGACCTCGGCGCCCTCCTCCAGGTGCGGGTCGTAGGGCACCCGCACGACCGAACGGCAGCGCGCCGCGAAGTGCTCGTGCAACCGGTCCAGGTCGACCCCACCCGACTTGGGACGCACCGAGTTGATCACCGCGACCGATCCGGCGACCTGCGACCGGTACCCGTGGGCCTCCAACCAGTCGAGGGTGGCGCTGGCACTGCGCGCGCCGTCCACCGAACCCGAACTGATCAGCACGAGCTGGTTGGCCAACGCCAGCACACCGGCCATGGCCGAGTGCAGCAGCCCGGTACCGCAGTCGGTCAGGACCACGTTGTAGAACCGTTCCAGGATGCCGGCCACCACCCGGTAGTCGTGCTCACTGAACGCGATGGACACCGCCGGGTCGCTCTCCGAGGCGAGTACCTCCAACCGGTCCGGCGACTGGGACGTGTACCTCCTGACGTCGGAGTAGCGGGCGATCCGGTCCGCGTCGTTGAGCAGGTTGCGTACCGTGGCCACGGTCTCCAGCGGGATCTTGCCGGACAGTGTGCCGCGGTCCGGGTTGGCGTCCACCGCGATCACCCGGTCACCGCGCAACGAGGCCAGGGTGGCGCCCAGACACACCGTCATGGTGGTCTTACCCACGCCGCCCTTGAGGCTGATCACCGCGATCCGGTAGCAGCCGCGGACCGGCACGGTGGCCCGTTCCATCAGTTCCCGGCGGCGGACCTCGGCAGGGGCCTCGCCCGGGTTCACCGCGTGGGCCGACAACGTGTACAGCGCCTTACGCCAGCCGCCCTGCGGTGTGCGTTTACGTTGCCGGATCAGGGACTGTGCGGTCAGGTCCTCCACGGTGGGCGCGCCGCGTTCACCTGGCGGCGCCCAGATCGGGGTCTCGGCCGGCGGTTGCGGGGTACCCCAACGGTGCTCCGGTCCGGCCCAGCCGCCGCCTTCCGGCCCACCCGGTCGACCCTGCTGCGGGGCGGGTGGCGCCGCCTGGGTCCACGACCACATCGACTCGTCCGGGGCCGGTGGCTGTTCGAATCCGGCCAGCCCGGAGCCGGACGGCCAGGTCACCGGGGCCTGCGGCGGCTGTGGCTGCGGGACGTGCGGAACCTGCGGTGGCTGTGGCTGCGGCGGCTGTGGCTGCGGTGACCAGCCCGGGCCGAAC
>DATCWR010000347.1:0-5716 GCA_036566245.1 Mycobacteriales bacterium | reverse complement strand
GCCGTGTCCGGTGGACCCGCCCGCACCAGTCCCGGCCGCGGGTCGCTCCGGTCCGGCTGTCCACCGGTCGGCTCCAGCCGGTCGGGCACCCGGTCGTCACTCACCGGTCGGGGTCCACGGCGACGAAACTGACGTAGTGGTCGGCGGTGTAGTAGAACTCGTCCTCGCCTCCGGCGACCACCCGGCGTGGGCCACGGTCGTTCTCCCCGGGTGTGGGCACGGTGTACTCGTGGTAGTAGCCGGACGGGTGCGCCGGCAGCAGATGCTCACGGTTGGCGAACACCACCCCGTCGCGGGAGTACGGGAACGGGCCGCCCTGCCTGATCAGTGCGATGGTGTGGTCCACCTCGGTGGGCAGCGAGGACAGCGGTACCACCGGCAGGGCACCGTCGGATGCTGTGGCCACCGGTCGAGCCGGGCCGGGGCCGGCGTCGGGTGAGCGTAGGGCCGAGGTGACATAACCCCCGGTCAACAGCGCGGCAAGCGCGATCAGGGCCAGCAGTGGTCGGCGTGCGCGCAACATGCCGCGAGCCTACGGTCGCCGGGGCTGGACGTCCGGCACGGGTCGACGGCCGCACCCGGGAGTGTCCACCGGGGTGTGGTCCTGGCCGCCTGCCGCCGGGGGCACCCGTCGCGACGTGATCACGAACACCAGGGCACGGTAACCGGCCCGACGCTACGGTCATGGGCATGTTCGCCGCCTACACTTCCGCGCCCAACCCCGACGACCCGCTGGCCGCGCTCCAGGTCGGCGACCGCCCCGACCCGACCGTGCCGGACGGGTGGACCACCGTCACGGTCAGAGCCGCCGCGCTGAACCACCACGACCTGTGGTCGCTACGCGGCGTCGGCCTGTCCGCGGAACGCTGCCCGATGATTCTTGGCTGCGACGCCGCCGGCCTCGACGAGGAGGGCAACGAGGTCATCGTGCACTCGGTGATCAGCGACCCGAACTGGTCGGGGGACGAAACTCTGGACCCGAGGCGGACGCTGCTGTCCGAACTGCACCAGGGCACCTTCGCCGAACGGGTGGCGGTGCCCCGACGCAACGTGCTGCCCAAGCCGGCCGACCTGTCGTTCACCGAGGCTGCCTGCCTGGGTACCGCGTGGCTCACCGCATATCGGATGTTGTTCGTCAAATCAAACACCCGGCCAGGTGACACCGTACTGGTGCAGGGTGCCAGCGGTGGGGTGTCGACCGCGCTGATCGCACTGGCCCGGGCTGCCGGCCGGCGGGTGTGGGTCACCGGCCGGACCGAGGACAAGCGGCGGGCCGCACTGGCCGGCGGCGCGCACCAGGCGTTCGAACCCGGTGCCCGGCTGCCGAGCCGGGTTGACGCGGTGCTGGAGACGGTCGGCGCGGCCACCTGGTCGCACTCGCTGAAATCGCTGCGCCCGGGCGGCACCCTGGTGGTGTCCGGCGCCACCACCGGACCCAATCCGCCAGCCGAGTTGAACCGGGTGTTCTTCCTGCAGCTCAACGTGGTCGGTTCCACCATGGGAACCCGCGACGAACTCGCCGGCCTGGTGTCCATGCTGTCCGCCACCGGGGTGCGGCCGGTGGTGGACAGTGCGCTGCCGCTGGACCAGGCGCGCGCCGGCTTCGAGCGGATGGCTGCCGGAGAACTCAACGGCAAGATCGTCTTCACCGTCTAGGCGGTTGGTTTCAGCAGGTCTACCGGTCGCCTGGTGGGCCGGCGGTGTTGAGGAGGTCCGCGCAGAAACCCGCCCCCGGTGGGAGGTCTCGCACGAGCACCCCCGGGAGACGGGGTCGAGGGGGACGCGCGTGAGGGACGCCACGGCGGCGGAGAGGGAACGGTGACGGTGCGGTTCGAAACCAGGTACGCCGAGCTGTTACGTCAGGCGGCCGAACTGCCCGACACCCCGGATCCGTTGCCGGCCGAACTGGCGTTGTCCGGTCTGCTCGGGTCAGCCTGGTCACTGGCCGCCTCGGGGGAGCACCAGGCCCTGCGCGAGGGGCTGGTGGCCTACCTCACCGACCACCCCGGTCGTCCGGCGCTGGCCCTGCTTCGGGTCGCCGCCACGATGGGTTCGTCGGCCGAGCGGGCGGCGGCTGGGCGGGCCGCCGACATGCTGGCCGGCTTCGGCGTCGCCGAGCCGACCTGGGTCGCTCCGCCGGGCCAGGTCCGGGTCGGGCGCTGCCTGGTGTACGGCGACGTGTTCGGCGACCAGGAGTCGGTGGTGACCACGTTCCACTACCCCGGCCCGCCGGCTCCGGCCGGTGGCCGGGCCGACCCCGAAGCCGGGCCTGAGCCACACGCTCTGGTGGTCCTGGTCGATCACAACCTCGGCGGCATCATCAAGGACATGTTCTGTGCCGTGCACGCGGACCGAACACTGCGCGCCATCACCAGGGCGAACGCCGCCGACGGCGAGATGTCGGTACTCGAACCGGTCACGGCCGGACAGGCCCGGACCCGACTCGAACGGGCCTTCGCCGCCTGCCACGCCTCATGGGAACCGCCGGTCGGGGACAACGCGCGAACCCTGTGGGCACTGGCCGGCTCGCGGCTGGCCACGCTGCCCGAGGGGCCCACTCCAGCCAGCCCGGACCGGTACGACGCCACGGCCCGGGCGGCGATCGTGCAGGAGTTCCTCACCTCGCCGCAGGCCCGGACCCTGCCCGATCGGGAGGTCTCGGCCGCCTGCGCACGACTGATCGTGGAGCACGGCTGTGACTACGACGAGGGCAACCCGCTCCGGATCAGTCCGGCCAAGACCGAACTGTTCCTGCTGTACTGGCTGCCCCGTCAACCCGCACAGGGCGCCGAGCAGACCGCGGCCATGCCGGCGGTGCTCGAGGCATGGGTGCGGTGGGCGGCCTCCGGCCAGCGGTTGTCCGGGCAGCCACTGGCCGAGATCATCGCGGCCGTCCGAGAGTGCGGGGCCCGGTTCCTGGGTGACTGAGATCCGGCGCCGACCCACGGTGTTGTTCAGCCGGTCGGGGGCTGCCGCACCGGTACGGCGTCGGTGGAGGGCCGACCGGGCACTCCCCGCCTCCGGTTCGGGTCCAACGCCGACAGCAGCGGTGCCATGGCCAGACCGACCACGGCGAAGCCGGCGGCCAGCAGAAGCCAGCCGGGCAGGCCGACCACCAGGGCCAGGGCGGTGACCGTGGCCGGGCCGAACGTGTCACGAATCCCGTTCCCGAGCGCGTAGACGCCCTGGTACTGGCCGTATCGGTCCGTCGGCGCCAGGTCGTAGGACAGGCCCCACCCACCGGCCGACTGCCACAACTCCCCCACCGTGAGCACCACGGCACCGGCCACCAGCAGCCCGGCCGCCCATCCGGACGACCGGCCCGAGGCCAGGCCGAGCAGCACGCAGGCCAGCGCCAACGCGACACCGGAACGGCGGATGGTGCGCACCCCGCCGACCAGCCCGTCGGCACCTCGCGACAGCGGTACCTGGAGCAGCACGGTGAGCACCGTGTTCACCACCAACAGCACCGACACCAGGGTGCGCGGGGCGTCGGTGCGCTGGGCCACCCACAGCGGCAGTGCCACGGTGAGTACCGGCTTGTGCAACGACAGCAGCCCGGTCAGTGCGGTCATCGCGACGTAGCGGCGGTCCCGCAGTGCCACCCAGCGGGTCTCGCCGGCCACCGGTCGGCGGGGCGGCACGGCGGGAAGCAGGGCGAGCAGTCCGCCGGCCAGCATGAATGACCCGGCATTGACGAACACCGCGACCAGGTACGCCGCGCGGGTGCCGGCCTGCAACACCGGCACCGCCAACAGCGCGCCCACGGCGAACCCGACGTTGGCCGTGCTGCGGGTGTAGGCCCGGGTGCGCAACCGGCGTTCGGCCGGCACCGACACACCGAGCAGCGCGTTGCGCACCGCATTGGCGCCGCGCTGGGCCAGCACGAACAGGCAGGACAGCAGCAGGAACAGCCAGAACGAGCGCAGCGCCGCGTGGCAGGCCACCAGCACCGCCTGTGTGGCCATGAGTCCCAGGCCAACCCGGCGTAACCCGTACCGGTCGGCAAGGTGTCCGAGTGGAACCGCACCAACCAGCCCGACCAGCCCGGCCACCGACAGGCCCACGCCGACCTGCGCGGCGGGCAGGTGCAGCGACCGGGTGAAGTACAACACACTGGTGGCCATCCACAGGCCGGTGCCCACACCGTCGACAAGGTAACAACCGGCCAACGGCCGGATCGGACCGTGTTCGGGGACAAACCCCGCGAGGCGGGGCCGGACCGGGCTCACCCGTCGACATTAGCCCGGGGCGTGGGCGAGTTCCCTTGGAGTATGCCGACGCCGACCACATAGATTGACCGGTATGGGCGGCAAAGGTCGGGTACCGGGTCTGGGTAGTCTCTGGCGGTCGACCCGGCGGGCGGTCCAACACGGCATGGCCGGCCGACCCCGATGGCAGCGGGCAACGGTCCTCACCGCGTTGGTGGCGGTCACCGCCACCCTGGTGACCGTCGGCGTCGGTGCGGCGCGGGGGCCACGGGTGACGACCCACACCCAGCACATCACCGTGCCGGGTGGACCCGGTGACGACAGTCGGGTCAACCTGGACACCACGCTGTTCGTACCCCGGGGCGTCGACGCCCGACACCGGGCCCCGGCGGTGCTGGTGGCACACGGGTTCGGCGGGTCCAAGGAGGACATCCGGGCCGACGCCGAGGAGTTGGCAGGTCACGGCTACGTGGTGCTGACCTACAGCGCACGCGGGTTCGGTCACTCCACCGGTCGGATCGCGGTGGACTCCCCGGACCATGAGGTCGCCGACGCCCGCCGGCTGGTCGACTGGCTGGCCCACCGACCCGAGGTGCGGTTGGACGCCCCGGGGGATCCACGGATCGGGGTGACCGGTGCCTCCTACGGCGGCGCGCTGTCGTTGCTGCTCGCCGGCTACGACCAACGGGTCGACGCGATCGTGCCGGTGGCCACCTGGAACGACCTGAGCCACGCCTTCTTTCCAGACAGCACCGGTGAACACGCCGGCCGCACCCCGGCCGAGGCTGACCAGCAGGTTGACGACGGGGTGTTCAAACGGCTGTGGGCGGCGAACTTCTTCACCTCCGGCGTGGTGCCGGCCCGGCCGGCCGGCGGCACGGACACCACCGGACGGCCCGGACCACCAGACGCCAACGGGCCGGGACAGGACGCGCTGTGTGGCAGGTTCGTGCCGGAGTTCTGCCACGTCTACCAGCAGGCCGCGCGCACCGGACGGGCGACCGATGCTGCCGTGGCCCTGCTGCGGCGGTCCAGCCCGGCCACGGTGCTGGACCGGATCGACGCACCCACGTTGCTCATCCAGGGCGAGACCGACTCGCTGTTCCCGCTGTCGGAGGCTGACGCGAACGCCCGGGGCATCGCCCGCACCGGCACGCCGGTCAGGGTGGTGTGGTTTCCCGGCGGTCACGACGCCGGGGCCGGTCTGGCCGACACCGACCGACTGCGCTCGCTGACCACCGCCTGGTTCGACCACTATCTGAAGGGCCTGGGGTCGGCACCGGCACGGACCTTCGAGTATGCCCGGATCACTCCGGTCAACACCGACACCGGTGGGCCGCGGTTCCGTGACTACGTGGCCGCCGACTACCCGGGCCTGGACAACCAGACCGACGCCACCCAACGACGGACCGTGACCCTGCGCGGCCAGCCGCAGACCGTGCTGAACCCGGCCGGCGGCGCCCCCGCCGCGGTGTCCGGGCTGCCCGGACTGGGCGACGCGGCAG
>DATCWR010000340.1:0-18268 GCA_036566245.1 Mycobacteriales bacterium | reverse complement strand
CCGCCGACCCCGGGTGCGCCCGGTGGGCCAGCCGGCCCACCGGCGAGCATCGGCCGGACCGGGAGCCACCCTGCCGTAGGCTCGGCGCGCACGATGACGGGAGGATTCGTTGGCCACCGAAACCAACCAGGAGCCGACGGCTCGGGAGGACCCCTCGGTCGGCGAGCTGGTGCGGGACGCCACCACGCACCTGTCCACGCTGGTCCGCGGTGAGATCGAACTGGCCAAGCTGGAACTGGCCGCGTCGGTGCGCCGCGTCGGGTGGGGTACCGGGTTCTTCGGCGCCGCCGCCACGCTGTTGTGCTTCTCGCTGTTCTTCCCGTTCGTGGCCCTGGCCGAGGGACTGGTCGCGCTCGGTCTGCCCCGGTGGGCGGCCTACCTGGTGGTCTGGGTGGTGCTGCTGGCGCTCGCCGTGGCACTGGGCCTGGTCGGACTTCGTACGGTCAGGAAGATCCGCCGACCCGAACGAACCATCGAGGCGGTGCGGGACAACGCGCGACTGACCCGCCGCGGGTACCGGCGGGAGACCGACCCGGCGGTGGGACCGGCCGGCGGGTCCACCACCGAACCGGACGACCAGCCCGGCTGAACCCGCCCCGCCACACCGTGGTGGCGCGGTACCTGTCACCACACGTACCGGGCAACACTCCCCGACGTGCCCGACGCTTCGACCCCCGATGCCAGCACGTCGGACACCCCCACCCGGCACGCCCGGCACCGGGTGGGCGGGTGGCCGGGTACCGCTGTGACACCCTGATGCCATGCCAGCGGACACCGACACCGCCGCCGTCCTCATCGACGGACCATGGTCGCACCGAGAGATCAGCGCCAACGGTGTGCGGCTGCACGTCGCCGAGGCCGGGCACGGACCCCTGGTGTTGCTGCTGCACGGGTTCCCGGAGTTCTGGTGGGCCTGGCGGCACCAGTTGACCGGGCTGGCCGACGCCGGCTACCGGGTGGTCGCCCCCGACCTGCGCGGTTACGGCGCCAGCGACAAACCGCCACGCGGGTACGACGCCTACACCCTGGCCGGTGACGTGGCCGGCCTGGTGCGGGCACTCGGCGAACGCGACGCCATGATCGTCGGCCACGACTGGGGTGGCACGCTCGCCTGGACGGTGGCCACCCTGCATCCCCGGGTGGTTCGCCGACTGGTCACGGTCGGGATGGCGCACCCGTTGCGGCTGCGGGCCGCGCTGTTCGCCGACCCGCGCGGCCAACTGGCCGCCAGCCGACACCTGCTGACCTTCCAACTCCCCCGCTATCCCGAGGCACTACTCACCCGGGAGGACGCCGCCTACGTGGGTCGGCTGTTCGCTGCCTGGTCCGGATCGCGCTGGCGACGCACCACCGGATACGGGGAGGCGGTGCGCCGGTACCGGGAGGCGATCCGAATCCCCTCGGCGGCGCACTGCGCGCTGGAGTACCACCGCTGGTCGATGCGTTCGCTGACCCGCTCGGACGGCTGGCGGTATGCCAAGGTGATGCAGCAACCGGTGACCGCGCCCACGCTACAACTCCACGGCGGGGTGGACCGGTGCGTGCTGCCGGCCACCGCGCAGGGTTCGGGCCGGTACGTCGCCGCGGCCTACGAGTGGCGACTGCTCGACGGGGTGGGCCACTTCCCGCACGAGGAGACACCGGACGCGATCACCGGGCACCTGGTGCGATGGGCGAAGGGCGAGTAGGGCGCCCGGGAACCGCCGGGCTCCGGACAGGTGAACCATGACGGCAGACCAGCAACGGCGCCCGCAACCGGGCAGGCCCCGTGACCGCGGTACGGACGGCCGGCCCCGACAGGCTCGACCGCGGGACGCACTGGGCCGACCGCTGCCCCACGGGGACCCACGCGGTGTCCCATCGGTGCCCGAGGAGCCGATGCCACCGACCGGCGCGCTGGAGTTGGCCCAGTCCCTGCTGGATGCCGGTCGCGCGTTCTCCGCACACGAGGTGCTGGAGGCCGCGTGGAAGGTCGCACCGCCGGCCGAACGCGACCTCTGGCAGGGCCTGGCCCAGGTCTGCGTCGGTATCACCCATCACCAGCGTGGCAATCCGACCGGCATGGTGGCCCTGTTGGAACGGGCCGCCCGTCGACTGGCCCGCTACCGCGACGACCCGCCGTACGGTGTCGACGTGGCCGGGCTGTTGGGGTTCTGCGCCCGATCGGTGGCAGCCTCGACGGTGTCGGACACCGCTCCCAGACTGACCCGATAACTACCGGTCGGAACGATCCTCCGGGGCCGCCTCGGGATCGGCCTCGGGATGCAGCTCGGGATGCTCGGCCCACCAGCGCGCGTAGCTCACGTTACGGTTGACCAGTTCCAGGTAGGACTCCACCGCGGCGCGGTACATCTGGTCCGACCGACTCGCGAGCACCCCGTCTCGTCGCCAGACCAGGACCAGCCTGCGGTACAGCGGATCGCCGGTCAGCGGGCGCACGACCAACCCGTCGGCCTCCCGTGACGTGGGCTGGGCCAACGACACCGCCTGTCCGCCAACGACCAGACCTCGGGCGGTGTTCGGGTCGGCGATCCGATGCCGGACCAACGGCACGAATCCCACCGCCGTGCAGGCGGCCTGGAAGTACACCGACAGGCCGCTGTCGTCAGGAGGCTCGTTGACCCACACCTCCTGGGCCAGGTCAGCCAGGTCCACGGTGGTCTGGACGGCGAGTGGGTGCGACTCGGCCATCGCCACGAACACCGGCTCGGCATGGATGAAGGTCCGCCATCGCACACTGGCGGGGTAACGCAGTTCGAAGCCGGGAAACTCTCGCAGCACGGCCGCGTCCATCCGGCCGGAGTCCAGCAGGTGCAGGACCACACTGGAGGAGACCTCGACCTGCGTGGTGATCTCGCTGTCCGGCATCAGGTGACCCAACCGGGTCACGATGCCGGCCATCACAGCCCCGGGCACCCCGCCGAAGCGCACCGGCGGGCTGGCCTGCCGTAGTTCACCGGAGCCGGCGTACAGGTTCTCCATGTGCACCAGCACGGCCCGGGCACTGTTGATCACGTAACTGCCCAGGCCGGTGGGTTCGATCCCGGTGGAGGTGCGGTCGAACAGCCGGCCACCGACGGCCCGTTCGATCCGCTGGAGTTGGGCGGTCAGCGACGGCTGAGACACGCCCAGGGCAGCGGCCGCCCGGGACACGCTACCGGCGTCGGCAAGAGCGATGACCACCCGTAAGTGCCGAATCTCCAACTCCATCATTGGGATGCTATGACCTTTTGGGATGAGTGAACACACGGCAAACGGGTCATAGTTACGCCACTGAGCACGGGAACGCAGCCCCGGCGTGTGCCAGTCGCAGGTCGTTCAGCCCCGGGCAGGGTAGCCGCGCATGGCAGCGGCCACGACCCCTGTCGGCGCCGACCCGCCCCCTGGTGGGGCCGCCACACGGGCCGTGGCGGCCCCACCGCCCCGCAGGCCCTCGCCCCGGTGACGGCACGCCCCACCCGACTGGACGGTTCGTTCCACGGTATCTGCCGATTGCCTCGTGGGCCGTGAGGGTTTGAGGGGGGCGTGGGGTGGAGCGAAGCTCCCCCCACAGAGGGCAACACAGCACCACGCCCGCTGCCCACCGAAGCCCCGAGCCGGGGCTCCGCCCAGGCGAGGGCACGCCCCGCCCGACTAGTCACAGGCGCCGGTGCCGACCTCGGCGGTGGCCCGGGCGGCACGGGTGGCGTCGGGTTCCACCTCCTCGGCGGTGAGCGCGAACCCGGTCTCCGGGTCGTCGAGTGCGGCGGCGAAGACCACCCCGTACACGCTGCCGTCAGGCGCGACCAGGGGACCACCGGAGTTACCGGAACGGACCGACCCGCGCAGCGTGTAGACGTCCCGGGACACGGTGTGGCTGTTGTAGATGTCGGGGCCGCGGATCTGTTCCCGGTCACGCACCCTGGCGGCGGTCACGAAGAAGGGGCCGTCCTCGGGGTAGCCGAGGATGATCGCGTCGTCGTCGGAGTCGGCCCGGTCGTCGGCGAACCGTAGGGCGGGTTTCCGCAGGCCGGGCACGTACAGGACGGCCACGTCCCGATCCGGGTCGTAGAGCACCACCCGGGCATCCATCCGTTCCCCGTCCACCTCGACCCGTGGTGCCCGCACGCCGGCCACCACATGGGCGTTGGTGAGCACGTGCTGCGGTGCGTACACGAATCCGGACCCCTCTATCCGACGGGAACACGAGGGTGCCACCCCGGTCACCTTGAGCACGGACGGACGGGCCGTGCGCACCGCCGTGCTGCCGAGCAGCTTCTCGTCGGGTGGTTCGACCGCCCGCACGTGGGTGGGCACCAGCGGGCCGAAGACCTCGGGGAACGCGCCACGGTCGACCAGGTCACGCATGGACTCGTACACGTTGCGCACCGAGCCGGGCATGGTCTGGTTGACCGCCCGGACCACCTCGGAGTGCCGCACCGCCGAGGCCAACCCGGGATAGGGCGAGGAGGCCAGCGGGGTGGCGACCATCCAGGCGACCAACAGCACGGTGGCTACCGAGACCGCCCCGCCGAACGCGGAGTCCACGGTGCGGGCCGGCCGCCAGGTCATCCGGTTACGCAGTTCCGAACCCACCCAGACAGCGAGAATCTGGCCACCGAAGGCGAGTATCAGGACCACGGCCACCGCGACCACGACCTGGCCGCTGCCGTCGGTCAGGCGCTGCGCCACCGGGGTGGCCAACTGCGCCCCCACCGCGGCCCCACCGAAGAACCCGACGAACGACAGTATCGAGGTGACGAAGCCCTGCCGGTATCCGTTCACGGCGAAGCCCAGGGCCAGCAGCACCACGATGATGTCGACCACGCCGCGGCCCACCCCTGCTCTGTTACCGGGACACCACCAGGGTGCCGGCCTGGTTGAGCGACTCGTGCAGCGTGCAGACGAATCCGTACCGGCCCGGGGTGGACACGGTGAAGTCGCTCGACCTGGTCTCACCCTGGGACGTGACGGGGATGTTCCCCGAGTTCAGTGTGTCGAAGTTCAGGTTATGCGGCGTGCCACCCTTTATCTGGAGTGTCAGGTGGATTCGCCCGACTTTCGCGTTGATCGTGGCTGGCTCGAACCGGAACTGGTCGGTGGCCACCACCGTCACGTTCTGGACACCGTCCGGGCCCGGGGTGACGGTCACGTCGCCCTGCTGTCCCGCGGTGGCCTGGGGTGGTTCGGAGTTCGAACAGGCGGTGGCGAACAGAACCGGCACGGCGGCGAACGCCGCCAGCAGTCGCACGAACCGACCGGACACACGCACTGCCCCTCCCCGTGGGTCAGTCTGCCGCACCGGTGCGCCGCCCGCGGTGTTCGCGTCGGTCGCCTCGGTGCGGCGGTGGTGGTACGTGACCCTCGAGCGCCACCACGGCGGGTGGCAGGTCACGCACCCTGTCACGGTCCCACGGCCGGGTCCGACCGGCCAGATCGAGCAACCAGTCCAACAGACCGGCCGTGAAACCCCAGACGAGCATCCCATGCACCTCGAAGCCGGGGCCCGCGAACCCCGACGGGTGTCTGACCACGCAACGATGTGCCGGGTCGACCAGTTCCTCGAGGGGTACCCGTTCCACCCGGGCGACCTCCCTCGGGTCCACCACCCGCACCGGCGAGGGTTCGCGCCACCAGGCGACCACCGGGGTGACCAGGTAGCCGGAGGCCGGAATGTGCATCGGCGGGAGCACCGCGACCACCTCGACGCCCTGGTGGTCCAGCCCGACCTCCTCGGTCGCCTCACGCAGTGCGGTGGAGACCGGCCCGTCATCCCCGGGGTCGGTGCCGCCACCGGGGAACGCCGGCTGACCGGGGTGGTTGACCAACCCGTCCGAGCGCTGGATCAACAACACGTCCGGGCCGGTCGGTCCCTCGCCGAACAGCACCAGCACCGCCGACGCACGTCCCCCACCCGGCGGGGGGAGGTATCGGCCGAACCGGCCGGAAGACGCCTCGACCGAGGCGGCGGCGAGGTGGCGCAGCCAGGCGGGTACCGGAGGATCAACCACGGATGGTCACCCGCAGGTGACTGCGGATCAGGTCCCGCAGCGCCTCGAAGGTCAGCGGGGGGCCGTTGTAGACGTGCACCACCGTTCCGGCGGCATCTACGAACAGCGTGGCGGGCAGGCCGCGGATGCCCAGGCCGGCGGCCACCCTGCCCTGGTCGTCCACCAGGTTGGGCAGGTGCAGTCCGGTGTCGATGGCGAAGGACAGTTGCCGGCTCAGCCCCGGATCCTGGGTGGCCACACCCAGGATCCGAAGCCGGGCCGGGTCTGCGTTGGCATAGGCGCGCTCGAAGGCGGGCAGTTCGGTTCGGCACGGCAGGCACCAGGTCGCCCACAGGTTGACCACCATGGGTACCCCGGTGATCCGACGCAGCGGCACGTCCGGACCGCCGGCGAGGCAGCCGAACGCACCTTCTGGGAGGAGTTGTCCCTCGGCGACCGAAGGGTTCGCGTCCCCGGACAGGACCGGCACCTGGTAGCCCGGCCGAGCCGACCCGCTGGCTGACGGGCCAGCCGAGGACGAACCGGTCGGACCCGATGCGGTCACACCCCCACCGGCGGGGGAGGTCGTGGCGGGTGGCAGTGGTGGTGTCGTCGTCGACGTCGGTGCCGGGCTGGGAACCGGGCATGGTGCTATCGCCGCCCTGGCCAGCAGGTCGGCCACGGTGTCGCTGGCGTGACCACTCTGGTCGGTTCCCGACGAACAACCCGCCAGGGCCACCAGCGCGGACGCGACGAGCAGCGCCACCGATCGCCACCCGGACCGGTTCACGCGGTGGACTCCGCCACGTCCTGCGGCGACTTCACCAGGGCGGCGGCGACCTGCGGATCGACCGGACCGGTGCCGAACGACGGACAGAGCCGCGCGATCGCGCAGGCCCCACAGGCTGGTCGTCGGGCGTGGCACACCCGCCTGCCGTGGAAGATCACCCGGTGCGAGAGCATGGTCCACTCACCGCGCGGGATGAGTGCGGCGGCAACCGCCTCAACCTTCACCGGGTCGGTCTGCTCGGTCCACTGCCAGCGCCGCACCAGCCGACCGAAGTGGGTGTCCACGGTGATCCCGGGTATGCCGAAGGCGTTGCCCAGAATCACGTTGGCGGTCTTGCGGCCGATCCCCGGTAGCGCGACAAGGTCCTCCAGTCGGGCCGGCACCTCACCGCCGTGACGTTCGACGAGCGCCTGGCCCAGGCGGATCAGTGAGGTGGTCTTGTTGCGGAAGAATCCGGTGGACCGGATCAGTTCCTCCAGCTCGGCCCGGTCCGCAGCGGCATAGTCGGCCGCGGTGGGGTACCTGGCGAACAGCGACGGGGTGACCTCGTTGACCCGCCTGTCGGTGCACTGTGCGGACAGGATGGTGGCGACGGCCAACTCGAGGGGCGTACCGAAGTCCAACTCACAGTGCGCGTCCGGGTACAGCTCGGCGAGCTCCCGGTTGATCCGTCGGGCTCGCCGGGTCAGTGCCAGCGGGGTCTCGGTCCGCAGCCGCGCGGTGGTCATGGCTTGCCAGCCTACGTCGCGCCGGGGCAACGTTGCCGTCCGGGTGACGAACCGGACGACGCAGGGTGATGACATTCCCCCTGCCAGGTGTGCCGGGACCCCGGATAGGGCAGGATCGAGGCATCATGGTCGGACTGTTCGTATTGCTCTTCCCCCTGTTGCTGATGGGGTTCATGCTCTTCATGGAGCGGGTGGAAAGCCCGCTGCGCAGGGTCGCCGTGGAGAACCAGGTCGCGGAGTTCCTCGACACCGCGCGACCGGACGAGGTCGACACGCTGGTGATCGAGGGCTTGGCCGTGGCGCTGCACAACTGGGAGGACCGGCGTAAGCGCCGCGGTCTGACCCGGTTGCTGCCGCTGTCCGGCAGGTCCAGATCCAACAGGTCCGGTACGCCGCCCCGTCCGCGGCCCACGCCAGCCCGGCACCGCCGCGGATAGCACCCGGCCGGGTTGGCCGGGTTGGCCGGACCGGCCGTGTCGGTGGCCAGGCTGGTGGCCACCGGGGTAACCCACCCGGTGCCCGTCAGATGGCTTGGCGGTGGACCTACCCGTGTTGGGCGTGGGGCCATCCAGGTGTCCCGATCGGTCGCGTTGAGTGATCGATCCACCGACTACGGTCACGAATCGGGTGGGATCACACCCGATCGGATGTGCCGTTGGCCCGCCCATCTCACCCACCGCAGCATTGATATGCCGCTGGTGGTCGATCGCGAACTGCGACACCGTAAACTTTCGGCGACCACCAGAGACCACACGGGGAACTCGGTCGGTGGTCCACGGGAGGATGACATGGACGACGTACTCACCAGGGCTGGCCTGTTCCAGGGGGTCAGGTACGAGGACGCCGAAGCCCTGGCCGCGCAGTTCCAGTACCTCGATGTGAGCCGGGGCCAGGTGATCTTCCACGAGGGCGAACCCGGGGACAGCCTCTACATCGTGCTGGCCGGAAAGATCAAGCTGGGCCGCAAGTCGGCTGACGGCCGGGAGAACCTGGTCGCGGTGATGGGCCCGTCGGACCAGTTCGGGGAGCTGTCCCTGTTCGACCCGGGCCCCCGGACCGCCACCGCGCAGGCGGTGACCGACGCACGGCTGGCCCGGATGCCCAAGGAGGCGCTCCGGTCCTGGATCGAGAACCGGCCACAGATCGCCGAGCAACTGCTGCGGGTGATCGCCCGCAGGCTTCGCCGAACCAACAACATGCTGGCTGACCTGATCTTCACCGACGTGCCGGGTCGGGTGGCCAAGCAACTCCTCCAACTCGCGCAGCGCTTCGGCGGGGTCGAGGGGGGACATCTGCGGGTCACCCACGACCTCACCCAGGAGGAACTCGCCCAGCTCGTCGGTGCCTCCCGGGAGACGGTCAACAAGGCACTGGCCGACTTCGCCTCCCGGGGCTGGCTCCGGCTGGAGGGCAAGTCCGTGGTCATCCTCGACCAGGAACGTCTGGCCCGACGGGCTCGCTGAGCGCACCACCCCGCCGTCAACGCGGCCACCCTGGTGCCGCGGCAGGTGCCCGGGGTGCTGTCAGGGTGGAACGGGTGGTGCGGGCGGCCACGGGAACCCGTCCGCTGTGCGCAGATCAAATGATGTCAAAGTGCTGTCGACTATTGCAAATAGTGCGATGGATCGTCAGCCTTATGTGCTATGTCATATTTCGTTAAGCCCGTCAGATGGGTAGCGGTCACCGCAACCGCGACAGCGTCCGTCCTGCTCGCCACCACCGGGGTCGCCAACGCCGCATCCGGCACGGTCAACACGGCCGGATCGCCCCTCACCGTCCGGGCCTCGCCAGGGACCGGATACGACGCCTGGTCAACCGTGGCCGACGGCCACTCGGTCACCATCCTGTGCCAGACCGGCGGCAGCACGGTCACCGGAACCTACGGCACGTCAAGCCTGTGGGACATGATCGGCAACGGCGGATTCGTGTCGGACACCTACGTGTTCACCGGCTCGGACGGTGCGGTCACGCACGGTTGCACGTACTCGGCCGACCCGCCACGGGCCAACCCGAGTGGCCGTAACGCGGCCATCTCCTACGAGTTCGCCCGACTGGGCTCCACCGCCGAGGAGGGCCTGTGCCTGCACTTCCAGGCCGCGGCCTACGGCTGGTCGTTCTCGGGCTGGGCCACCGCCGAGATCGGCGGCGACTGGTTGACCAGCCACGGCTACATGCACACCACCGGCATCCCGCCGCGCGGCGCGCTGGTCTGGTACCACAACTCCTCGGGCACCGGACACGTGGTACTCAGCCTCGGTGAGGGCAAGATCATCGGCAGTTCGGTGGGTGGCCAGGTCGGTGTGGCCAACTACCTCTACCGAACCGGTTACCGAGGCTGGACCGTCGCCTACCTGCCCGCCGCCGGCTGACCGGTCACCGACGATCGGCCCGGTGCAGTCCGGCGGACCGCGAACCAGACACGAGCCCACGGCCGTCATGTACCAGCAGGCCCACCGGGCCACGCCCCAACCACTCGCACAGCGGAACGAGCAGGCGCCGGGCCACCGGCCAGCCGAACCAGCCCACCGCCGCGCCGAACAACACGCCCACCGTGACGTCCGCGGGCCAGTGCACCCCGCAGTACACCCGGGCGAAGCACATCACCACCGCCAGCAGTGCCGCGACGATCCCGAACCGGCGCGCGTGCCGCCACAACCCCGCGGCAAGCGCGCCGACCGTCACCGCGTGGTCGCTGGGGAACCCGGGAACGCGGGTGTGCTCCAGGAGCGGATGCACGTCCGGTAGTGCCACGAACGGGCGCGGCCGGTCCACCAGGTGGATCACACCCTGGTTGAGCACCAGGACCACCGCGGCGGCCAACCCCGCCCACAGCACGACCGCGACCGCCCATGCTGGTCTGGCTCCGGACCGGGACCGCCACCAGGCCGCCAACAACAGCAGACCGAACAGTGCCACCCCGTACTTCGCGTAGTCCACGAAGAAGGTGTGCGCCCATCCGGTGTGGGCGACCAGTTCCTGCATGTCGCGGAACAACCCACGGTCGATGTCGCCGAACAACGCTCTACGTCTCCTGTAGGTAGTCGAGCTGGGCACGTACCGACAGTTCCGCCGCCGGCCACAGGGCAGGGTCAACGTCGACGTAGACCCGGCGCACCACGTCGGCGGCCGTCACCGGCGGTTCCAGTTCGACCAAAGCCGCCCGAACCTGGTCGAGCCGTTCGGCCCGGTGCCGTAGGTAGTGCTCGGCGGCCAGGCCGACGTTCGGCAGTTCTGGGCCGTGGCCGGGCAGCACGGTGGCCGGGCCGAACTCGCGCAGGCGACGCAACGACGCAAGGTAGTCACCCAGCCGGCCGTCCGGGTGAGCGACCACGGTGGAACCGCGGCCCAGGATCGTGTCGCCGGTGAACACCGCCGACCCGGCTCCGGTCGGGTCGTCCAGGATCAGACACAGTGAGTCGCCGGTGTGCCCGGGGGTGGCGATCACCCGCACCTCCAGACCGGCTGCCGCCACCACGTCCCCCTCGGTCAGACCCTGCGAACCGTAGCGGTGCGCCGGGTCCAGTGCCCTCACCGGCGCACCGGTCAGTTCGTGTAGTTGGCGCGCGCCGGCGCTGTGGTCGGCGTGCCCGTGGGTGAGCAGCACCACCGACACCGGGCCGGCGGCGGTCACCGCGGCCAGGTGCACCGGGTCGTCCGGTCCGGGATCGACCACCACACAACCGGACTCACCAGGCGCTCGCAGCAGCCAGGTGTTGGTGCCCTCCAACGTCATCGGGGAGGGGTTGGCAGCCAGCAGCACCGACGCGCACGGGGTGACCGCCCGAACCACCTCGTAGGCCGGCGTGCTCACCCGTCCACCCTCCTCACCGGGGAAATCCGGGTGGCAGTTCGAGCCGCCGTCCACCAGGCAGCAGCGCGTGGTTCCGGTCCGGCCCGAACTCCAGGCGGGGGGTGATCGGTTCGATCACCCGATCCCAACCAGCGGCCAACACCTCGGCAACGGTGGCATACCGCCCGATCTCCCGTAGGGTCACCAGGGTCGGGGGCAACATCGGCCGCTCACCACGCTCGAACTGGGCCAGCGCGTCGGCCGGACGCACCCAGTCCACCTGGTCAGCCTCCCGGCTGAACGCACCGGATCCGTCCGGAGCGTGCTGCCCGGCCGGCACCCCGGCCACGAAGAACCTGGTGTCGTACCGGCGAGGTTCCCCCTCGGGGGTGATCCAGTGCGCCCAGGGGCGGAGCAGGTCGGTGCGCAACACCAACCCGCGCCGGGCCAGTAACTCGGCCAACGACAGTTCGCGCCCCTCCAACGCGACCCGGTCGTCCTCCCAGTGCGGGTGTGAACCGTCCACCACCGAGTCCGCCGACGGGCCGGCCAGCAACACGCCGGCCTCCTCGAACGTCTCCCGCACCGCCGCGCACAGCAACGACCGGGCCAGGGGGCGGTCGGTGCCGAACACGTCGGCCCACCGGGCCGGATCCGGCCCGGCCCAACCCACACCGGCGTCGGCGTCACGGGGATCGACCGAACCCCCGGGGAACGCGGTCATCCCACCGGCGAACGGCATGCCGCGCACCCGCCGTAGCACGTACGCCTCGAGCCCCTCCGCGCCGTCACGGAGCAACACCACGGTGGCGGCGTCACGGGGCCGAGCAGGCTGGGAACCCATGTGACCTCCGTACATGCGTACGTCGTGCGTGTCGCGGCTGCGGGTCGTGGCTGCGCGATGTCCTGCGTCGGTGGGATGGAGGATGCTGTTGTGCTGCCGGAAACTGTCGGGGGCCGCCGGGTGGTGTTGTGTCGGCCCGTGTCGCGCTGGCCCGTCCGGCCGGTCAGCTCACCTCGACGGTGATCTCCACCTCGACCGGAGTACCCAGGGGCAACTCGGCCACCCCGACCGCGGAACGGGCGTGCCTGCCGGCGTCTCCGAAGATCTCCACGAACAGTTCACTGGCGCCGTTGATCACCGCGGACTGCTGGGTGAACCCCTCCGCGCTGGCCACGAAACCAACGACCTTCACCACCCGGGTGATCCGGTCCAGGCCCACCAGGCCGGCCGCGGCGGCCAGCGCGTTCAGGGCGCACTGACGGGCCAGCGGTGCGGCCTCGGCCACGGTCAGGTCGGCGCCCACCTTGCCGGTGCGCGGCAGGGTACCGTCGACGAACGGGAGTTGCCCGGCCGTGTACACCAGGTCACCGGTCCGTACCGCCGGCACGTAGGCGGCCACCGGCGCGGCCACCTCGGGCAGGGTGATGCCCAGTTCGGCGAGCCGTTCGCTGACCGTCACTGTTCCTCCTCGGTCGGCCGGGGCCGCTTCAGGTAGGCCACGAGTTGCTCCTGGTTCGGTCCTGGTACGACCGCCACCAGCTCCCAGCCGTCCTCGCCCCAGGTGTCCAGGATCTGCTTGGTGGCGTGCACCAGGAGAGGCACGGTCGCGTACTCCCATCTGCGCATGGCCGCACCGTACCGCGTCGGGGGGATCTGTTCCGACATCGGGCGTGACCGGTGGTTCCGGGGTCCGCCGGGGCGGCCGGGCGGACGGCGGACACCGCCCGTAGGCTGGTCTGGTGCCTGCCTGGGAAGCGTGGCCACCCGCACGGCTGCATGTCGTGACGGGTAAGGGTGGCACCGGCAAAACCACCCTGGCCGCGTCGTTGGCCCTGGCGTTGGCCGAGGGTGGCCGCCGAACCCTGCTGGTCGAGGTCGAGGGGCGGCAGGGCATCGCCCAGCTCTTCGACACCCCGCCGCTGCCCTACGCCGAGCGTCGGATCGCGGTCGCGCCCGGTGGCGGTGAGGTTCGGGCCCTGGCCGTGGACGTCGAGGAAGCACTGCTGGACTATCTGGAGACGTTCTACAACCTGCGCCGGGCCGGCCGGGCGCTGCGCCGGATGGGAGCCATCGACTTCGCCACCACCATCGCGCCGGGCCTACGGGACGTGCTGCTCACCGGCAAGGTGAAGGAGGCCGCGACCCGGGTGGAACACGGCAGCCGGGTCTACGACGCGGTGGTACTCGACGCGCCGCCGACGGGTCGGATCAGTCGGTTCCTGAACGTGACCGGCGAGGTCTCCGGGCTGGCCAGGGTCGGGCCGATCCGGGCCCAGAGCGACGGGGTGATGGCGGTGCTGCGCTCGTCGCTGACCGCGATCCATCTGGTCACGGTGTTGGAGGAGATGCCGGTGCAGGAAACCGCGGACGCGGTCGCGGAGCTGCGCGCCAGCGGCCTGGTCCCCAGCACCGTGCTGGTGAACATGACCAGTACGCCACTGCTGCCGGCCGACTCGCTGGCCACCGCGGCGGCCGGTGGGCTGGACCGTGGCCGGATCGCCGACGGGCTGCGGGCTGCCGGTCTGACCGCGGTCGGCCGGCCAGACGACCCAGACGACCCGGGCGGTGTGACCGACGGACTGGACGGTCTGGCCGACGGACTGGTCGCGGAGGCGGCCGACCACGCCCGCCGGTACGCCTTCGAGGCGGACAACCGCCGACGCCTGGACGCGCTGCGCCTGCCGCAGTACGAACTCCCGCTACTGAGCGGACCGATGGACCTGGCCGGGGTGTACGAGTTGGCCGGACGACTGCGTGAGCAGGGTGTCGGCATCAGCCAGGAGTCCGGATGACCGCGGTGGCCGAACCACTGAACCTGGACCGGGTAACCCTCGACCCGCAACGGCGCATCGTGGTGTGCTGCGGCAGCGGCGGGGTGGGCAAGACCACCACCGCGGCCGCGGTGGCGCTGCGGGCTGCCGAACACGGTCGGAGGGTGGTGGTGCTGACCATCGACCCGGCCCGCCGGCTGGCCCAGGCACTCGGCCTGACCGAGTTGGACAACAACCCCAGGCGGGTGGCAGGCACCTCGGGGACGGGCACGCTCGACGCCATGATGTTGGACATGAAGCGCACCTTCGACGAGGTGGTGCTCAACCACACCACCGCCGAACGTGCCGAGCAGATCTTCGCCAACCCGTTCTACCAGTCGCTGTCCTCGTCCTTCGCCGGGACGCAGGAGTACATGGCGATGGAGAAGCTCGGCCAACTTCGGGCCCGGGACGAGTGGGACCTGATCGTGGTGGACACCCCGCCGTCCCGGTCGGCGCTGGACTTCCTGGACGCGCCGGCCCGGCTCGGCCGGTTTCTGGACGGTCCGATGATCCGGGTGGTCGCGGCACCGGCCAGGGCTGGCGGCCGAGCGTACCTGCGGGTGGTCGGCGCCGGGTTCTCGCTGTTCAGCCGGGTGCTGACGAGGGTCGTCGGCGGACAGTTGCTGCGGGACATCTCCGACTTCGTCGGGGCGCTGGACACCATGTTCGGTGGGTTCCGGGAGCGGGCGCAGGCGACCTACGAACTGCTGCGCCGGCCCGAGACGGCCTTCGTGGTGGTCGCGGCGCCGGCCCAGGACGCGCTGCGGGAGGCCTCGTACTTCGTGGACCGGCTGTCGGCCGACCGGATGCCGTTGGCCGGCCTGGTGCTCAACCGGACCCACCCGGCGCGGGCGCCACACCTGTCCGCGCAGCGCGCCGAGGCCGCCGCCGAGACGCTGACCGAGGCGGGCGCACATCCACTGGCCGCGGCGGTGCTGCGGGTGCATGCGGAGCGGATGACCGTGGCCACCCAGGAACTGCGGCTTGCCGCACGGTTCACCGCGGCGCACCCGGACGTGCCGGTGGCCCGGGTGCCGGCGTTGGACGGCGACATCCACGACCTGGCCGGGTTGCGCCGGATCGGCACGGCGCTGTCCGGCGACGATCCCACCGCCACCCCGCGCGACACGCCGGAGGACATCGCGGGGGACGGATCGGTCAGCGCGAACCACCACGGAGAGTCACATAACCCCCCGTTCAGGTCTACTCGATCGGCCTAATGCTCTGCTACTCACGGAGTAACGCGGCGGGCCGCCGAGAACCGGTCGTCAGTCGGACGACTCAGCTCACCGAGGCGACCGGATGCTCGTAGTCCCGCCTGGCGGCCTCCAGCAACGAGCGCCACGAGCGGACCTCCGGGCGGCGTCGGAGCAGGGCCCGACGCTCCCGTTCGGTCATCCCGCCCCAGACACCGAATTCGACGCGGTTGTCTAGTGCGTCGGCCAGGCACTCAGTACGTACCGGACAACCCATGCACAGCAGCTTGGCACGGTTCTGGGCCGCAC
The DNA here is from genome assembly GCA_036566245.1 of Mycobacteriales bacterium. Classification (GTDB taxonomy): domain Bacteria; phylum Actinomycetota; class Actinomycetes; order Mycobacteriales; family DASULA01; genus DASULA01. Next base: position 2,669 of record DATCWR010000340.1, on the reverse strand, counting down.
CTTGCACGAACAGGGCGTCCGGGTCAACAGCGCGGCATGCGGCACGAGCAACCCAGTCTGCGGTCATTCCGATGTCCCCACTTCGGCAGCGTTCCCGACTGACGCCGCAACGCGTCACACGGTAGGAAAACGGGCATGGGCCCCAACAGTCCCCGAACGGATCATTGGCAGTAGCCCAGCATGACTAAGTCGTCCGGTAGCGCGGAGTAACAGGACCTGCGCATCACCGGCAACACGGTACACCCCAATGGAGCAACCTCGACACGCGGGGGCCCTTACAACAGGGCCCCGGACCAGTACCCTGACCAACGTGGCTGGATCATCTCCCCAACAAATGACCTCAGCAGCGGTGAAGCTTCTTGGCGCCGCGATCGTTGCCGGGTTACTGGCCGCCCTGATCGTGGTGCCCTTCGTGGGCGGCATCGGGATGGCCGCCAGTGGCGGCATCGGGACCTTCGAGGACCAGCAGTGCGACGTGACCGCACTTGACCAGAAACCACCGCAGCGGTCGGTCATCAAGGCCGCCGACGGATCGGTCATCGCCAACCTCTACACCCAGAACCGGGTGACCGTGCCACTGGCGCAGATCCCCGAGTGGACCCGCAAGGCAGTGGTGGCGATCGAGGACCGTCGGTTCTATGAGCACCACGGCGTGGACCCGACCGGCACCGTGCGCGCCCTGGTCAAGACCGGCACCGCCGGCGAGGTGACCCAGGGCGGGTCGACCCTGACCCAGCAGTACGTGAAGCAGGCCCGGGAGTACTTCGCCGCCTCCGAGGAAGAACAGAAGAAGGCAACCGAACAGACGGTCGGCCGCAAACTGTCCGAGGCGCGCTGCGCACTCTCGCTGGAGTCGGTGCTCTCCAAGAAGATGGGCACCAAGCGGGCCAAGGAAGAGATCATCGGTCGCTACCTGAACATCGCCAACTTCGGTGCCGGCGCCTACGGCATCGGGGTGGCCTCGCAGACCTACTTCGGCGTCCCGCCGGCCAAACTCACCCTGGCCCAGTCGGCACTGCTGGCCGGGGTGGTCAACAGTCCCACCCGGTTCAACCCGCTGAACCACCCCGAGGCATCCAAGGACCGTCGACACGACGTGCTCCGGGCGATGTTCGACCAGGGCTACATCACCAAACCGCAGTTCCAGGAGGCCGACGCCTCCCCGCTCGTGCCGGCCGGTATGGAGCAGCGGACCAAGGCGAGCCGGGCCGGCAACGGCTGTGCCAACGCCAACCCGAGGATCAACAACGTCGGGTTCTTCTGCGACTACGTGCTGACCTACCTCACCGACACGTTGAAGATTCCCAAGTCCACCCTGTACCAGGGCGGGTTGACCATCAACACCACCATCGACCCGACCATGCAGGCGGCCGCCCAGACGTCGATCCTGAACCGGATCGGCTACGGCAAGAGTGCCACCGCGGTCATGAACATCGTCGACCCGCACAACGGGTACGTGAAGGCGATGGCGGTCGGTCGCAAGTACGGCAACAATCCCAAGGACCGAAGCCAGTCCTCCCTGCCGTTGGCCACCAAGCCCGTGGCCGGCTCCGGCTCGACCTACAAGCTCTTCACCACCATCGCGGCACTGCGCGCCAAGGTGCCGGTGAAGGGCCTCACCCTGGACACCTACAACACCACCAAGGAGGGTAAGGACGCCTACCAGCCGGAGAACTGTCCGCAGCATCCCGCACCGATCACCAACGCCGGCAACTACCCCAGGATGATGAACCTGCACGACGCGCTCTACAGGTCGTCGAACACGTTCTTCGAGGCACTGATCGACCAGAAGTTCAACTGCGACATGACCGAGGTGGTCAAGGCGGCCAGCGACCTGGGCATGACCGAGACGCTGGCGCTGAAGAACTCACACGGCAAACAGCAGGGACCGGCCGCGGTGGCCGAACACCAGATCTCGTTCACCCTGGGCCCGATCTCCACCAGCCCGTTGGAGCTCACCTCGGCCTACGGTGCCATCGACAACAACGGTGTGCTCTGCCCGGCGCGGCCGATCGTGAGCATCGTCGGAGCCGACCACAAGCCGCTTCCCAACGTGAACCTGCCGGCCTGTCGGCAGGCGGTGGAACCGGGGATCGCCCGCACCATCACCCAGATCCTGGTCGACGACACCAACCCGAACGCCCCCGGTGCGACCGCGAAGGCAGCAAACCTGGGGCCCTGGCCGACCGCCGGCAAGTCGGGTACGTCGCAGGACAACGCGGCGGCCTGGTTCGTCGGCTACACCCAGCAGTACGTGGCCGCGGTGGGCCTGTTCCAGCCGGACACCCCGACCAAGCAGATCACCGACCTGGACATCGTGGGGTCGGCGATCTTCGGTGGCACCATCCCGGCGCAGATCTGGCACAACGCGATGCTGCCGATCATGCAGCAGCTCCCCCCGGAGCAGTTCCCGCCGTTCGACCCGGTGGTGCAGAACGGTGACAGCATCGAGGTGCCCAACGTGGTCGGTCGGAAGCTGGACACCGCGCAGACCATGCTGACCGGAGCCGGTTTCCAGGTACAGGTCGGCGCCGCGAAGGAGGCCGGCCCGGTCGACCGGGTGGTCAGCCAGTCCCCCAGTGGCCGGGCCAGCGCCGGCTCGGTGATCACCATCTACCCCGGTAACGGCCAGGGTGGCGGAGGCGCCGGGGGCGGGGGCGGCGGTGGCG
>DATCWR010000337.1:0-4102 GCA_036566245.1 Mycobacteriales bacterium | reverse complement strand
TCCTGGGGTCGCTCCATGACGCCGACTCGGTCGCGGTCCGTACCCTCGGCGTTGACCTGGCCGCCGCACGGAAGGCCCTTGACGCCCTGGACCGGGCCGCTCTGGGCGCGATCGGTATCGACGTCCACGGCGTCGAGCGGGTGCCGACTGCCACCTCGCGTAAGCGCACGCCCCTGACCTCGGCGGCCAGGGCGGTCCTGCCCAGGGCGGTGGCCGAGGTGAGCCGAACCGGTGGTCGACGCATCGGCACCGAACACCTGTTGCTGGCCATCCTCGACTGCCACCGGCCCGATCCGGCGGCAGAACTGATGGCGCAACTGGACATCGACCGCGACGCGGTACGCGAACGACTCCGGCAGCCCGGGACCTGAGCCTCGGGTGCCGATCGGCACCATGGCCACCCGGGTTTGTTGGCATGCCATCTAGTCTGTTGGCATGCCAACAAATCGGATGGGTGGTCTGGACCGGGACCTGGTTGCGCTCGCCGCGGTGCTGTTGGTCGGCGCCATCGCCGCACTGCTCGACACCACCATCGTCAGCGTCGCCCTGCCTACCATCGCCGCAGACCTGGATGCTCAGGAGAGTTCGCTCCAGTGGGTCATCACCGGCTATCTGCTCACCCTGGCCCTGGTCACCCCGCTGGTGGGGTGGGGCGTCGACCGTTTCGGCGCCAAGCCGATGTGGACGTTCTCCCTGGCGATGTTCCTGGCCGGTTCGTTGCTGTGTGTGAGCGCGTGGTCGATCACCAGCCTGGTGGCGTTCCGCATCGTCAAGGGCGTCGGCGGGGGGATGATCCTCCCGCTGTGTCAGGCGATCCTGGCCCAGGCCGCCGGACCACAACGGTTCGGCAGGGTCATGGCCCTCATCGCCCTGCCCGCCCAACTCGCGCCGATCGCCGGACCGCTGCTCGGCGGCGTCATCGTCGACGGGCTCGGCTGGCGTTGGATATTCGCCGTGAACGTGCCGATCTGCCTGGTCGCCCTGCTCGCGGCCCGGCAGATACCGCCGACCATCCGGGATCGCCGGAACGCCCCGGTCGACAGGGTGGGGCTCGTCTTGCTGCCACCGGGGCTGGGCCTGCTGGTCTACGGGCTCTCCCGGGTCCACGACCCGGCGGGTCTGGCTGAACCGGTCACGGTGGTGCTGCTGGTCGCGGGCACCGCCTTGGTGACCGGATTCTGCCTACACGCACTACGGGTGGCACACCCACTGCTGGACCTGCGGCTGTTCACCTCCCGGGCGTTCGGTGCCTCCAGCGCGCTGATGTTCCTGCACGGCGCCGCCATCTACGGACCCCTGTTCCTCCTGCCGCTGTTCTACGCCCGCGCCCGCGGATACGACGCCGCCACGATCGGTTGGCTGCTCGCACCCCAGGGTCTGGGTACCGTGGTCGCGTTGTCGGTCGCCGGTGTGCTGGTCGATCGCCACGGGTCACGCCCGCTGGTGCTGAGTGGTACCGCCGTCGCCGTTGCGGGAACCGTGGCCTTCACCCAACTCGCGGCCATGCCCGGTGACCTCCTGCTTGGTGTGTCGCTGTTCGTCCGGGGTGTCGGGCTGGGACTGGTCGGGATTGCCGTCACCGCCGGGGCCTACCGTGACGTCGGTCCGGCCAGCATCGCTGGAGCGACCAGTCTGATCAGCGTCGTGCAACGGCTCGGCGCGTCCGTGGGCACCACCGTGGTCGCGGTCATCCTGGCGGCCGAACTGCCCGACCCGTCGGGGTCGGCAACGGCCGCCCAGACCGCCGGTGCCTATGGCGACGCCTTCTGGTGGACACTGGCGTTCACCCTGGTCACCTTCGTTCCGGCCGCGATCCTGCCCCGGTTGCGACCCCGTCCGGGAACCGGGCGGTACGCATCCGACCCCGGTGTGGCCACAGACTCTCAACCGTGATCAACGTCGTTGCACGCCCAGGATCAGGGCGTGATGCCGGGATCGGTGACTCGACCGTCTCTCCGGTGTCCCGGAGCCTGGGCAGGAACCGGCTGGGCCCATCACCGGGATTACGGCACAGTGGTGCTGTGTCGACATCGACGTGGTACCGAACATTCGGGCGACGAGACGCTCACGGCGTGTCGCCGGCATACGAACGGCTCGCCCTGGCCGTCGCTGACGATGACGAACTTGTCGGTCTGCTTGACGGATTACCCGAGCCGAAGCGGCAGCCCAACCTCCTGTTCGCCGCGACGCGATACCTGGGTGGCCCGGTCGAGGACCCCGACGCCTGTCGGGACTGGATGGTGCGTCACTGGAGCAGGGTGTCGGCGGTCATGACACAGCGCCGGACCCAGACCAACGAACCGGCTCGCTGCGCCACACTGCTGCCGGTGCTTGCTCGGCTGCCCGAGCCCCTGGCGCTGCTGGAGGTCGGCGCGTCAGCCGGGTTGTGTCTGTACCCGGACGCCTACCGGTACCGCTACGGCGATCACCTCGTCGGCCCACCGGACAGTCCGGTGTTGTTCGACTGTGCGGTGAACGGCGCGGTACCCCTGCCCGACAGGGTACCGACCGTGGTGTGGCGGGCCGGTCTGGATCTCCATCCGCTCGATGTGGCCAACGACGACGACCTGCGCTGGCTTGACGCGCTGATCTGGCCCGGGCAACACCGTCGCAGGGCGCTGCTGCGTGCCGCCGCCGACCTTGTCCGTGCCGACCCACCGCGTCTGGTGTGTGGCGACCTGCTCGCCGACCTACCGGCGTTGGCGGCGCAGGCCCCGCCCGAGGCGACCCTGGTCATCTTCCACAGTGCGGTCCTCATGTACGTGTCTTCGCAGGTCCGCGCGGCCTTCGCCGCCCTGGTCGGGGACCTTTCGGCTCACTGGGTCTGCAACGAGGGTGTCGCGGTGATGCCCGAGATTGCTCGGGCCGTGGCCGCCTCCCCCTTCAGTCCCGGTGCCTTCCTGCTCGCTGTCGACGGTCAACCCGTGGCGTTCACCGCACCGCACGGACAGGCTCTCCAGTGGTTCGGTCGGTGATTCCACTCAGGACACACCGCACCACCGCAGTACCGCCGTGGTTGCCGCGGCGGCGACGACCACGACCGGGAACGGTGTGTGTCGGATGGCCAGGATCCCGCCGACCAGCACCCCGGCGGGCCTGGCCCAGCCAGCGAAACCACGCCCGTCGAACAGCCCGGCCGTACTGACCAGGGCGATCAGGAGTACCGCGGCGGCGATGGTCAGCAGCCGTTGCACTCTGGCCGAGATGCGCATGCGGTCGCCGAACGTTGGTCCGGCCAGGCGGAACGCGAAGGTCCCCACGGCGAGCAGGGCGATGGCCAGCAGGGACATCACCGTGCCTCGACCACCGGGTCGGTGTGGACCACGGTGGTGGCCGACCGGCCGGCCAGAACCAGGCCGGCCAGGGCCAGCAACACCGGCAGTCCGGGAGGCAGGAACGGTGTGGCCGCGACCGCGACGGTCGCGCCAAGCAGGGCCGCCCTGCGGGTACCCTGATCGGTCAGCGAGGGCAGCACCAGGGCCAGCAGGACGACCGGGAAGGCCGCATCGAGCCCGAACGCGTTGGTGTCACCGACCGCCCCGGCGGCCAGCGCGCCGAGTACGACGGCCAGGTTCCAGGACACGAACAGGCCGATACCGCAGGTCCAGAACGCCGCGCGGCGCTGTTGCCGTCCATGTTGCCCCAGGGCGAAGGCCACCGATTCGTCGGTCATCACGTGCGCGCCCACCAGCCGGGTCCACCACCGCCCGTCGAGGACGTCGAGGATGGCGAACCCGAACGGCAGCAGGCGGGCGTTGAGCACCAGGCCGGCCGTCCCGGCGGCGACCGGGCCGCCACCGGCGAGCACCACGCCCACCGCGGCGAACTGGGAACCACCGGCGAAGACGGCCAGCGACATGACGATCGGTACCCACAGCGACATGCCGCCCGACACGGTGATCGCACCGAAGGAGGCGCCCACGATCGCGTCGGCCAGACAGACCAGGGCGATGGCGCGCAGCGTGCCACGATCCAGTGTTCGCCATATCGAACGCATGTCCATTACAATGGACAGCAGTGCGCTTGTTCGTCAAGTCGAACAAATCTGCCGTTTGGAGTGAACACGTGGAAAGCGGTTCATCCGACCGGGGCGAGCCAGACT
>DATCWR010000335.1:0-3732 GCA_036566245.1 Mycobacteriales bacterium | reverse complement strand
GACAGCCGGACCGGAGCGGTCCGCGGCCGGGACTGGTCCGGGCGGGTCCGCCGGACACGGCCGGGACGATCACCGCCGAGGCCGTGGCGGCCGGTGTCCCGGTCCATCTGGTCGGTCCGGTCGGGTCCAGGTCGGCCTTCTACGCTTCGGTCGCCTCGGTGCTGGCGCTACCCGACTGGTTCGGCCACAACCTCGACGCGCTGGCCGACTGTCTGGCCGACCTGTCCTGGCTGCCGCCCGGACCCAGAATCCTGGTGTGGGCCGGCTCGGACCGGCTCGGCTCGGCCGACCCGGACGGGTACGCGGCCCTGGTCCGAACCCTGGCCGAGGTGGCCGAGCAGTCCGCGGACGGTCCACACCCGCTCACCGTGGTGCTGGTCGACGGATGAACCGCCGACCCGGTCAGGTGTTGGCGGCACCGGGAACCCACCGCGGTGGGCGCTTCTGCACGAACGCCGCGATGCCCTCCTGACCCTCCTCACCGGCGAAGTGTCGGGCCGACAGTGCGGTCATCGCCTCGAAGTCCTCGGCCATCGAACCGGCCGGCGCCCGGCGCAGCATGGCCTTGGTGGCAGCCAGTGCCGTCGGTGCACCCAGCACCAGCATGTCCACGTAACGGGCCACCTCGGCGTCCAGCTCGTCCGCGTCGACCGCGGAGTTGACCAGACCAACCCGGGCGGCCCGCTCGCCGTCGAACACCTCGCCGGTCAGGAACAGCTCGTGGGCGGCCCGTGGCGTCAGTCGGGGCAGCACCGTGACCGAGATCACAGCCGGAATCACGCCCAGTCGGACCTCGGTGAACGCGAAGGTGGCGGAACGCGCGGCCACCGCGATGTCGCAGGCACCGATCAGGCCCACCCCGCCGGCCCGGGCCGGGCCGGCCACCCGGGCCACCATCGGCTTGTCGAACTCCCAGATGGTTCGCAGGATGTCCGGAAACGCGGTCACCGGCATGGCTGCCGCGTCATCGCCCTGGGATGCCTTCAGGTCCATGCCGGAACAGAACACCCGCCCGGCGTGGGTGAGGACCACGACCCGTACCGCCTCGTCGGTGGCGGCCCGGGACAGCAGGCCGGCCAGTTCGCCCATCAACCGGGCGGACAGCGCGTTACGGTTGTGTTGTGAGTCCAACGTGATCGTCGCGACACCGTTCCGCACGTGGTAGTGGACGAGTTCGGTCACCGGGTTCGCCTCCTGTCACCCTCACCTGGCTGAATTGAAACACTCCCCACGTGCCTTCCACCCTGCCCTCCGGTCAGCCGCCACCCCGTGACGGCTCGTTGCCGTTCGCCGCACTGCGGACGTTGCAGCGTCGACCGTTCGGGATCTACGTGCACGTTCCGTTCTGCTCCAGTCGGTGCGGTTACTGCGACTTCAACACCTACACGGCCACCGAACTGGGTGGCGGTGCCTCCCAGCGTGGGTACGCCGACACCGCGATGGCCGAGATTCGACTGGCCCGACACGTGCTCGGCGACCGTACCCCGCCGGTGACCACGGTGTTCTTCGGCGGCGGCACACCGACGTTGCTGCCATCCCAACATCTGGCCGCGCTGCTCGGTGAGATCGACGACACCTTCGGCCTGGCCCCCGGTGCCGAGGTCACCACCGAGGCCAACCCGGAGACGGTCACCCCGGCCTACCTGTCCCGGCTGCGGGAGGCCGGCTTCACCCGCGTCAGCCTGGGCATGCAGTCGGCCCGTGAACACGTGCTGGCGGTGCTGGAACGCCAGCACACCCCGGGCCGGGCGGTGGAGGCCGTGCTTGACGCCCGCGACGCCGGGTTCGCCCACGTCAACCTGGACCTGATCTACGGAACCCCGGGTGAGACCGAGCAGGACTGGCAGGCGTCTTTGGACGCGGCGGTGTCGGCCCGACCGGACCACATCTCGGCCTACGCGTTGATCGTCGAGGAGGGCACCAGACTGGCCCGTCAGGTGGCCCGGGGCGAGATCCCCCGGCCGGACGACGACCTGATGGCAGACCGGTACGCGCAGGCCGACCAGACCCTGACCGCCGCCGGGATGTCCTGGTACGAACTGTCGAACTGGTCGCGTAGCCGGTCATCCCGGTGTCGACACAACGAGCTGTACTGGACCTGCGGAAACTGGTGGGGGATCGGTCCGGGGGCGCACAGCCACGTCGGTGGGGTTCGGTGGTGGAACGTCAAGCACCCCATCGCCTACGCCCGGCGACTGGAGTCCGGGGTGAGCCCGGCGCACGGCCGCGAGGAACTCACCGAGACCGCGCGGCGGATGGAACGGATCATGCTGGGCATCCGGCTCAGCGAGGGGCTGCCACTGACCGAACTGTCCGCCGTGGCCAAGGACGCGGCCAGGCGTGCGGTCACCTACGGGTTGTTGGACCGCCGCGCGCACGTTGACGGGCGGGCCGTGCTGACCCTCCGCGGCCGACTGCTCGCCGACGCCGTCTCCCGGGACCTGGTCGACTAGCCGGTGACAGTCCGGACCCTCGCCGGAACGGAGCCGGCACCGGGGTCACGAGGTGAGGGAGCAGGGCCGCATTGACGGTGTTGACTTGCCGTTGGCGTACATTGTACGTACATTCGGAGACGTGACCTCCAAGACCGAACGTCTGCATCTGCGTGTCGACGCCGAGCAGAAGGCGCTGCTGGAGGCCGCCAGTGAGGCGGCTGGCACGAAGATGTCCGTCTTCGTGCTTCGCGCGGCGACCGAGGCCGCTGTCGAGGTTTTGGCCGATCGGCGCGCATTCGTGTTGGACGAGAGCGCATGGCGCGCCTTTGACGACGCACTGGCCGGACCCGGCCGTGAGATTTCGGGACTACGCGAACTGCTACACGGACCGACTGTTCTGGATCGCCGCGAGCCCGGCGACGGACGGTGAACGGCAGGTTCGGCCCGGTTGAACCGCTGTCGACGGGCCACCTGCTCGTCGGGTTCGACTGTGGTTCACCGGGGCAGTCCACCTGGTTGGTCGAGCATGCCCAACAGTCACACCGCGCTGGTCTGTCCAGGGTGTACATCGTTCGGGACCTGGACAGTGGCCGCGTCGCGGGGTACTACGCATTGGCCGCCGGCAGCGTCGCACCAGCCAACGCATCACGTCGACTGATGCAGGGGGCTGGCCGCTACCACCAACCCGTGGTCATCCTGACCCGACTCGGTGTTGATCGGTTCGCGCAGGGGGCAGGGCTGGGTCGAGCACTGGTGGTGGACGCGCTTCGTCGCATCGCCGGGGCGGCCGAGGTGATCGGCGTGCGCTCGGTGCTTATCCACTGCGAGAGCGAGGCTGCTCGTGCCTTCTACCTGCGGCTGGCGAAGTTCGAGGCCAGCGTCACCGATCCAATGCACCTGATTCTCCTGATGAAGGATCTGCGTAGGGCACTGGCGGACCGAGACGACTGACTGACCGGTCCTGTCCGGGTCGGCCGACGGTCGCCGCCGGTTCACGGCCAGGGATGGCGGGTCCTGCTGGGGTTCGGGGTCGGGTAGGTGGGGGTCGGGTCCACCGGCGTGAGGATGGGACCGACCGGGGGTGCGGACGCCGGCGGGTCGGTCGGGCTCGCGGATTCGGTCGGCGGTCGGCTGGGCGGTCCGGTGCGTCGGGGCGTGGTGGGTTGGACGGTGGTGGGGGTGTGGCGAACCGTCGGACGGATCACGCGGGGACGAACCGTCGCCTCCTCCGGCGGGGGCGTCGCGGCCGCCCGGTGGGTCGGCTCGGTTGGCGACGTCGAGACGGCCGACCCCAGGC
>DATCWR010000328.1:0-19556 GCA_036566245.1 Mycobacteriales bacterium | reverse complement strand
GGGCTGATCAGCCCGGACAGGCCGCGCACGCCACGCGCGGGTCGGCCCCGCAGCCTGCGTGCCGCGCTGACCCGCCGGATCGAGGCCACCGCCTGCGGTGCGAAGGAGAGTGCCACCACCAGCGCCACACCCACCTCGTACAGGGCACCGGGGACGGCCGCCAGCAGTCGGGACGGGTTGGCCAGCGCGTTGGCCGCTCCGATGCAGGCCAACAGGGCGGCCAGTTGCAGCCCGGCGCAACCGGCGGTCACCACGCCCTCCAGGGTCACCGGTCCGCCCAGCCGTACCCCGGCCGCCCAGTCGGGCAGGGACAGCCGGGGCAGCGTCACCAGCACGTGCCCGGGGATGACCGGACCGAGCACGCTCTCCATCACGATCCGGACCGCCAGTACCACCAGACCGAGCACCAGGAAGACCCGGTAGGCCCGCGCCCACGGCGCATCACTGCGACGGGCGGCCACCACGTAGCCGGCAACGGCCAGGGCGAGCACCAGCAGCAGGGGGTTGGTGGTGCGGCTGGTCGCCGCGGCCAGTCCCAGCGCCCACAGCCACCAGGCACCCGGGTGTAGGGCGCGCGGGACCGCTGAGAACACCCGGCTCACCCGTTCCGACGTCGACGGATGGTCCGTGCCGCGGTGCCACCGACCAGGACGAGCACCAGCAGTACGACCACCCACAGGGTCCAGTTCGCACCGCCGTCGTCCGTACCGGCCTCGGCGGACGCCGGCTGGGTGGACTCGGTCGGTGTCGCACTCGCCGTCGCCGCTGCCTGCCGCAGTGTCGGGTAGGGCACCGCCTCGGGCTGGCGCTGGGTGTTGTCCTGGTAGGCCCAACCGTCGGTCTCGCCCGGGTGGACGGTGTACTCGGCGGCGCCCTTCTGGCTGTACTCCCACGCGTTGTCGGCGGCTCCCGGCGCGCGGTGGAAGTACGCCCAGTAGTGGGTGTTGTCGGACGTGCAGGTGGCCGGGACGTTGTCGATCTGGCAGATGAACCCGTTCTTGTCGAAGGTCAGCTTGTGGCCGGCGTCGGTCAGTAGTTGCTGGCCGGTCAACCCGGCGGAGACGGGCACGCAGGTGGACACGACCGGCTGGGTGCCGGAGTCCACGACCAGGCCGACGCAGTCGGACTCCTGCCCCGGCGCCGACCCGGACTGTTGGCCGGTGGGGGTTGGCTGGGGTGCGGCCTGGGCCGGTCCGGTCCCGGCTGCCATGATCATCGTGACAAGCATCACCACGAAGGCGGTGGCCAGGGCCGCGGCAACGGCGGCGGTGGTGGTGACTCTTCGGATACGGAAGGTGTGCATGGGGTCGGCACATCCCTTTCTGGTCCGGCGGTGGCCGGTCCATGGATGGCCGCGCGACCGATCCGGGTGTGCTCGAGGCATGACAAGGCCCCCGTGTCGGCGGTACGTGCCGTACCGCGCCGACCACGGGAGCGATCGCCGAGAGTGTGACCCGACTCCGCCCCGCGAACCTCGACGGTGACAGTGGAGCCTCGCGCACGGCCGGGCATTCCGACTCGCCCGGGATCGGGTGGCGCCACCAGGCGGCGACGCGCTCCTACCGGGCCCACGGCTGCGGGTCAGCGCCGGACTTCGACCGGCTTCCCCCAGACCGTGCACGTGATTCTGTTCCGTCTGTGATGGGATCACGTCAGGCCGCTGCAAGTCAACGGTCGGCGTCGGGTTAGCCTGCCATGCTGACGATCTCGACGAGCCGACGACGATCGGGAGAGCCGATGACGTGGACCTGGCGCTACGAGGACGAGAACGGCAGCGGGCTGCCCGAACCCGCCCCCGAATCGTTCCCGAGCAAGTCCGACGCGGAATCCTGGCTCGGAGAGTCCTGGCGTGAGTTGCTCGCCCAGGGCGTCTACCAGGTGACGCTGCTCGACGACGGGCGGGTGGAGTATGGGCCGATGAGCCTACAGGGGCCGCGCTAGATGAGTGGCTTCCACGGTGTCGGCCGGTTGTTCTGGTGGGCTGTGGGAGTCTGAGTGGGTGTGGGGTGGAGCGAAGCTCCCCCCACGGTGGCGACACAGCGCCATGCCCCGGTTCGGTGTGGCTCGGGAGGCGAGGCTTTCGCCTCGGCGAGGGCCTGGAACCAACCGTCCAGCGACGGAGGGGCCCGACAAGGCCCCTCCGCAGTGCTGGTTCGAGTGCTGGTTCGACCCGACCGGCGTCAGCCGGTCTTGGCCGGGTCGCGTTCGACCACGTCGCCGAGCGCCTCGTCGATGCGCCGGATGGTCTCCTCGTCGAGTTTCACCCCGGAGGCCCCGACGTTCTCGACCACCTGCTCGGGTCGGGTCGCCCCGATGATCGCGGCGGACACGTTCGGGTTGTGCAGGACCCAGGCCACGGCGAGCTGTGCCATGGACAGGCCCAGATCGCCTGCGATGGGCCGGAGTCGCTCGACCCGGGTGAGCACCTCGTCGGTGAGGTACCGGGCGATGAAGTTCGCCCCGGCCGGATCGGTGGCCCGTGACCCGGCGGGCAGTGGTGCGCCCGGTCGGTACTTGCCGGTCAACACGCCCTGGGCGATCGGTGACCACACGATCTGACCGATCCCCAGCCGCTCACAGGTGGGTACCACCTCGGCCTCGATGACACGCCAGAGCATCGAGTACTGCGGCTGGCTGGAGATCAGGTGGATGTTCAGTTCCGCGGCCAGCCGGTGTGCCGCCTCGATCTGCTCGGCCCGCCACTCGGACACGCCCACATAGAGCACCTTGCCGGCCCGCACCAGGTCGGCGAACGCCCCCATGGTCTCCTCGAGGGGCACCGTGGGATCGAACCGGTGGGCCTGGTACAGGTCGAGGTGGTCGGTCTGCAACCGGCGCAGTGAGGCGTGGCAGCTCTCGATGATGTGCTTGCGACTCAGCCCGCGGTCGTTCTGCCCGGGACCGGTCGGCCAGTAGACCTTGCTGAACAGTTCGTATCCTTCTCGCCGCACTCCGGTGAGGGCTCGTCCAAGGACCGACTCGGCCCTGGTACCGGCGTAGACGTCGGCGGTGTCGAACGTGGTGATGCCCGCGTCCAGTGCGGCCCGGACGCAGGCCCTGGCCGCGTCCTCCTCGACCTGCCCGCCGTGGGTGATCCAGTTGCCGTAGGCGATCTCGCTGATGCTGAGCCCGCTTCTGCCCAGTCTCCTGAACTCCATGGAAAAACCTTAGCGTTTCTCACGATCTACCCCGAACCCGGCGTGATGTCACCGAGTCGACGCATACGGAGGTCAGCACCACCGGTGGAGCGTGGATGGTTCAGGCGGTCTGCTTCAGATCGGTTCGCCGACCCGCACCCGGGTCTTGGGCATCCGCCACCGCCGGATCATGGTGGCCCGGGTCACCCCGTACCAGACCAGCGTGCTGGTGCGTTCCGAGCGCTCCGGGAACCTCTGGTTGACCAGCTTGCGGATGCGCAGACCAAGGAAGATCGAGTCGATCACGATGAGTGCGAAGACCATCATCCACAGGCTCACCGCGGCCGCCCGGATCCGTACGTTGGGTGTGAAGTAGCCGGCGAACACGATCGCGGCCACCAACAGGAACATGCCCCCGGCGTTGCGGCGGGTGTCCACGATGTCGCGGACGAACGCGCGTACCGGGCCCTGGTCACGGGCCGGCAGGTACCGCTCGTCTCCGGCGCGAAGCGCCCGGCGGGCCTCGGAACGGCGCATCGAGTTCTGCTCGCGCAGTCGCCGGTAGGCCTCCTTGCGGTTACGTGGAGGTGGCGGTGCGGGGCGGTGCGGGTGGCGCTCTGCCTCCCGGCGCCTGGGAGTCGGCCTACCCTTGCCGGCGGTACGCCGCGGATCCGACCGCACCACCGAGGGTTCCTCGGCAGGTGCTTCGGCTTCGGGTGTCGGCCTGGTGGCCGAACGACGCAACAGTCCCACGATTCCGAGTTTACCCGGGTCCGATCGGCGATCCTGGGCGGCCTGACCCGTCTCCCCGAGTGCCCGGGCGGTGCCGGTCAGCCGGGCAGTGCCAGCATCCGCTCCAGTGCCAGCCGGGCCTCCTGTGCGACCCGCGGCTCCACCGTGACGGTGTTCACCACCTCACCGGCGAGCAGTGACTCCATCGTCCAGACCAGATGCGGCAGGTCGATGCGGTTCTGGGTGGAGCAGAAGCAGACCGTGCGGTCCAGGTAGACGATCTGCTTGTCCGGGTGGCGCTTGGCCAGCCGCTGCACCAGGTTCAGTTCGGTGCCGATGGCGAAGGCCGAACCGGCCGGCGCGTCCCGCACGGTACGAATGATGTACTCGGTGGAACCCACCAGGTCGGCTGCCGACACCACCTCGTGCCGGCACTCGGGATGCACCAGCACGGTGACGCCGGGGATCCGCTCCCGCACCTCGTCCACGCATTCGCGGCTGAACCGGCCGTGCACCGAACAGTGGCCACGCCACAGCAGCATCCGGGCCTGGCGCAACTCGGCTGTGGTCAACCCACCATTCGGACGATTCGGGTCGTACACCGCGCATTCCGACAGGTCCATGCCCATGCCCCGCACCGCGGTGTTGCGGCCGAGGTGCTGGTCGGGCAGGAACAGCACCTTCTCGCCGCGCTCGAACGCCCAGGTCAGTGCCCGGGTCGCATTGCTGGACGTGCAGATGGTGCCGCCGTGCCGGCCGGTGAACGCCTTGATGTCCGCGGTGGAGTTCATGTAGCTGACCGGCACGGTCTGGTCGGCGATCCCGGCGTCGGCCAGGGTGTCCCAGGCCTCCTCGACCTGGTCGAAGCTGGCCATGTCTGCCATCGAGCATCCCGCGCCCAGATCGGGCAGCACCACCTTCTGGTGATCCCCGGTGAGAATGTCGGCGCTCTCAGCCATGAAGTGCACGCCGCAGAAGATGACGAACTCCGCCGAAGGTCGCGCCGCGGCCTGCTGGGCGAGCTTGAACGAGTCACCGTCGACGTCGGCGAACTGGATCACCTCGTCGCGTTGGTAGTGGTGTCCGAGCACGAACGCCCGGTCACCCAGCGCGCGTCGGGCGGCACGAGCCCGTTCCACCAGGTCCGGGTCGGAGGGCGCCGGCAGCTCACCGGAGCAGGTCACGCCGCGCTCGGCGTTGGGATCACTTCCCCGGCCGAGCATGAGCAGCGCGAACTGGGTGGGTTCGACGCCGGCAGGAAGGTTCAGGTCCTCGACAGATACCACGGGGGAAATCCTCGCATGGTCGGCGAGTTTGGGCATGCTCCGTGTCCTGGATCACGCCCCGGGGGCGACCCGTCCGTGTGGTCGGCCACCGGGTGGCGACCTCTTCTCACCGTCCGTGTCCTGCTGGACAATCGCCGGCATGAAGATCCTTGTGGCGCCCGACTCGTTCGGCGGCACCCTCTCGGCGGTGGAGGCCGCCGAGGCGGTCGCGGCCGGGTGGCGCAGGTCCGCTCCGGAGGACGAGGTCCTGCTGCGCCCACTGTCCGACGGTGGTCCCGGCTTCGTCGACGTGTTGGCCTCGGTGCTGTCAGGCCGGCGCATGGAGGTCACCGTGCCCGACCCGTTCGGCCGGCAGGTGCCCGCCACGGTGTTCCGGGTTGGTGACACCGCGTTCGTGGAGTCCGCCCAGGCGACCGGGCTGCACCTGGTGGATACCGCCGAGCGGGATCCGCTGCGGGCCACGTCCTACGGGGTGGGGGTCATGATCACAGCCGCGGTGGAGACCGGAGCCCGTCGGATCGTGGTGGGTCTGGGGGGTTCGGCCACCAACGACGCCGGAGCCGGCATGCTCGCCGCGCTGGGTGTCGCCCCACTCGACCAGAGCGGAGCAGCGCTGCCCTACGGAGGGGCCGCGCTGGTCGCACTGGACCGGTTGGAGGGCGTACCGAGGCTGCGCGGAGTCGAACTGGTCGCGGCCAGTGACGTGGACAACCCGCTGGTCGGTCAGCACGGTGCCTCGGCGGTGTTCGGGCCGCAGAAGGGAGCCAGCGCCCAGGACGTGGCCCTACTCGATGCCGCGCTGGCTCGCTGGGCCCAGGTGACCGAGCGTGATCTGCCCGGGGCACCCACCGGTCTGGCCCTACTGGCCGGCGGCGGTGCCGCCGGTGGGTTGGGGGCGGCGCTGCTCGCCCTGGGCGCCCGCCGTGAGTCGGGTATCGAACTGGTCCGCGAGGTGGTCGGTCTGGACACGGCCGTCGCCGCGGTGGACCTGGTGATCACCGGTGAGGGGTCGTTCGACTCCCAGTCGCTGCGCGGCAAGGTGGCGGCCGGGGTGGCCCGGGCGGCAGCCGGCCACGACCGACCCTGCCTGGTGCTCGCCGGGCAGGTTCGCGTCGGCGCGTCAGACCTGGCCGCGACCGGGGTTCGGGCGGCCTACTCGGTGGCCGAACACGCCGGTTCCGTCCAGGCGGCCATGGCCGCTCCGGCGGAGCGGTTGGCCGACCTGGCCGCCCGGGTCGCCGACGAGTGGAGTCACCGAGAGTGACCAGGGTTGGGTCGCGAGTCCCCTCCGGACCCGGCCGCGAGCCAGCCTGTGGCGGCAGACGACAGGCACACACCCCACGCGGACGTACCATGAGGGAATGACCGGTGGCGCCATGGACGTTGCCGGAGGCAAACCATCCGAGGACTGGGAGACGACAGGTGACCGTCCAGGAAATGACGACCGGTGCCGGCAGGACCGTGACCCTCAGCGATGCCGCGGCGGCAAAGGTGCGGGCACTGCTTGACCAGGAGGGCCGTGACGACCTGCGGCTGCGTATCGCTGTCCAGCCCGGAGGCTGTTCGGGCCTGCGCTACCAGCTCTTCTTTGACGAGCGCTCACTCGACGGTGACAACGTCATCGACTTCGACGGGGTGCAGGTCGTGGTGGACCGGATGAGCGTGCCCTACCTCACCGGTGCCACGATCGACTTCGTCGACACCATCGAGCAGCAGGGCTTCACCATCGATAACCCGAGCGCCACCGGTTCGTGCGCGTGCGGTGACTCGTTCCACTGACGCTCGGTTCTGACACCGTCCCGGCGGTTGCGGGACGCACAACGGCCGTGCCAAACGGCACGGCCGTTGTGCTGTCACGGTGCTGTCCTCGGCCGTCAGCGGGTGACCTCCGGCACGGGTTCGACCGAACCCACGGATCCCACTCCGGTCGCCGGCGGGACAGCCGGTGCCACCTGGGCCGGCGCTCCGGGTTGTCCGACCGAACCGCCACCGGCCGAACCACCGGCCGAGCCCACATTGGCCGGTCCGCTGTCCATCGGCTGGCCGGCTGGACCGGTGTGCACACCGGGTGTGTCCTGCGGCTCGCCCAGGAACCGCGGTTCCACCGCGATCAGCACCAACGGCCGGTCACCGCCGCGGACCTGGTAGAACCACGCGGGCACCAGTAGTGGGCGAGCACGGTCGTCGTGGCGTAGCGCCAGTCCGAGTTCGGCGCCGGTGACCGTGACCTGGTCGGCCGACGGCGGGCAGGGGTCACACATCACCGCGGGCACCGGTGTCGGCAGGTTCCTGAGCGTGTCACCGGCCGTCGCCAGTGGGTAACGAGCACCCTGCCGGGGGTTGGCCAGCCAGCCGTTGGCGAAGATCAGCCGAGCCGCCTGGTCGTAGTGCAGCGTGGTCGCGTACCCGTCGGTGCGAAGTCCCGCCACGATCGGATCAGCGGTGACCAGACCGTTGCCCGGTGACGTGGTCACCCGCACCGTGGCATCGGCCAGACCGAGCGCGGTGAGCACCGGCCTGGCAGCGTCCCGGATCGTGTCGGGCGCCGGGGTCGGGGGTAGTGGCCTCGGAGCTAGTTCGGTGCTGTTGGACGACACCCCATCCGGGATCGAACCCGGAGCGGTGGGTGAACCCACGGCCGCATCTGGGACCGGAGCCTGGTCCGGAGCCCCGACCGCCGGGCCGGAGTCGGAGTGGTCGGGTACCGATGTGGCGGAAGTCCCGTCCGGACGCTCGGGAATCCCGACGCCCGGTTCGGCCGATCCACTCTTGGGCTCCAGCGTCGGCTCCGGGCAGAGCCGCTGCCCGTTGACAATGGCCAGGCACGCGGCCGTGGGCGGGATCTCCCCCGGTGCTGGCGCGGTCTCAACCGGTGCCGGCAGGGTCTGCACCTGCACCGGCCCTACCGGAGGCTCCGATATCGGCCCCTCGGGTACCGCTGTGGCGATGGGACCGAGGCTCCACGGCCAGCCAGGCACGTCGGACACACCGAGCATCAGGTCGCCGCTGCGCAGTTGCCAGCCGGTCGCGCCGTGCTCGGGCTGGCCGGACAGGCCCAGCGCACGGGCCAGCGTCAGCACCCGGTCCGCCGGCGCCCGGTCCGGGGCGAAGGTGTACACCCCGGCCTGGTTCGGCGTGGTGGGCAGGGTTCCGGACACCACCGGGCGGGAACCCCACACCGCCGCATCCGAGTCGCCGGGTCTGCCCTCGGCCGTGGCGGCCAACATCTGGGACCGGTCGACCAGCCGCAGTACCTCCGGGGAGTCGGGGTGGTCGGGCCGGCCAACGGCGACCAGCACACCCACCGTGACCGCGACCACGGTGGCGCCGGCCGCGACCGGCAACCCCACCCGGGCCAGGCGCGACGTCCGCCTCCTCGGGGTAACGGCCGAATCCTCGGCCCGAGCGTCAGGTCCGGAGTCCGGGTGGGTTTCGGTCTGGACCTCGGGCACAGCGTCGGGTCGGGGTCCGTCACCGTGACCGTTGTCGCCGCCGTCGATGTTGGCCGACATATGTCCTCCCGGGGTCTGCAAGAGGCTGCCTTCCTACCTTGGACGCCGCCAGCGACACAGGGGTTCCGGAGGCGGGATTCGTGCCGGTCGGTGCGGGTGCAGGGCATGGAGGTTCGGGCAGACCGGTAGTGTCATACGGCGCATCTGACCCGGCGCCGTGTGTGACCACACCTACGAACCGGACAAAGAGCGCTATCCCGCGCCCAGACCTGAGGACTGCATCGTGTCCATCGTCGTCACCGGCTCCATCGCGACCGACCACCTCATGCACTTCCCCGGCAGGTTCGCCGAGCAACTGTTGCCCGACCAGTTGGACCGGGTCTCCCTGTCCTTCCTGGTCGACGAACTGGTGGTGCGGCGAGGCGGCATCGCGGCGAACATCGCCTTCGGGATGGGGCAACTCGGACTCCGGCCGGTGTTGGTGGGCGCGGTCGGCACCGACTTCGTGGACTACCGAGCCTGGCTGGAACGGCACGGTGTGGACTGCGACTCCGTGTATGTGTCGGAGTTGGCACACACTGCCCGTTTCGTCTGTACGACCGACGAGGACCTGTGCCAGATCGCGTCCTTCTACACCGGCGCGATGGCCGAGGCCCGAAACATCGAACTGGAACCGGTTGCGGCGCGGGCGGGCGGACTGGACCTGGTGGTCATCGCGGCCAACGACCCCGCGGCGATGCTGCGGCACACCGAGGAGTGTCGCGATCGCGGCTACTCCTTTGTCGCCGACCCGTCGCAGCAGATGGCGCGGATGCCCGGCACGGACATCAGTCGCCTGATCGAGGGTGCCACGTACCTGTTCACCAACGAGTACGAGCGCAGGCTGCTGGAGTCCAAGACCGGATTGTCGGACGCCGAGGTGCTGGCCCGGGTCGGGGTTCGGGTCACCACCCTGGGTGGTGACGGGGTGCGCATCGAGTCCCGCGACAGCGAGCCGATCGAGGTTCCCGTCGTCCCGGCGCAGGTGATCCGTGACCCCACCGGTGTCGGCGACGGGTTCCGGGCCGGTTTCCTGGCCGCGGTCCGGTGGGGACTGTCACACGAGCGGGCGGCCCAGGTCGGCAGTCTGGTGGCCACCCACGTGCTGGAGACGGTGGGCACCCAGGAGTATCTGATCGAGGCCGAGTCGTTCACCGAGCGGTTGGCTGGCGCCTATGGGGCCGAGGTGGCCAAGGAGGTCCGTCCGTACCTGCCCGCCTGACCCGCACCCGCAGGCGCGGGTCAGGACCGGCCGACCGGACAGTCCGGCGCGGGCAGGTGCCGCCCACGCCGGACCGGTGGGTCAGAGTGACACCGGGTAGGCCGGTTCCGGGATGGCCGGCCGGATCCGCTGTTCCACGAAGATCCCGTGCCAGATCATGAAGACCAACACCGTCCAGATCTTGCGGCTGTAGTCGTGTGGTCCGGCGCGGTGTGACTCCAGCAGGGAGCGCACGTAGGTCTTGTCGACCAGGTGGTCGGTCTGGCTCTGTTCGATGATGTCCAGCGCCCAGTCGTACATCACGTCCTTGAGCCAGTGCCGGATCGGTACCGGGAAACCCAGTTTGCGGCGGTCGAAGATGTGCGGGGGGACCACGTCGCGCAGTGCCTGGCGAAGTGCGTACTTGGTGGTGTCGCTGCTCAGTCGCTGTTCGACCGGCAGTTTGGAGGCGACCCGGAACACCTCGGTGTCCAGGAACGGCACCCGCAGTTCGAGCGAGTTGGCCATGGTCATCTTGTCTGCCTTGACCAGGATGTCACCGCGTAGCCAGGTGAACAGGTCGATGTACTGCATCCGGGTGACATCGTCCCAGTCCTGGGTGGCCCGGTAGTGCTCCCGGGTGACGTCCATGTAGGACACCTTCAGGTCCCGGGTGCGCAGGAACCCCAGATCCTCGTCCCGGAAGATGCGCGCGTTGCCGTAGTAGCGCTGCTCGATCGGAATCGACCCCCGCCTGAGCAGGTCCTTGCCCCGCATGCCCTCGGGAAGTCTGGTGGACAGCGCCCCCAGACCCTTCCGCAACCCGCCCGGCAACGAGGTCAGCGCGCGCAGTGAGAGCGGTTCCCGGTAGATGGTGTAGCCACCGAACAGTTCGTCGGCGCCCTCCCCGGACAACACCACCTTGACGTGTCTGCGGGCCTCGCGGGCGACGAAGTAGAGCGGGACCAGCGCCGGGTCGGCCACCGGGTCGTCGAGGTACCACACGATCAGTGGCACCGCGTCCATGTACTCCTCGGGGCTGATCACCTTGGTCACGTGCCGAACCCCGATGGCGGCCGCCGACTCGGCAGCCACGTCGATCTCCGAGTACCCCTCGCGCTCGAACCCCACCGTGAAGGTGAGCAGGTTGGGGTTGTACTGCCTGGCCAGCGCGGCGATCGCGGTCGAGTCGATGCCACCGGACAGGAACGACCCCACCGTCACGTCGGCTCGCATGTGCATTCGTACCGACTCGTCCAGTGTCTCCCGGATCTCCTGGTAGAGCAGTTCGGGGGAGTCCGGCTGGGTGATCGGAAAGGTGGGGTTGAAGTACCGCCGGGTGACCAGTTCCCCGCCGGGCTCCACGGTGAAGCACTCACCGGACTCGATCCGCCGGATCGCGGTGTGCATGGTGGCCGGTTCCGGGGCGTACTGGAGGGTCAGATAGTGCTGGAGCGAGGTGGTGTCCACCCGCACGTCACCGGTCAGGGCGAGCAGTGACTTCTTCTCCGACGAGAAGAACACCCCGCGCCGATCCTGCAACACGAACAGCGGCTTGATACCGAACCAGTCGCGGGCGCCGAACATCCGGCGTTCCTCGGCATCCCAGATCACGAAGGCGAACATCCCGCGCAACTGGCGCACACAGTCCTCGCCGAGGTACTTGTACGCGGCGACGACCACCTCACTGTCACCCTGGGTGGCGAAGCTTGCGCCGTACTGGTCGATCAGCCGGCGACGAAGCTCCACATAGTTGTAGATCTCGCCGTTGAACAACAACCAGTACCGTCCGCCGTCGTAGGGCAGCGGCTGGTGGCTGCGTTCCAGGTCGATGATCGACAGGCGGCGGAAGCCCAGGACCACGTCGTCGTCGCTCCAGGTCCCGCCCTCGTCGGGACCGCGGTGGCGCATCAGCCAGAGCGCGGACTCGATGTCGTCACGCTGCGCCTTGGCGGTGCCGTTGCTGGACAGGAAGCCGAGGAGGCCACACACGGTGCTGGTCACATCCGATCTGCTCGACGGTGGCGTGCCGGTTCGTCAGGTTCAGTATTCCCAACACCCGACGCTTCCCGCCCGGTGAGGCGTTGACAACCCACCTGTCCCGGTCGCCGGAACCCTCAGGGTCAGCGCAGCCGACGGACCCGGTAGGACGGCGCACCGTCGGCGGTCGGTTCCTCGCCGAGGTACTCCTGTCCGCGCATCTGACACCAGGCCGGAATGTCCAGTCGGGCCGCAGGGTCGTCGGCGACCACCAGCACCGACCCGCCAACCGGCACCGAGCCGATCCGTCGGCCCAGTTCGATCACCGGCAGTGGGCAACGCATGCCACGACAGTCCAACACCGGATCCGGGGTCCCCGGGGTCTCCGAGGTCACAGCGACTCCACCCCGGCGGTCCGCCGCAGTCCCTCGATCACCTCGGGCAGTACCGCCAGAAAACGGTCCACATCCTGTTCGGTGTTGCCGCGGTGCAACGACACCCGCACGTTGCCGTGGGAAAGGACCCCCATCGCCTCCAACACGTGCGAGGGCCGCAGGGTGGAGGAGGTGCACGACGACCCGCTGGACACCGCGAACCCACGCCGGTCCAGTTCGTGCACCAACGCCTCCCCGTCCACGTACAGACAGGAGAACGTGACCAGGTTCGGCAGCCGGTCGACCGGGTCGCCGACCACCTGCACGTCCGGCACGGTAGCCGGTACCCGGGTCCGGATCCGGTCGATCAGGGGGCGTAGTCGCGCCGCCTCGGCGTCGGCCTCGTCACACACGGCGCGCAGCGAGGCGGCGGCGGCCAGCACGGCGGGAACGTTCTCGAAACCGGGCATACGCCCGCTCTCGCGCTGGTCGGCGGGCATCGGTGAGACCCACCGGGTGCCCTTGCGGACGACGAGTACCCCCACACCGGGAGGGCCGCCCCACTTGTGCGCGCTGGCGGTGAGCAGTGACCAGCCCGGTGGAACCGGAACCCGACCCACCGACTGGGCAGCGTCCACGTACAGCGGCACCCCGGCCTCGGCGCAGCGCTCCGCCACCTCGGCGACCGGTTGTAGTGTGCCGACCTCGTGGTTGGCGCTCATCAGCGCCGCCAGCGCCACCCCACCGGCCTCGACCGCGGCGGAGTAACCGTCCACATCCACCCGACCGAGTTGGTTCACCGGGACCGACACGGCGGCTCCACCGGCGAGGGTGTGCCGTTCGGCGGCGTTGAGCACCGCGGAATGCTCCACCGCGCTGTGCACGAACCGGTTACCGGCCCGGCGTCGGCCGGTGAGCCCGCCCAGCACGGCCAGGTGGGCCGCCCGGGTGCCCGAGGCGGTGAAGGTGACCTCGTCCGGCCGGGCGCCCAGGCAGGCGGCCACGGTCTCACGCGCACTGTCAAGGAGTATTCGGGCCTGTCGCCCGGTTCGGTACAGGCGAGACGGGTCACACCAACCCTCGTCCAGCGCGGCCAACAGTGCCTGCCGGGTCATCGGGTGCGGCGGGACCGAGGAGGCCGCGTCCAGGTGGACGAGAGGCGAGGGGGGTACTGGCGAGGTGACCACATCGGCGACGGTAACCCGTGGCGGCGGACCTGCCCAGGTCGCACCCCCGGCCGTGTCCTCCGGGTCGGATCGAGTAATCTTCGGCCGTTGGCAGCGGTGTCCCGGTGATTGCGCGCGCCTGCGGCGCGCGTGGGTCCCGGTCATGGCAGGAAGGCGAACCCCGTGGGTCGCAGGCGATCGGCTCGACTTGCGCGACTCGGCGCGGTCGCGAGTGTTCTGGCGCTTACGGCGACCGGATGCACACTCGGCGACGTGGAGGACAAACTCCGGTTCGGCTGGCCGCGTGGTATCACCGAGCAGGCCGAGCGTATGCGGGTGCTGTGGACGTGGTCCTGGGTGGCCGCGTTCGTGGTGGGCATCCTGGTGTGGGGCCTGATCTTCTACTCGATCATCTTCTTCCGGAAGAAGGATGACGAGCTGCCCCGGCAGACCAAGTACAACCTGCCGATCGAGACCCTCTACACGGTGATGCCGTTCCTGATCATCTCCGTGCTCTTCTACTACACGGCGGTCACCGAGAACTTCGTCAACAAGGAGACGAAGAACCCGGACACCAGCGTCCAGGTAGTCGCCTTCAAGTGGAACTGGCAGTTCGACTACCTGGACAAGAAGGACCCGACGAGCACCGGCGGCGGCGAGTTCGTCAACACGATCGGCAGCCCGAACGAGATCCCGATCCTGGTGCTTCCGGTGGGCGAGACGGTCCGGATCTACGAGAAGTCCAACGACGTGATCCACTCGTTCTGGGTGCCGGAGTTCCTGTTCAAGCGGGACGTGGTGCCGGGCCTGGACAACTCCTTCGAAATCACCATCAAGCCCAACCAGACGGGCGCCTACGTGGGTCGTTGTGCCGAACTGTGCGGTACCTACCACTCGATGATGAACTTCGAGGTGCGTGCGGTCACCCCCGAGGACTATCGGGCCTACCTGGACGCGCTGGCCAGCCTCGGCGGCACCGATCCCAACCGGCAGGCCAAGGCACTGGCCGCGATCGGGCAGCCCACCAAGGCGGTCACCACCTACCCCTTCGACACCAAGCGCACCGAGCGCGCGGCGTCGCAGCCCCCGTCGGGAGACTGAGGTAACGCCATGAGGTTCGAAGCCAAGATGTTCGTTGGTATCGGGCTCTTCCTGCTCCTCGCCAGCGCGGTGTACGGCTGGTGGTCTGGGGAGGTCGCGGGTACCACCTGCCTGGTGCTTGCTGGTGGCCTGGGGCTGCTCATCGGGAGCTACTTCGCGTTCGTCGCCAAGCGGATCCCGAGCCGACCGGAGGACCGGGACGACGCGGAGGTCGCCGACGGTGCCGGCGAACTGGGTTTCTTCAGCCCCAGCAGTTACTGGCCGCTGGGGCTGGCCGCGGCAGCCGCCTTCGGCGCGGTGGCGTTGGCCTTCTTCCAGGTCTGGATGATGATCATCGCCTTCGTCATGGTCGTGTACACGGTGGCCGGGCTGCTCTTCGAGTACTACATCGGACAGAACTCGCCCCAGCCCGAACCGGCCCAGCAGCAGAGCTGAGCCTGCGGTTCGGCACCGGCCGGCCTGGACCAGAGCGGCGCGCAGCCCGGCTGGTCCCCGGTGGAGCAGCGTGGTCAGCCCCAGATCCTGGGCGGCGCGTACATGACCGAGGGTGTCGTCAACGAACAGGCAGCGTTCGGGCGGCACCCTGACGGCGCTGGCAGCGGCGAGGAAGATCCCGACATCTGGCTTGGTGGTTCCGACCCGGGCCGAGTTCACCACCACCGGGCTGAGTCTGTTGATGACGCCGAGTCGGGTCAGGCCGCTCTCCAACCGGGTGGTGCCGTTACTCACCAGCACCACCGGCACCGACTGTCGCGCCCGGGTCAACAGGTCGCACACCTGCTCGTCCAGGCGGCCCACCGACCCACTCCACGCCTCCACCAGCTCGGTCGCACGTGCGGTCGGTAACGAGTGCCTGGCAAGGTCAGCAGCAATACCGGACCGCCACTCGGCGTCACTCACCCTCCGGTGACGGCGGGGCAGGAGCCGCGCCGGAGTGAACGCGGTGGCAAGGAGCACGCCGGCAGCCAGCCCGTAACGACGCTCCAACGCGGCGGTGACCTGGGCGTCCCAGTGCCGCAGGACCCCGTCCACATCGCACAACACGGCTTCGACGGACCTGGAGGGTCGAGTCATCGGTCGACCGTCCCGGTGGGGTCGCCGACGCGGCACAATGCCGTGTGCGGATCCGAGCGAGCAACGTGGAAGACCTTCCCGTCCTCCAGGAGATCGAGCGTGCGGCCGGGGAGTGTTTCCGCGGCATCGGCATGGACGAGGTCGCCGATGACGAGCCCCTGTCGGTACAGGAGCTTCTGTCCTACCAGCGGGCTGGTCGGTGCTGGGTCGCGGTGGACGGAGTCGACCGGTTGGCCGCCTACCTGATCGTGGACCTGGTGGACGGCAACATGCACGTCGAGCAGGTGTCGGTGCACCCGGACAGTGCCCGTCGTGGGGTGGGGCGCTCGTTGCTGGATCACGCGGCGGGCCGGGCGATGGCCGCAGGGGTGCCCGCGCTGACCCTGACGACGTTCGCGTTGGTTCCCTGGAACGCGCCGTACTACCAGCGGTGCGGGTTCCGGCGCCTTGATGACACCGGGTTGACGCCCGGGCTCAGGACGATCCGCGCTCGGGAGGCGCGACATGGCCTGGACCGGTGGCCGCGGGTGTGCATGCGTCGGGATATGTGACCTCGACGCCGCCGGGAAGTGTCCGAAGGCTGGATTTTCGTGCCCTGGCGGGCTCGACGGAGGGCCGGAAGACAGACCGCGGCCCCAGGGTCCGGGAGTGGAACTCCCTGGCCCTGGGGCCGCGGTGTGCTGCGCTACGAGATTCTCAGGGCTGCGGGTCCTTGGGACGGCCGGCCAGCTCCCGTTCCCGCTCGTGCTCCTGCTCGATGGCGGCGGGTTCCTCGATCGGGGAGAAGAATCCCCGGATCGCCCGGCCCAGACCGCTGACCTGGTTGAGCCGCTTGGGCACCGCGGTGCCGGCGTACTCCAGCGTCCCGTGCCCGTGCTCGTCGACCGGCCCGAGCGGCTGGTGTACCTCGATGTACTCACCGTGCGGCAGCCGCCTGACGATGCCGGTCTCCACACCGTGTTCGAGCACCTCACGGTCGTGCCGCTGGAGGCCCAGACAGATCCGGTAGGTGACCCAGTAGGCGATCGGGGGTGCCACCAGCAGGCCGATCCGGCCGATCCAGGTCATCGCGTTCAGGCTGATGTCGAACTCTGCGGCGATCAGGTCGTTGCCACCCGACATCAGCAGCACCAGGTAGAACGCGATGGACATGGCGCCCAGGCCGGTGCGCACCGGCACGTCCCGGGGCCGCTGGAGCAGGTGATGGTGTGCCCGGTCCTTCGTCAGCTTCGCCTCGATGAACGGATACAAGGCGAGCAGTGTGAAGATGACCCCCGGCATGACGATCGTGGGCCAGAACAGCGGCGAGACCGTGTGACCGAGGGCGTGGATCTCCCAGGACGGCCACAACCGGGTGGAGCCGTCCAGCCAGCCGATGTACCAGTCGGGCTGTGATCCCGCGCTGACCTGGGCCGGGTTGTAGGGTCCGTACAGCCAGATCGGGTTGATCTGGGCCACCCCACCGAGCAGCGCCAGCATGGCGAACACCACCATGAACAGGCCGCCACCCTTGGTGGCAAAGAACGGGATCATCCGGACGCCCACCACGTTGCGTTCGGTCCGACCCCGGCCCGGGAACTGGGTGTGCTTGTTCTTCACCACCAGGGCCAGGTGCAGCGCGATCAGGGCGAAGATGATGCCGGGTACCAGTAGTACGTGCGCGATGTAGAGCCTGCCCACGATCTCGGTGCCGGGGAACTCCGCACCGAAGACCAGGAAGTAGACCCAGGTACCCACGACGGGTATGGACAACATGATCGCGCTGGCGATGCGCAGGCCGGTGCCGGACAGCAGGTCGTCGGGCAGCGAGTATCCGGCGAAGCCCTCCAACAGGCCCATTACCAGCAACCCGACGCCGAGCAGCCAGTTGAGCTCACGCGGCTTGCGGAACGCGCCGGTGAAGAACACCCGCAGCAGGTGCACGCAGATCGCGGCCACGAACAGCAACGCGGCCCAGTGGTGGATCTGCCGGATGACCAGACCGCCGCGCACGTCGAAGGAGATGTTGAGCGTGGTGTCGTACGCCCGGGACATCTCGATCCCCTGGAGCGGGGTGTAGCTGCCGTTGTACCGCACCTCCGTCATCGACGGGTCGAAGAAGAGGGTGAGGTAGGTGCCTGTCAGTACCAGGATCAGGAAGGAGTACAGCGCGATCTCGCCCAGCATGAACGACCAGTGGGTCGGGAAGACCTTGTTGGCCGTTTTGCGGAGGACCTTCGCGGCGCCGAGCCGGTCGTCCGCCCAGTTGGCGGTCTTGTCGGCGATGTTCGCGTTCTGGCTCATGGGCGCTCCCAGAAGGACGGGCCGATCGCCTCACGGTAGTCGCTCCTGGCCACGAAGAAACCCTCGCTGTCCACCGTGATGGGCAGCATGGGCAGTGGCCGGGTGGCCGGACCGAAGACCGGTTTCGCGTCCAGCGTGACGTCGAACTGTGACTGGTGGCACGGGCAGAGGATCCGACCGGTCTGCTGCTCGTAGAGCGAGACCGGGCATCCGGCGTGGGTGCAGATCTTGGAGAACGCGACGTAGTCGCCCCAGCCGAAGTCCTCCTGGCCCTTACGTGACGCGATCTGCTGGCCCGGACGGAGCCGGATCAGCATGGTGGCCGCGTCGGCGGCCCTGGTTCCGCCGGGGACTCCCGGGAAGACGGTTTCCAGTGCGCCGGGTTCCATGTCCTGCGGACGCATCGGGACCCCGTTGTCCCGGACCAGTCGAACGCCTTCCTTCCACGGCGTGTGGAACAGGGCGCGCTTGGGGTTCTTGATCAGACCGCCCAGGGGTACCACGGCCAGCAGGCCCATCGCACCACCGGCCAGGCCGAGGGAACGGCGCATCAGTTTGCGGCGGGGCAGACCGGTGGTCACCAGGGCGTCGCGCATGGTGGCCGCGGTGGTCTGCCGGTCGAGTTCGTCGGAACGTTCTCCGTGTCGGTACTCGACGGCTTCCTCGTGCGGCATGAGCACCTTGCCCCACAGCACGATGCCTGCTCCCAGCCCCCACAGGGCCAGGGCCATGCAGATCCCCAGAGCCGGGGTGTAGGTCCAGTAGGAGAAGAAGGAGTGCTCGCCGGTGCTGAACTCCCACGGCCACGCCACGTAGATGACGATGAACGCGACCACCGACAGGAAGCTGAGCAGGAACCAGGCCGCGACCTTGCGTTCGGCCCGCCGGCCGAGCTTCGAGTCCGGGGGTGGGGGATTGTGCACCGACAGGACGTGCACGTCGTCGAGTTGGGCGGCGGCGGCACGGAACCGCTCGGGGTCGCCCATCTCCTCCAGGTCCTCGACGGTCAGGTCCCGTGGCGTGGACGGGTCCCGATCACTCATGCCTTCGCTCCGATCCACAGCAGGGCGCCCACCAGGCCACCGATGCCGACGACCCAGATGACCAGGCCCTCGGGCACCGGACCCTCACGACCCAGACCGTTACCACCGGGGTCGTTGGTGTCCTTCAGTGTCTGGACGTAGTTGATGATCGAGCGCTTCTGCTCAGGGGTGATCTGGTTGTCGCTGAAGACCGGCATGTTCTGTGGGCCGGTGAGCATCGCGGTGTAGATGATCTTGTCGCTGGCGTTGGCCAGGCTCGGTGCCACCTTGCCCGACGACAGGGCGCCGCCGCGGCCGGCGAAGTTGTGGCACGACGCGCAGTTGAGCCGGAACAGCTCACCGCCCTCGGCCACGTCCCCGTCCCGCAGGTCACCCGAGGGAACCACCGGGCCACCACCGTTGGCCTGGACGTAGGCCGCGATCTGGTTGACCTGCTCCTGGTTGTACCGGGGCTTCTTGGCCGCGACCTGTGCCTCCTGCCGGGTCGCGGGCATCCGTCCGGTCGAGACCTGGAAGTACACCGACGCCTCGCCGACGCCGATCAGGCTCGGTCCGCGGTCGTGCACGCCCTGGAGGTTGCGGCCGTGGCAGGTGACGCAGCCCTCGTTGTAGAGCTGCTCGCCCATCCGGACGTCCACCGACTGGTTCGCGTCGTCCTGGGCGTAACTGGCCGGCGCGAGCACCGCGT
>DATCWR010000325.1:0-25837 GCA_036566245.1 Mycobacteriales bacterium | reverse complement strand
GGCGTCGCGACCGGTGGGCAGGGTGTAGCGCACCGATCCGGCGGCGGTCTTGGCGGCCAGTTCGGCCAGGTCGGTGTGGCCGCCGGTACGTAGGGCGTGGAAGACCGGTAGGGCCACGCCGTGGGCCAGGCCGACCTGTGTGGCCACGGCGTCCACGACGGTGTTGACCCAGGGTTGGCTGCCGCCCTGGTGGGACGGGTCGGCGCCGGACAGGCCGGCCAGGCGCAGGGTGGCGCGTTCCACCGCGGTGGTGGTGTGGGTTCGGGCCAGGTGGATGACCGGTTCGGCTGCCTGCGCGGCCAGTTCGCGGGCCCTGGTCACGGTGTGGGGGTCCAGGTGCAGTGTCGGGATCATCTGGTGGTCCGTTCGGCTTGCCGGGTTGGGCCGGTGTGGGTGGATGCGGTCACGGTGTCCTTTCGTAGATGGTCGCTCCGCCCACGACGGTGCGCAGGCAGGTGGGTGGGGTGGTGCCGGGGGTCAGGTCTGGTAGGCCGGCGACTGGTGGTGGGCACGCGGAGGTGTCCCAGATGGCGTAGTGGGCGGGTGCGCCGGGGACCAGGGTGCCGATGCCGTGGGTGTTGTGGCGGGCGGCCTGCCAGCCGCCGCGGGTGGCCGCGGTGAACGCTGCCTGGGGTGACAGTCCCGATCCGGGGGTGTGGTGGTGTATGGCGGCGCGGATGCCGCCCCAGGGGTCCAGTGGGGTGACCGGTGAGTCCGACCCGAAGGCCAGTGGCACACCGGCGGCGGCGTAGTCGGCCAGGGGGTTGAGTCCTCGGGCGCGGGTGGCGCCCAGTCGGGTGGCGTACATGCCGGCCTCGCCGCCCCAGGCGGCGTCGAAGGCGGGTTGTACCGAGGCGAGTAGTCCGTGTCGGGTGAAGGCGGCGATGTCGGGGGGCATCTCGGCGTGTTCGACGCGGTGTCGGCTGGCGGCCAGGGCCTGGGTGCCGACCTGCTGGGCGGCCAGGCGGGCCCCGTCGAGGATGGCCGCCAGGGCGCGGTCGCCGATGGCGTGGAAGCCGCCCTGGATGCCGGCTCGGGTGCAGGCGGCCAGGTGTTCGGCTATCTGGGTGGCGTCGTGGTGCAGGTGGCCTGTGGTGTGGGGGTGGTCGGTGTAGGGGGTGGTCAACGCGGCGGTGTGTGAGCCCAGGGACCCGTCGCAGAACAGGTCGCCGCCGGCTCCGGCCAGGCCGAGTTCGCGGACCAGGTCGATGGCGCCGAGTTCGCCCCAGTAGGCGGTGATCTTCGGTCCTGGTTCGGTGGCGGCCAGGTGGAGCAGGGTTTCGAGGTCTCGCAGTCCTGAGACGGTGGGGCCGGCCATCTCGTGGAGGGCTGCGATTCCCAGGCTGGCGGCGTGGGCGCGGGCGGTGCGTTGTGCGGTGGCCAGTTGGTGGGTGGGGATGGCCGCGTGGGCGGCCTCGCGTAGGGCGTGGTGGGCGTCGAGTCGGACCTGGCCGGTCGGGTCGTGTCCGGGTAGCGACGCGGCCTGTGGGGTGGCTGCGAGCAGGGCGGTGGACACGACCGCGGAGTGGACGTCCACGCGGGCCAGGTACACCTTGGCGCCGCGGCTGGCCCGGTCCAGTTCGGCGGCGGTGGGGGGTCGGTGTTCGGGCCAGGTGGTGTCGTCCCAGCCGCCACCGAGGATGACCTGCTCGCCGGTGTGGGCGGCGTGGTGGGCCAGGGCGTCCAGGGCGGCGGCCAGGCTTGGTGCGCCGGACAGGTCCAGGCCTGACAGGGTCAGGCCGGTGGAGGTGAGGTGGACGTGGGCGTCGACGAAGGCGGGGGTGACCAGTGCGCCGGACAGGTTCACCACGGTGTCGAAAGTTGTGGTGGGGCTGTCGTGTGGGTCGGTGCCGACCCACACGACGGTGTCGTTGTCGACGAGCATGGCGGTGGCGTGTGGGTGGGCCGGGGTGTGGATGTGTCCGCCGCGTAGCAGGGTGGTGGTCATGGGCTCAGTGTTGTCTCAGTGCCCACTGGTGGTCCGGGCTTCGAACAGGGTGCGTAGTGCGGGTTCGTCGCGCAGCAGGGCCAGGGCGGCCTGGGCGTGGCCGGGCAGGTAGCCGTTGCCGATCAGCATGGTGACGTCGGCGGCCAGACCTTCGGCGCCCAGTGCGGCGGCGGGGAACGAGGTGGCCATGGAGAAGAAGATGATCGTTCCGCCGTCGCGGGTGGACAGGATGGCGCCGCCTTCGCAGCCGGGCACGTTGACGCACACGACGGTGATGTCGACCGGTTCACCGACGGCGGTGGCCACCGCGACCGGGTCGCGGGCGTCGGCCAGCGCGACGGTGAGGTTCAGGGCGTCGACCAGTCCGGTGTGGTCGAGCAGGGTTGCCTCGGTGGTGGTGGGGACGACCGCGACGAGTCGGCCGGCGCCGGCGCGGCGGGCGGCGGCCAGGGCCAGTGAACCGGACTTGCCGGCGCCGCCCAGGACGGCCACCGAGGGGGTGTGTCCGCGGTCGCGGTAGCCGGTGACCACCCGGGTGGTCAGTGCGGGTGCGCCGCACACGTCCATGACCGACAGGGACAGCGGGGTGGGTAGGTCCTCGGGTAGTACCGCGGCGATGGAGCGGCCGAACAGGATGGCGTGGCCGTCGGTGGGTACCTGTTCGCTGAGTCCGTCCCAGTTCTTCAGGTCGTCGGTGATGGCCAGGGGGGTCAGGGTCAGTGAGACGAGGGTGGCCACGCGTTGGCCGGGGCGCAGGCCCAGTGGGGAGGCTGGGCCGACCTGTTCGACGACGCCGACGAGCATGCCGCCCGATCCGGTGACCGGGTTCTGCATCTTGCCGCGGGTTCTGATGATGTCGGCGACGGCGGCGCGGATGGCCTGCCCGTCGCCGTGGTGTGTGTCGGCGAGTTGGTGGTAGGAGGCGGCGTCGAGGTTGAGTCGTTCGACGCGCAGGCGGACCTCGTCGGGCCACAGGGTTGGTGTGGTGTCCAGTCGGTGGGCGGCCTGGGGTAGTACGCCGGGTGGGTCCAGTACCCGGTGCAGTCCGACCGGGGACGCCACCCGGCTGGGGTGGATGTCTGGATCACACTCGAACACGGCGTACCTCTTATGGTCGTAGGGCGTACTGAGCGTAAATTATCCTGTGACCGGATGGCCTGCCAGAATGTTCTCCCGTATCGTGACGGGTGACAAGTTCTGCGTCCGCAGCTCGACGTCGTCGGCGCACGACAGGAGGCACCCCGTGAGTGACCAGCCGTACCAGTACCGTCGCCGGGCTCTGGTCGAACCGGACTGGCGGCGGTTGCCCGGTTGGCGGGAGGTCACCGCGCAGCAGTGGGCGGACGTGCAGTGGCAGCGGGCGCACTGCGTGAAGAACGTGCGCCAGTTGCGTGCGGTGTTCGGGGACCTGCTCGACGAGTCGTTCTACCTCGACGTGGAGCAGGACCAGGCCAGGCGCGCCACGATGTCGTTGCTGCTGCCGCCGCAGATGGTCAACACGATGGTTCCCGACGCGGTGCCGACCACCGAGGCGATGTACGCCGATCCGGTGCGCCGGTACATGCTGCCGGTGCTCTCGGACCGCCAGCAGGTGTGGCCGTCACACCCGCGTGCGACCCGTGACTCGTTGCACGAGGCGGAGATGTGGGCGGTGGAGGGTCTGACCCACCGGTATCCGACCAAGGTGCTGGCCGAGTTGTTGTCGACCTGTCCGCAGTACTGCGGACACTGCACCCGGATGGACCTGGTCGGCAACTCCACCCCGCAGGTGGACAAGCACCGGTTCGCGTTGCGGCCCACCGACCGGTTGGAGGCCATGCTGGAGTACCTGCGGGCCACCCCGGCGGTGCGCGACGTGGTGGTGTCCGGTGGTGACGTGGCGAACCTGCCCTGGCCGCGGTTGGAGGACTTCGTCACACGGTTGCTGGCGATCGACAACATCCGGGACATCCGGTTGGCCAGCAAGGCGTTGATGGGTCTGCCGCAGCACTGGTTGTCCGACCCGGTGCGGGCGGGGATGGAACGGCTGTCCACGCTGGCCCGGGCTCGGGGGGTCTCCTTGGCGATCCACACCCATGTCAATGCCGCCCAGCAGGTGACCCCGCTGGTGGCCCGGGCCGCGCGGGCGATGCTCGAGGCCGGGGTGCGTGACGTGCGGAACCAGGGTGTGTTGTTGCGGGGGGTGAACGCGACCAGTGAGGCGTTGTTGGACCTGTGTTTCGGGCTGCTCGACGACGCGGGCATCATGCCCTACTACTTCTACATGTGCGACATGATCCCCAACGCCGAACACTGGCGGCTGGCGGTGTGGGAGGCACAGGGACTGCAACACGCGATCATGGGTTACCTGCCGGGGTTCGCCACCCCGCGGATCGTGTGTGACGTGCCGTACGTGGGCAAGCGGTGGGTGCACCAGGTCGGCGAGTATGACCGGGAGCGGGGCATCTCCTACTGGACCAAGAACTACCGCACCGGTATCGAACAGGACGACCCCGACGCGCTGGTGCGCACCTACGAGTACTACGACCCGATCCACACGCTGCCCGAGGCGGGCCGGCGGTGGTGGGACCGCCACGCCGGGGTGGACCGGGAGGCGGCGGTGGCGGTCGGTGACGCGATGGCCGCGGCCAGCCGGGGTGGGTCTGAGCGGGTTCTGTGACGCCGGTCAACCGGTGTCGGCCGTCTGCGCTGTGGTGGCCGGGTCCGGTCGGTCGGACGGTGCGGTGGTGTCGGCGTGGTAGGACCTGAACCGGGGTAGTCGCGCGGTGAGTGCGCCCACCGCGATGACGCAGGCCAGGCCGCCGGACCAGATCGCGGTGGGCACTCCGACCAGGGCCGCGGTGCCCCCGGCGCGGGCCTGGCCGAGTACCGGTCCGGTGGTGTAGCTGAGTAGTTCGATGCCGGCCAGTCGACCGCGTAGGTGGTCGGGCACGGTCAGGTTCCACAGGGTGCCGCGGAACAGTCCGCTGAGCATGTCCGCGGCGCCGGCGGCGGCCAGGCAGGCCAGGGCCAGCCACAGGTCGGAGACCAGGCCCAGTGCGGTGATGGACAGTCCCCATCCGGCCGCGGCGTAGGCCACGGCCCGGCCGTGGTGGTTGATCCTGCTGGTCCAGCCGCTGGTCGCGCTGACCACCAGTGCGCCGACCGACTCGGCGGCATAGAGCAGGCCCAGCGAGCGTGGGGCGTGCAGGGTGTCGGCGAGGAAGGGCAGTAGTGCGGTGGGCATGGCCAGGGCCATGGCGGCGATGTCGACCAGGTAGGTGCCGACCAGTTCCTGTCGGCTGGCGGCGAAACGCAGCCCGGTGAGGATGCCGCTGACCGAGGGCCGTTGTGCGCCGCCGGGCGGTGGGACCGGGCGCATGGCGGCCAGTGTGGCCAGTGAGACGCCGAAGGTGGCCACGTCGAGCAGGTAGGCCGGGCCGGCGCCCAGGCCGGTCAGCAGCAGGCCGCCGAGTGCGGGTCCGCCGATGCGGCTGAGGCTCGACCAGGCCGAGGCCAGGGCCAGTGCGCTGGTGAGGTGGTCACGGATGACCACCCGGGGCAGGATGGCGTCCACGGCGGGTTCCTGGATCGAGGCGGCGGCCGCGGCCAGACCGGCCAGACAGTAGATGGGCCACAGCATCGGGTGTGGTAGCCAGGCGTTGACGGCCAGCAGGACCGACACCACGGCCAGAGCGGCCTCGCAGCACAACACCAGCCGGCGGCGGTCCACCGCGTCGGCCAGCGCCCCGCCGTACAGGCCGCAGACGACCATCGGTACCAGTTCGGCGGTGCCCACCGCGCCGACGGCCAGGTAGGAGCCGGTCAGGGTCTTGATCTGGTAGGGCACCGCGATGTAGGTGATCATGCTGCCGGCCTGGGTGATGGTGCGGCTGGTCAACAGCAGTCGGTACTCGCGGGAGGAACGCCACGGTCGGGTGTCGGCGCCCAGGTGGCGTAACCACCGTCGCACCCGGTGGGCTCGGGTCGCGTGGGGGTGGTCGGTCACGGGCCGGAGGGTAGGGGTGCGGCGGTGGGCGAGGCAACGCTGTTCGGTGTGGCCGGTGGGGTGCTATCGCCCTGGCGCCGTGGGACGGCCGGGGTGGTGGGCACCGGCCCGGTCCACCTCCGCTGCGGTGGGTGGGTGGGCGCCGGGGTGGGTGCAGGTCAGGGCGGCGACCAGATTCGCCCGGTCAAGGAGTGCGGCCAGGGTGTCGCGGTCGAGTCGGTCGCAGGCGGTGCGGCCGTGGGGGCCCAGGGCGTCCAGGTCGGCCAGTCCGGCCAGCAGGCCGGCGGTGAACGCGTCGCCGGCGCCGACGGTGTCGACCACGCTGATCGCCGGGGCCGGGCGGGTCACCTGGTGTCCGGTGGCGGTCACCGCGGTGGCGCCGTGGCCGCCACGGGTGACCACGATCAGGCGGGGGCCGTGTGTTGCCCAGTCGCCGGCGACCTGTACGGGGTCGCGGCCGGGGTGTGCCCAGGCCAGGTCCTCGTCGCTGACCTTGACCACGTCGGCCAGGCCGACCAGGCGTTCGATGCGGGCGCGGGCGGTGTGGTGCTCCCCCATCAGCGCCGGGCGCACGTTGGGGTCGTAGCAGAGGGTGACCGCGCCGCGGTGGTGCTCTCGGCGTAGCAGTGCCTCGATGGCCTCGGCGCCGGGTGGGATCCAGGTGGCCAGTGAACCGGTGTGCAGGGCTGTCACGTCGGCGGGTAGCCGGTCGGGTAGGTCGGTGGGCTTCCACTGCCAGTCGGCGGTGCCCTGGACGTAGAAGTGGTAGTCGGCGTGACCGTGCCGGTCCAGGGAGGTGACCGCGACGGTGGAGGGTTCGGCGGCGTGGACCAGGTCGCGGTCGGACACCGCGGCGGCGGTCAGGTGTGCGCGTAGCAGTCGGCCGAACGGGTCGTCGGCGAGTCTGGCGAGCAGGGAGGTGGGGTGGCCGAGGCGGGCCAGGCCAACCGCCACGTTGAGAGGGCTGCCGCCAGGGCATGCCTGGTAGGTGTGGTTTCCACGGTCAACGAGGTCGACAAGTCCCTCCCCGCACACCGTGATCACGTCTTCCCCCTTCGCGCCGGATGTCCGGGGTTGTGCGTACGCTCCGGGTGTTGGGACCCGCGCGTGGGCAGTCTGCCATCGCGCTGGTCAACGTGGCGTGGAAGGTGTGTGGACCGTGGTGTCCGAGGTGGCCATCGTGGGCGGTCGGGTCGTTCCGATCGAGGGTGATCCGATCGAGTCGGGCACCGTGCTGTTACGGGACGGCAAGATCGCCGCGGTGGGTGGACCGCAGGTCCGGGTTTCCCCGACGGCCACCGTGGTGGACGCCACGGGCCGGTGGGTGACACCCGGTTTCCTCGACGCCCACACCCATGTCGGCACCTCCGAGGAGGGAGTCGGCTGGGCGGGTAACGACACCAACGAGATCAGCGAACCGGTCACCGCGCAGGTGCGGGCACTGGACGCGATCAACCCGGCCGACCAGGGGTTTCGTGACGCGATCGGCGGCGGCGTGCTGGCGGTCAACGTCAACCCGGGGTCGGCCAACCCGATCGGCGGGCAGACCGTCGCGGTGAAGTGCTGGGGCCGCACCGTTGACCAGATGGTGTTACGCAGTCCCAGTGGTATCAAGTCGGCTCTCGGGGAGAACCCCAAGCGGGTGTATGGCGACCGTAAGGTGATGCCGACCTCGCGGCTGGGTACCGCCGCGGTGATCCGTGACGCGTTGACCCAGGCGGCCAACTACCTGGCTCGCCGGGAGCACCCCGACCCGGACCGGCCGGCACCCGAGCGGGACCTCAGGCTTGAGGCGCTGTCCCTGGCGTTGCGTGGGGAGGTTCCGTGGCGGCAGCACTGTCACCGGGCCGACGACATCGCCACCGCGATGCGGATCGCCGCGGAGTTCGGGTACCGGCTGGTGATCGACCATGGCACCGAGGCGCACCTGATCGCCGACGTGGTGGCCGCCGCGGGGGTGCCGGTGGTGGTCGGGCCGCTGTTCACCACCCGGTCCAAGGTGGAGTTGGCCAACAGGTCGCTGGCCGCGCCGGGACTGTTGGCCGCGGCCGGGGTGACCATCGCGATCACCACCGACCACCCGGTGGTACCCATCCACTTCCTCATCCACCAGGCCACCCTGGCGGTCAAGGAGGGGTTGGATCGGGACACCGCGCTGCGGGCGGTGACCATCAATCCGGCCCGGATCGTCGGGGTCGACGACCGGATCGGTTCGCTGGAGGTCGGTAAGGACGCCGACCTGTGTGTGTGGTCCGGTGACCCGTTGGACGTGATGAGCCGGGTTGAGGAGGCGTTCGTCGACGGGGTGCGGGTGTACCACTACGACCACGCCCGGCGGGCCGGGGTGTTCGCCTGACACTCCGGCGGGTACCGGTCGTCACGGTGTACCGGCTGGTACCCGCCGGGGTCACACGGCGGGGGGTCGGTCCTCGTAGGGGGTGGACAGCACCACGGTGGTGCGGGTGGACACGTTGGCTGCCGCGCGGATGGCCTGGAGCAGGCTTTCCAGTTGGATCGGGTCGGGTACCCGGACCTTGAGGATGTAGCTTTCCTCACCGGCCACGCTGTGGCAGGCCTCGATGGCCTCCAGGTGGGCCAGGCGTTCGGGTGCGTCGTCGGGTGCGGCCGGGTCGATCGGTTTGATGGAGATGAACGCGGTCAGGGGCAGGCCCAACGCCTGGGCGTCGACCCGCGCGGAGTAGCCGCGGATCACCCCGCGTTGTTCGAGTCGGCGGACCCGTTGGTGTACCGCCGACACCGACAGTCCGACCCGTTCGGCCAGGTCGGTGTAACTCATCCGTCCGTCCTGACACAGTGCCGCGACGATGAGCCGGTCGAGCTCCTCCATGTCCCACAACCTACCGGCGCGCGGTGTTCCGGGGGTGGGTGATCACGCTCGGTGCCTGGTCAGGGTGCGGCCGATCACCAGCCGTTGGATCTGGTTGGTGCCCTCCAGGATCTGGAGCACCTTGGCCTCGCGCATCCACCGCTCCACCGGGTGGTCCTCGACGTAGCCGTAGCCGCCCAGGACCTGGACCGCGTCGGTGGTGACCCGCATGGCGGTGTCGGTGCAGAACAGTTTGGCCATCGCCGCCTGGGTGCCGAACGGTTGGCCCGCGTCGTGTCGGCGGGCCGCCGACAGGTACAGGGCGCGGGCCGCCTCCACCTGGGTGGCCATGTCGGCCAGCATGAACGACACACCCTGGAAGTCGGCGATGGCGTGTCCGAACTGGTGGCGTTGGCCGGCGTAGGTGACCGCGTGATCCAGGGCGGCGCGGGCCAGGCCCACGGCGCAGGCGGCCACTCCCAGCCGCCCGGCGTCCAGCGCGGCCAGGGCGATGTGGAAGCCTTCGCCGGGTTTGCCGAGTAGTCGGTCGGCGGGCACCCTGGCGTCGGAGAGCACGATCTGGGCGGTGGGGCTGGCCGACAGGCCCATCTTCTTCTCCGGGGGCTGCGGGAGCAGACCGGGGGTGGTCGAGTCTGCCAGCAGGGTGGACACCCCGCGTGGGCCGTCGTCGGAGGTGCGGACCATCAGGTTGTAGAAGTCGGCCTGCCCGGCGTGGGTGACCCACGCCTTCACCCCGTTGACCAGGTAGTCCTCGCCGTCACGTACCGCCCTTGTGGTCAGGGCCGCGGCGTCCGAACCGGACTGCGGTTCGGACAGGCAGTACGCGCCGAGGAGTTCCCCGCCGAGCATGTCGGGTAGGAACCGTTCCCGTTGTTGTGGGGTGCCGTAGGCGTGGACCGGAAAGCAGGCCAGGGTGTGCACGCTGACACCGAGCCCGACGGCCAGCCAGGCGCAGGCCAGTTCCTCCAGGACCCGCAGGTACACCTGGTAGGGCTGGCCGCCGCCGCCGTGGGCAGGGTCGTAGGGCAGCCCCAGCAGTCCGGCCCGGCCCAGGATGCGGAACACCTGTCGGGGGAACACCGCGCGGGCTTCGTGGTCTGCCGCCCGGGGGCGCAGTTCCCGGTCGGCGATGTCTCGGGTCAACTCCAGGAGCGCCTGGGTTTGTGGTGACAGGTCCCCCGCGTCGAGTGTTGTGGTCCGTGGTGACATGGGTTATGCCTCCAGCACGACGAGGTCGCGGGTGACCACGTTGAGTGGTTCGAACCCGGTGTCGGTACACGCGACGATGTCCTCGATGCGGGCGCCGTGCCGGCCGGGCAGGTAGATGCCCGGTTCGATGCTGAAGACCATGCCGGGCGCGACCGGTTGGTCGTTTCCGGCCACGATGTAGGGCTCCTCATGGCCTTCCAGGCCGATGCCGTGCCCGGTGCGGTGTACGAAGTACTGTCCGTAGCCGGCGGCGTCGATCACCTCACGGGCGGCCGCGTCGATGCTGTGCGCGCTCACACCTGGTCGGACCGCCTGGCAGGCGGCCTGCTGGGCGCGGTGGAGTACCTGGTAGTAGCGGGTGAACTCCTCCTCGGGTGTTCCCCCGGCCAGGTAGGTGCGGGTCGAGTCCGAGCAGTAGCCCTCGGCGGTCACCCCGCCGATGTCGACCACGACCACGTCACCGCGTTCGATGGTGCGGTCGGACAGTTCGTGGTGTGGGCTGGCCGCGTTGGGTCCTGAGCCGACGATGACGAACAGTGCGCTGGCGTGCCCCTCGGCCACGATCGCCTCGGCGATGTCGCGGCCCACCTGTGCCTCGGTGCGCCCGGGGCGCAGCCATTCGGCCATCCGTTCGTGGACCCGGTCGATGGCCTGTCCGGCGCGGCGTAGTGCGGCCAGTTCTTCGGGGCTCTTGGTGATCCGCAGCCCGGCCAGTACCTGGCCGGCCAGGGTCTGGTCGGCTTCGGGTAGGGCCTGGCGTAGGGCCGCCGCGTGTTCGGCCCACATCCGGTTGGCCACCGCGACGGTGGCCGGTGGGCGGCCCAGGGCGGTGCGGGTCAGTTCGGCGACCAGGGCGAAGGGGTCGTCGACCTCCGGCCAGCCGACGATGTCGATGCCGGTGTGGGCGGCCGGTGAGGCCAGTGCGGCGGGGCGTTCGAGTTGGGGTACCACCAGGACCGGGTCGCCGGTGGCCGGTACCACCAGGCAGGTCAGTCGTTCCAGTGGCATCGCGTGGTAGCCGGTCAGGTAGCGCAGGTCAGCGCCGGGACTGAGCAGCAGTGCGTCGATTCCGGCCTGCGCGGTCGCCTTCTGGGCGGCCGCGAGCCGTTCGACAGGGAACAGGTCGGCCATGCGTTCAGGGTATCGGGCAGGACGTGGCAGGCTGCCGGTGTGATGCTGATGCTGCTGGACTCGGCGAGCCTGTACTTCCGGGCGTTCCATGCACTGCCCGAGTCACTGACCGCGCCCGATGGCAGTCCGGTCAACGCGGTACGCGGGTTCTGCGACATGGTGGCCCGGTTGGTGTCGACCAGGCGTCCGTCCCGGCTGGTGGCCTGCCTGGACGCCGACTGGCGGCCGGCGTTCCGGGTGGCCGCGGTGCCCTCCTACAAGGCACACCGGGTGGGTCCCGACGGCGGCGAGGCGATTCCCGAGGGACTGGTCGGACAGGTTCCGGTGATCGAGCAGGTACTCGACGCGGTGGGGATCGCCCGGTTGGGGGTGGCCGGTTTCGAGGCTGACGACGTTATCGCGACGTTGGCTGCCCGCGAACCGGGCCCGGTCGAGGTGGTCAGCGGAGACCGGGACCTGTTCGGGGTGGTGCGCGACGGGCAGGGTGACCGTGGCCCGGTGCGGGTCCTGTACACCGGTCGTGGGCTGGCCCGGATGGAGGTGTGTGGGCCGGCCGAGGTGGCCGCCCGGTATGGCATTCCCGGGCGGGCGTACCCGGACTTCGCCGTGTTGCGGGGTGATCCCAGTGACGGGCTACCCGGGGTTGCCGGGGTGGGTGACAAGACCGCGGCGGCGCTGGTGAGCCGGTTCGGTTCGCTGTCGGGGCTGCTCGAGGCGTTGGACCGCGGGCAGGTCGAGGGGTTCCCGGCCGGGGCGCGGCGCAGGCTGGGCGACGCTCGGGAGTACCTGGACGCGGCCTGGCAGGTGGTGTCGGCCCGCCACGACGTGCCGGTACCCGACCCGGCCGATCTGGCCGACCGCTTGCCGGCCGAGCCGGTCGATCCGGCGACGTTGGTCGAGTTGTCCACCCGGTGGGGCCTGGACTCGGTGCTGTCCCGCCTGTTGGCCGCGTTGCGCGACGCGCACACCTGAGTGGGTCGCGGGATCTTGTCGGTGACCACGAGGGTGGGCCGGGTGGGCCGGGTGGGCCTCAGCTACTGGGCCGCCAGGTGTAGTCGCCGTCGTCGCTGGTGATCTTCACCTCGATGGTGTTGTCCCGTCCGGCGATGTCACAGGTGAACGAGGCGCCCTTTTTCACCTGCGTGTTCTTGGGGCAGTCGACCTCGATCTTCTCGCCGAACCGGTCGTTGTACTGGGTGGCGATGTCCTTGTTCAACGCTGCGGAGTCGAAGACCTTCTTGTTGAACTTCGTGAGGGCCAGGACCACGCCGGCGACGACCAGCACCGCGACCACACCCGCCACCAGGATGATGATCCTGGCGTTGCCGCCGGACTTCGGCGGCGCCGGGCTGCTCCACGCCGGTTGCCCGTAGGCCGGTTGGTTCTGGTCGTAACCGCCGTACCGGGCCTGGTCGTAGCCGGGCTGCTGACCGTAGCCGTCTGACGGTTCGTAGCCGGGGGCCTGCCCCCACTGTCCCCACTGGTCTGGCTGGTGCGCGGTCGGCTGTTGGGCCTGCACGCCGCCGGAGTCGTATCCGCCGTAGCCGGGCTGCTGACCGTACCCGGGCTGACGGGTCTGCTCGTAGGCCTGGGCCTGATGCTGGGCCTGCTCGTAGCCGGAGGGGTACCCCGCGGGTGCCTGCCCCCACTGTGGGGTCTGTTGGTGGGCCGATGGGTAGCCCGACTGGCCGTAGCCGGGTCGCTGGTCGTGGGGGTTGGCCTGCTGTGGTTGGTCGTGGCCGGCGGCCTGTCCCCACTGGTCTGGCTGGTACGCGGTCGGCTGTTGGGCCGGTTGTGCGGCCTGTGCGGCACCCGGGTCGTATCCGCCGTAGCCGGGCTGCTGACCGTACCCGGGCTGACGGGTCTGCTCGTAGGCCTGGGCCTGATGCTGGGCCTGCTCGTAGCCGGAGGGGTACCCCGCGGGCGCGTCCGAACCGTACTGCTGCGGGTACGGCGTCTGCTGCGGGTACTGCGGGTACTGAGACTGCTGAGGGTACTGCGGGTACTGAGACTGTTGCGGATAGCTGGGCTGTTGGGGGTACTGCCCCGGGGTGTCGGTGCTGTGGGGGCTGCCGTAGGACTGCGGGGCCGCGGTGGCGCCGTAACCAGGGCCTGCCTCGGGCAGCGCGTTGCCGCAGTGCTGGCAGATGCGGGCACCCTCGGAGTTGACCGTCGAACACACCGGACAGGTCATTGTGGAACTCCCTCATGTTGCGGCCGAGACGCCCGTGCCGAACAGCAGGAACCCTGTGTGGTTGCCTGGGTGGTGGCACCGCGTTGGGTCATTGTGCCGCACCGTGTCGAGCTCGCCCCACCGGTGCGCCGGGCTTCTCTCAGGCGACACTGGTGTAGGCGACCACACCGCGGCGCATACCCGCACAGGCCGACCGCGCGGTGTCGCGCAGCGGTTGTTCGGCGATCTCGCTGATCTGTTCGAGCAGGTCGAGGACCTGTTTGCACCACCGCACGAAATCACCCGCGGACAGTTCCTGGCCGGCCGCCTCGGCGGCTGAAAGTACCCGGTCGAGTGACTCGCCGCGGGTCCACCGATAGGCAGGCCAGGCGAACCCGAGGTCGGGTTCGGCGGTGGGGGGCAGTTGGTGGGACTGCTCGTCGTCGTTGATGGCCGACCACAGTCGTATGGTCTGCTCGAGTGCCTCGCGGGTGGGCCCGGCCGGAACCCGTGGTGGTAGGGCGTCCTCCCGGCGGGACTGGTAGGGCAGGGCCGACACCGCGGCGGCCAGTTCCGGTGCGGACAGGGCGTCCCACACCCCTGACCGGAGGCATTCGGCGACCAGCAGGTCGCTTTCCGACCAGATCCTGGCCAGTTGACGGCCGGCCGGGGTGACGGTGTCACCGTCGAGGTATCCGCGTTGGTCGAGCAGGGCGCAGACCCGGTCGAAGGTGCGCGGGATGGAGTGGGTGCGGTTGTCCATCCGCTGGCGCACTGACCGGGTGTCCCGGTCGAGTCGGTGGTAACGCTCGGCCCACCGGGCGTGTTCTTCCCGGTCGGGGCAGCGGTGGCAGGGATGCCCGCGGATCTGCCGACGCAGGCGGGCGATCTGTTCGTCATCGGCGGCGGGAGCACGGACCCGGCGGGCACGGCCCGACTCGGCCCGCACCTGGGCGGCGCGCAGACTGGAGGCCAGGTCGCGGCGGGCCTGTGGTGACCGGTGGTTGAAGTGTTTGGGCACGTGCATCCGGCCCACCGGTTCGACCGGTCGGGGGAAGTCCACCGGTGAGAGCCGCCCAGCCCACCGGTCCTCGGTGAGTACCAGCGGCCGGGGCTCGGTCATCGGGTGCACACCGGGGTCGAGCACCACCGCCATGCCGGACCGTCGCCCGGCCGGAACCCGGATCACGTCGCCGACCCGCAGCCGTTCCAGTGACTCCACCGCGGCGCCACGGCGACGTTCGGCACCCTCCCGGGCCAGCATCTGCTCGCGTGCCCTGAGTTGCTCGCGCAGGTCGGCGTACTCGGCGAAGTCACCCCGGTCGCAGGCCATCGCCTCCCGGTAGCCGTCCAACGCCTCGGTGTTGCGTTGGATCTGACGGGCCAGGCCGACCACCGACCGGTCGGCCTGGAACTGGGCGAAGGAGGACTCCAGTAGTTCCCGGGCGGCGACCCGGCCCATCTGCCCGGCCAGGTTGACCGCCATGTTGTAG
This sequence comes from Mycobacteriales bacterium, assembly GCA_036566245.1. Lineage (GTDB taxonomy): Bacteria > Actinomycetota > Actinomycetes > Mycobacteriales > DASULA01 > DASULA01. The sequence continues at coordinate 11,047 of DATCWR010000325.1, read as the reverse complement.
GACGGGCGGAACGACGAACGCAGCGGGTAGGTGCGGGTGGAGGCCAGCCCGGCGACCTGGGCGGGGTCCACGTCGGGTGTCCACAGCACCACGGCGTGACCCTCCACGTCGATGCCGCGTCGGCCGGCCCGGCCGGTCAACTGGGTGTACTCCCCCGGGGTGACCGGCACGTGCGCCTCGCCGTTCCACTTGACCAGACGTTCCAGTACCACCGAACGGGCTGGCATGTTGATGCCCAGGGCCAGGGTTTCGGTTGCGAACACGGCCTTGACCAGTCCCCGGGTGAACAGCTCCTCGACGGTTTCCTTGAAGGTCGGGATCAACCCGGCGTGGTGGGCGGCCACGCCGCGTTCCAGTCCGTCGAGCCATTCCCAGTAGCCGAGCACGTTGAGGTCCTCCGCGGGGATGTCGGCGGTGCGACGGGAGGCGATCTGGCGGACCTCCTCGCGTTCCTCGGCGGTGTTCAGGCGCATCCCGGAGTAGAGGCACTGGCGGACCGCGGCGTCGCAGCCGGCCCGGCTGAAGATGAAGTTGATCGCCGGCAGGAGGCCCTCGCGGTCGAGCCGGCCGATCACCTCGACCCGGTCGGGTGGGCGGGTCCGGCCTGGTCGGCCGCGACGGCGGGCCGGGTCCAGGTGTCGGTGGCGTTCCCGGATGTGGCGGACCAGGTCGGGGTTGACCTCGTGGGTGGAGGCGTCACGGAACAGGTCGAACAGTCGACCGCCGACCATCATGTGTTGCCACAGTGGCACCGGCCGGTCCTCACTGACGATCGCCCGGGTGTCCCCTCGGACGGTGACCAGCCAGTCAGCGAACTCCTCGGCGTTGCTGACGGTCGCCGACAGACCGATCAGGGTCACCGAGGAGGGTAGGTGGATGATGACCTCCTCCCACACCGCGCCACGGAACCGGTCGGCCAGGTAGTGCACCTCGTCCATGACCACGAAACCCAGTCCGGTCAGGGTGGTCGACCCGGCGTAGAGCATGTTGCGCAGCACCTCGGTGGTCATCACCACCACCGGTGCCTCACCGTTGACGGTGTTGTCGCCGGTGAGCAGGCCGACGTTGGCCGCGCCGTGGCGGGCGACCAGGTCGGCGTACTTCTGGTTGGACAGTGCCTTGATCGGGGTGGTGTAGAAGCACTTGCGGCCCAGTTGTAGGGCCAGGTGCACGGCGAACTCGCCGACCACGGTCTTGCCGGCCCCGGTCGGGGCGCAGACCAGGACACCCAGGCCGTCCTCAAGAGCCTCACATGCGGCGATCTGGAACGGGTCGAGTGGAAAGGCGTATTCGGCGCTGAACGAGGTGAGTTCTGGGTGGGCGGACCGCCGGCGGGCCGCGGCATACCGCTCGGCGGGACTGCTCATGGCCCCAAGCCTAAGGCTGGATCGGTTCGTCCGTGGGCAGGGCGGGGGTGAGCACCCGCAGCGCGCCGGGCACGCAGGTCGCGGTCACCGGCAGTGCTCCCACCCGTTCCCCGTCGGCGTAGGCGGTCACTCCGGGTGCGGCCAGGGTGATCTGGCGGGCCTGACGGACGGTGACCGCCGGGTGGGTGATGTGGTCGCCGCGGCGAACCCTGGGTTTGACCCGGACCAGTTCGACCCGTGACACCGGCCCGACCACGGTCACGTCGAGTAACCCGTCGTCGATGCGGGCCTGCGGGCAGATCTGTAGGCCGCCGCCGTAGCGTGGTCCGTTTCCCACGGCGACCAGGGTGGCCTCGACCTGCCAGGGCTGCCCGTCGAGGGTGAGGGTGAACGTCTCGGTGTGTAGCCGGGCCAGTTCGGCGAGGATGGCCAGGTCGTAGCGGCGTGGGCCGGCCGGCCAGCGCATGGCGTTGGCGCGTTCGTTGACCGCCGAGTCGAACCCGGCGCACAGCACGCCGCCCCACCACCGGCCGGCGGCGGTGGCCGCGTCGATCTTTCGGGTCCGGTCCTGGCGTACCGCTTCGGCGACGGTCCGGGCGGCGGTGCGCGGGTCGATGGGCATGCCCACGGTGGCGGCGAGGTCGTTACCGGTACCGGCCGGGATGATCCCCAGTGGGGTGGTGGTGCCGGCCACCGCCTGCAACGCCAGGTGACACATGCCGTCGCCGCCGAGTACGACCAGCGCGCCGGTGCCCTGTTCGACCGCGGCGTGGGCCAGGTCGAGGCTGTGTTCGGCGTGGCGGCCCCGGGCCACGGCCACGTCCAGCCCACCGGCCCGCAACTGTTCTCGTACCGGATCGACTAGTCGGGCGGCCCGGCCGTGGCCGGCAGTCGGGTTGACCAGCAGCGTCACCTGCGTGTTCACGGTGCAGAACCGTACTGGCCACCGGCCGACGCCGCGGCCCGGACCGCAATCAGCCGTGTTCGGCGGCTCGGTCGGGTGTCAGCCAGGTGATCGCGGGGCCCTCCTCGTGGGGCAGGTTCTCTCAGCCGGGCCCACGCCGGTGTGGTGATCTGTCTCACGTGCTGTCACAGCGATCGGTGCGGCGGTGTCTTGAGGCCGAAAGCCCCTGAAGCGAAGGAGACACCATGCCTGGGAACACTGATGTGGTGGTGATCGGTGGCGGATACGCCGGTGTCATGGCCGCCAATCGTCTGACGCAGCGCGACGACGTGACCGTGACGCTGATCAACCCGCGCCCGACCTTCGTCGAGCGGATCCGCCTGCACCAACTGGTGCGCGGGTCCCACGACGCGGTCGTCGACTACCAGAAGGTCCTCGCTGACGGTGTTCGGCTGGTGGTCGACACCGTGACCCGGATCGACGTGGCCGAGCGCAACGTGGCGTTGGTGACCGGTGGCACGGTCAGCTACGACTACCTGATCTACGCGGTGGGCAGTCGCAGCGCCGACCCGCGCGTACCCGGGGCGGCCGAGTTCGCCTACCCGATCGCCAGCCTGGAGGAGGCGCAGCGGCTACGGCCGGTCCTCGACGCCGCGCCCGCGACAGCCACGGTGACGGTTGTGGGGGCTGGTCCGACCGGCATCGAGACCGCCGCCGAGCTGGCGGAGGCGGGCCGTACCGTGACCCTGGTCTGTGGCGGGATACTGGGCCCGTACCTGCATCCTCGGGGGCGGCGCTCGGTTGCCAGGCGGCTGGCCAAACTTGGTGTGACCGTGCTCGAGGGCCCCGACGCGAAGGTGACCGCGGTGACCCGCGATGCCGTGCGGCTCAGCGATGGCCGCGAACTGCCGAGCGCGGTGACCATCTGGACAGCCGGGTTCGGTGTGCCGGACCTGGCCGCGCGCAGCGGTCTGAGGACCGACGCCCTGGGCCGTCTGCTCACCGACGAGACGTTGACCAGCGTGGATGACCTGCGCATCGTCGCGGCCGGCGACTCGGCGGCACCGTCGGACCTGCCCTACCGGATGAGCTGCCAGTCCGCGGTCCAGCTGGGCCCGCAGGCAGCCGAGACCGTGCTCAGCCGGATAGCGGGTAAGCAGCCCGCGCCCGTCAACGCGAAGTTCGTCGGCCAGTGCATCAGTCTGGGTCGTCGGGCCGGCGTCTTCCAGTTCTCCCACAAGAACGACGCCGCGGTGAGGTTCCACGTTGGCGGTCACGCTGGCGCGAAGCTCAAGGAGATGGTGTGCCGCGGCACCGTCTGGCAGCTGAGGTACGAGGCACGCAAGCCCGGTGCACGTACCTGGTGGGGCAAGGATGGCAAGCGTCAGGAGTTGCTGCGGGCACGGCGCGACGCGACGCCGGCCGGTCGCTGAACAACAGCGGGTTCAGGTGGTGGGTGGCCGTCCGGTCGACCGTGGAAGGAGAAAGGGCGAGATATGAGCGACCAGGCCACCGACCCGGCGACCGAGGTTTTCGTCACCCACCGCAACCTGCTGTTCACTGTCGCGTACGAGATGCTCGGATCGGCGGCCGACGCCGAGGACGTGCTCCAGGAGGTCTGGCTGCGGTGGGTGAGGGTCGACCTGGGGCAGGTAGGTGACCAGCGCGCCTACCTGGTCCAGATCACGACCCGGCAGGCGCTCAACCGGCTGCGCACGGTGAGGCGCCGCCGGGAGGCGTATGTCGGCCCCTGGCTGCCCGAGCCGTTGCTCACCACACCGGACGTGGCAGAGGACGTCGAACTCGCCCAGAGCGTGTCGATGGCACTCATGATCGTCCTCGAGACGCTGTCGCCGACCGAGCGCGCCGTCTTCGTGCTGCACGAGGTGTTCGATGTCGGCTACGACGAGATCGCAGCCGCCCTCGACAAGAGCCCCGCGGCCGTCCGCCAGATCGCGCACCGTGCCCGCCAGCACGTCGATGCCCGCCGCCCCCGCGGGGTGGTCTCCCCGAGCGAGACCCGGGCGGTTGCCGAATCGTTCCGGCGCGCGCTGGAAACCAGCGATCTGCAGGGCCTCCTCGACGTGCTCGCCCCGCAGGTCGTGCTGGTCAGCGACGGTGGCGGCATCAGACAAGCCGCGCTGCGGCCGATCATCGGTGCGGACAAGGTGGTCCGTTTCCTTGTCGGCATCATCGGCAAGGCCAACGGCGCGCTCACCGGTGAGCCCAGCGCGGTGAACGGCAACCCGGCACTGGTCGTGCGCCGGGACGGCCAGATCGACGGCGTCCTGGCGGTCCGCGTCCAGGACGCCCGCATCACCGGCCTGTACTACGTCCGCAACCCGCAGAAGCTGACCCGGGTCGAGTCCCAGACCCCACTCACCCTGCGCTGAAACACCGGCGGCGGCACAGCCGCGGCTGACCAGGTCACCGCGGCTGGTCGCACTCGGGTGTGGGTTCCCTCCCCCCGCGCCGGTGAACACGTCCCGGTGGGGCGGCGTGGTGCGCGGGTGCGTCACCGCGCACGCCACGAACGCGGCCCTGTCGACCTGGAATGTCACACTCCCCTACCGGTGCGGTGCAGACGTGGGAGAGGTACTGCGACCCGAGGCGATTCACCTCGGCGGTCTGTTCACCGGGGCAACGGAGAGCAATGGCGGTGATGTCGGCCACCGTGGTCCACGCCGGAGGAGTACCTCAGTCGTCCAGCCTGCTCGGGGTGTTGTCGAGCCGGTCTGTGCCGTCCGGGTCGAGTGGGCCGCCCAGGTCGCTCAGGTCCAGTGGCGAGGCGACGTCGTCGTCCAGGTCGTGGAAGGACTCGGCGGCCTCCCGACGGGCCCTGCGCCGGTCGTGGACGAAGGCGAACAGCACCGCACCCTCGAACAGTGCGCACATGGGCACGGCCAGCGCGCACATGGTGATCGGGTCCTGGCTGGGGGTGGCCACGGCGGCGAACACGAAGATCAGGAAGATGGCCAGTCGTTGCCAGTGTCGCAGCTGCTGGTAGGTCAGCACGCCGACGATGTTGAGCATCACGACCAGCAACGGCACCTCGAAGGAGGCGCCGAACACGACCAGCATGACGTTCACGAAGGACAGGTACCTGTCGATCGTGAACAGCGCGATGGTGCCCTCACCCGCGGTGTCGACCAGCAGTTGCAGACCCTTGGACAGGGTGAGGTAGGCCAGTGCGGCACCGCTGGCGAACAGGGTCGCCGACACGCCCACGAAGGTGATGCTGTAGCGCTTCTCGTTGCGGTGCAGGCCCGGTGCGACGAACGCCCAGACCTGGTAGAGCCAGCCCGGTGCGGACAGCACCGTGCCGGCCAGGGCGCAGACCTTGATGCGGAACAGGAACCCCGACAGGGGGTCGTTCAGGACCAGTACACAGTCGTCGTCGGACCCACCGGTGAATCGGTGGCTGGCCGGCAGCGAACAGTACGGCTGTTCCAGGAAGTGCAGGATCTGGTCGTAGAAGAACCACGCCACGACCGTTCCGACCACGACGGCCAGCACCGCCCTTGCGACGCGGTTACGAAGTTCCCGCAGGTGTTCCACCAGTGGCATCCGGCCGTCGGGTGGGACACGCCGGCGCCGGGGTATGAGGCGCGGCCGAACAGTGCTCACGATGTCAGGTTATGGCAGTAGCCGGCGCTCAGCGCTCGTCGGCTCGCGGCTGCTGTATGGGTTGCTGGTAGGGCTGCGCCGGCGAGGTGGGTGGGGTGGGGGTGGGCGCGCCCAGTGGCCCGTGGCGGGTCTCCGCCTCCGCCTTGGCGGCCACACTGTCCTCGCGCAACCCACGGGTCTCGGCCTTGAAGATCCGCATGGACCGGCCGACGGCGCGGGCCGCGTCGGGGAGCCTCTTGTAGCCGAACAGGGCCAGGATCACGATGGCGACGATGATCAGCTCTGAGGGCCCGAGTCCGAACATGAGCGACCTCTTTTCCGCGGCGACACCCCCATCATACGGCCATACGCCCGCAGCGGAACCCCTCCGCGTGTCTGTCCCTGATCCGGTGGACATGACAAGGAATGGGGCAATCATCGATTCTCTGGCCCGAGGATGCAGGACGCGCTGACCACGGCGGGATGGAGTTCACCGGTGCCAGCGCCAGGCACGGGAGTGTGCCGTCAGGGGTGCCAGGCCCTGGGCCTCAGGCCGCGAGCACAACAGCGCGGTGACAGAGCGTGGCGTTGCCAGGCCCGGGGCGTCTGGCGATGTCGTCGAGGGCGGTGAGGATGTCACAGTGCCTGGCATCGTGGGGGCGGTGACTGCCACTGATGCCGCGGACGCTCCTGACCGGATGCTTCGTGCTCGGCTGACGGAGGTGCTGGAGGGCATCGATCCCTGGGACGAACAGGAGCGGAGGCACCTCGCGATGGCAACGGAGTGGATCGCCAGCGGAGCTCCGCTCTGTCGAACCCGGAAGCCCGATGTCCCGATAATGCATCTGGTCAGCTACTTCGTGGTCTTCGATGACGCCGGTCAGGAGCCTCTGCTTGTCGCCCACCGCACGGCTGGCCTGTGGCTTCCCAGCGGCGGCCATGTCGAGCCGTTGGAGGACCCATGGGACACGGTCGTGCGTGAGTGCCGCGAGGAACTGCGGACCCGGGCTGTCCCGTGGGCAGTCTCCGGTGAGCCCCCGTTCTTCCTGACGATCACACGAACACGCGGGCAGGGGCAGCATACTGACGTGTCGTTGTGGTATGTCCTGCTGTCAGAAGCCGGGGAGATCACGTCCTTTGACGAGGACGAGTTCGAGGCGATCACGTGGCTGTCCCCGCAGCAGGTCCTCGCTCAACCCGGCGACACGCTCGATCCCCACATGCACCGGTTCACGCACAAGCTCATGGCTGCCATCGGCCACGGGCAGTCAGGCTGCCCACGAGGGCCGCGCCGGACGCGTCCACAGGCACCACGGCGCGGGACCGGTTCAACCGACGTGCTCGGTCCGGCTCGTGGGCCGCGACCGGCGCAGAACCTCGAGCGTGGAAACCAGGTCGGACTCGGCCGCACGGGCGGCCCGGGCTGTTCGGGCGAGGTGGCCGTGCAGACCCAGGGTCAGGGCCGCGCCCACCAGCAACGCCACGAACACCGCAACCGCCCAGGCGACCAGCACGACCATGTCCCGACTGTACCGGTCGGCCCCGGGTCAACCCTCGTACACCTTCAACGCCTGCTCGGCGTCGAACCGCACCCGGTCGGCCAACCAGTCCGGGGACAGGATCCGGGCGGCACCGCCGGACCGCAGTACCAGTTGGCGCAGCCACCGGGTGTCGGCGACCCGGAGTTGCACCTGGAGGTCACCGTCGGCGCAGTCGTGTACCCGCTCGCAGGGGTAGTAGTCGACCAGCCAGCGGGCGGCGGGGCGTAGTCGCAGGGTGACCAACGGATGCCCGGGTGCCGGTTGGTACAGCCCGGCCGACAGGTCCCGGGTGGTGGCGTGGGCTGGCGGGCGTGCTGGTTCGTCGAGCAGGCACACCTCGTCGATGCGGTCCAGCCGGAACAGCCGCACCCCCTCGGCCAGGCGGCACCACGCCTCCAGGTAGGAACGTCCCTCGACCAGCAGCAGACGCATCGGGTCGACGTCGCGCCGGGTGGTCTGGTCGCGGGTGGCCGAGTAGTAGGTCAGCCGAACGGCACGCTGTTCGGTCAGTGACCGCTGTACCAGGGCGAGCGCCTTGCCCTCGGCCTCCACCCGCACGGCCACCGCGCTGGCCACACCGGCCGCGTCGCCGGCGGCCGTCTCGATCTTGGCCAGGGCGCGTTCCACCGCGTCGTGCCCGTCCAGGCCGGGTACCTCGGCGAGGGTGCGCAGTGCCACCACCAGGGCCAGGGCCTCGTCGGCGTTGAGCCGCAGCGGCCGGGACATGCCCGCGTCGTGGGTGACGGTGATGGTGTCGCCCTCGAAGGACAGGTCGATCAGGTCGCCGGGGCCGTGGCCGGGAAGGCCGCACATCCACAGCAGTTCCAGGTCGCGCCGCAACTGGGTGGGGGTGACGTCGAAGTCGGCGGCTGCCTCGGTCACCGGGATACCGGGCCGGGCGAGCAGGTAGGGCACCAGGGCCAGCAGCCTGGGCAGTCGGTCGGAGTTGCCGGTCACCGATCCTCCACGCTGCGACGAAGCCAACGCACGAGTGGTTCGCGTACCTCGTCTGGTTCGATCACCACCGCGTCAGCGCCGTAGCCGGCCACCCACCGGGCCAGGTGGTCTGGGTCTGCGTAACCGATCTCGACGATGTCGTGGCCTGGCTCGCTGGCCACCACGGTGGCCTGTCGGCGCAGTCCGGCGGCGCAGCCGTGGCGGACCCGGATCCGGGCCACACCCTGGTGTTCGGTGACGTTGACACCGGCGACGATGCCGGGCAGGTCGATTCCCTTCGGTACGGTCACCGCCCCGTGTGGGCCGGTCACGCGCACCGGGCCGGAGACCCGGGACAGCCGGAAGCAGCGGACCGCGGCACGGGCCCGGTCGTGGCCGACCAGGTACCACCGGCCGTGCCAGGAGACCACGCCCCACGGTTCGACGTCGCGTTGTTCGGTCGAGGTGGCTCCGGCCGAGCGGTATCCGAACCGCACCGCGCGGCGGGTGCGGACGGCCTCCAGGCACGGGCCGAACGCGGCCTCGGTGACCCTGATCCGGGGTTCGACCGACATGGTCACCGACGGGTCGACGTCCAGCCCGGCGGCGCGGAGTTTGCGCAGTGCTCCCCGGGACGCCTCGGCCATCCCGGCTGACTCCCACAGCCGGGTTGCCAGGCCGACCGCGGCGGTTTCGTCGGGGGTGAGGTCTATCGCGGGTAGTTCGTAGTCACGGCGGGCGATGCGGTAGCCGTCTTCAAGGTCAAATACACTGTTTCGCCCGGTTTCAAGCGGTATACCAAGCTCGCGCAGTTCTGCCTTGTCGCGTTCGAACATCCTCTTGAACGCGTCGTCGGACCTGGCCGTCCCGTCGTCGGGTTCGTAGCCGGGCACGGCCGAACGTATCCGGCTGGCCGTGAGGAACTGTCTGGTGGACAACAGGCACAGCACCAGGTTCACCAGACGTTCGGCACGACGCGAGGACATCCACCCAACCTTACCGATCTACCGACCGGCGCCCGGGCCGTTGGCCGGGACGCCGGTCGGAGTTGGTCAGCCGCTGATCGACACCAGGTCGACGACGAAGATCAACGTCTCGTTCGGTCCGATGGGACCGTTGCCCGACGGCCCGTAACCCAACTCTGGTGGGATCACCAGAAGCCGCCGGCCGCCCTGGTGCATGCCGGGCAGGCCCTGGTTCCAGCCGTCGATCACCCCGGCGTTGCCCACGTTCTCGACCGGGAAGGGCTGGCCGCGGTCCCACGACGCGTCGAACTCCTGCTGGTTGGACAGCGCGATCCCCACGTACTGGACCACGGCGGTCTGACCGGCCTTCAGCGCCGGACCGGTGCCAGCCACGATGTCCTTGCTGACCAGCGTTCTGGGTGCGTCACAGGTCTTCGGGAAGGTGACGGTCGGCTTCGTGCTGGTGTCGTCGCTGACGGTCAGGTCACACTCGCCAGGCGGAATCGCCGGACCGGCCGGACTGCCCTGCGCGCTCGGCGTGGTCGCCGCGGGCGTGGGGGTCGCCGTGGGAGTGGAGGAGGCCGCCTGGGTGGTGTCGGCGGTGCCGCTGCCACAGGCAACCACGGTCAGCGCGACGGACGCGATCGTTACCAGAAGTCTTCGCACCGCCGGAGGTTACCCTGCCCGACGTGATCCGGTGGCGAAAGGGAACGGTGAGCACCCTGCGACGGGACTGGCCGGGGGTGGTCGAGGTCGACGTGGACACCGACGAGGGTCGGCTGCCGGCGCTCGCCTACACCGCACTGGTGGGTACGCCGCAGCCCGGCGACATGGTGTTGCTCAACACCACCGCGTTGAGTCTGGGCCTGGGCACCGGCGGTCACGCCCTGGTGGTGGCCGTACCCGAGCGGTTGCCCGCGGATCCGGCCGGGCCAGGTCACCTGGTCAAGGCCCGGTACACCCCCGTACAGGCCACCGTGTTGGGGGTCGACGAGCAGGGCTCGCCGCACCATGACGTGATCGCGCGGGCCGACACGGTGCAGGCGATGCCGGTGGTGGTCGCCGACCTGCACTCGGCGTTGCCGGCGGTGGTGGCCGGTATCCACGCCGACGTGCCGGACGCCCGGGTGGTGTATGTGATGACCGACGGTGGGGCGTTGCCGCTGTGGTACTCGCGCACCGTGGCAGCGTTGGCCGACACCCTGGTCGGCACGGTGACCGTGGGGCAGGCGTTCGGTGGTGATCTGGAGGCGGTGACCGTGCACACCGGTCTGCTCGCGGCCAGGCACGTGTTGGGTGCCGATGTGGTGGTGGTGTGCCAGGGGCCGGGCAATCTGGGCTCGGGTACCCCGTGGGGGTTCTCCGGGGTGGCCGCCGGGGAGGCGGTCAACGCCGTGGCGGTGTTGGGTGGTCGGCCGGTGGGCGCGTTGCGGTTGTCCGACGCCGACCCGCGGGAACGTCACCGGGGGGTGTCCCACCATGCCCTGACCGCGTTCGGGCGGGTGGCACTGGCCGGAGCCGACCTGCCGGTGCCCGCCGACCTTCCCGAGGAGCTGGCCGCCCGGGTCGCCGCCGACCTGGAACCGTTGCGGGCCCGCCACCGGGTGATCGTGGTGGACTGTGCCGGGTTGGATGCCGCGCTTCGGGCCTGTCCGGTGCGGTTGTCGACCATGGGCCGGGGTCTGGATGAGGACCACGCCTACTTTCTGGCGGCCGCGGCCGCCGGCC
>DATCWR010000317.1:0-8289 GCA_036566245.1 Mycobacteriales bacterium | reverse complement strand
GCCGGGGGAGCGGGACGCGGTCGAGGGCCTGGTCTGTCGGGAGATGGGCGCGGCGTACTCGCTGTCGGTGCCGATGGACGTGTCGGTCGGTGTCGGCCGCACCTGGGACGACGCCGCGCACTGAGCCGAATCTGGTTGCCGCGACCGGGCGGGTTCGTGTTCGCTGACCGGATGACCGCACCTGACGTCTTCAACCGCCGTGGCGAGCGACACGGCGACCTTACCGGTCAGGTTTCCGGGGCGTCGACGCGGCGCGGACTGGTGGTGCGGGGCAGACCCGGGCGTTCGACCAGCACACCGAACCCGACCAGCAGGGCGAGGCACAACGCGTCCAGCCAGGCGATACCGGCCACCGTGCGGTGTCCGACCGCGTACACCAGTCCGACGAATCCCGCCATGGCCACCCACAGGCCCCAGGAGATCCGGTGCCCGCGCACCGCCAGGTTCGCGTAGAGCAGCAGTTCGGCCAGCGCGACCAACCCACCCACCAGTGCGAAAACCCCGGCCACCAGGCCCAGAGTGTGGTAGTCCGGGCCGAAGACGAACGGCAGCACCGTCGGGCCGCCTGCCGTCGCGGCGAGTGCCGCGACCACCAGGCCGGCGCTGACCAGCCAGAACGCCCGGCGCAGCAGGTGCCGGCGCTGGTCTGGATCGGACAGTCGCGGGAAGACCACCACGGCAACCACGTGCAGCAACCAGAACACACCCTTGGCGGTCAGTGACCCGGCCGCGTACACACCGGACAACTGCGCGGGCAACAGGTGTCGGGCCAGCACCACGTCCAGATTCTGGAGCGCGAACAGGCCGAACACGCCGGAGGTGGCGCCGCGCAGCTCGGTCAGTACCCCGTCCCCGGCCACGCCGTGGCGGGGCCGACGCAGGTCCCCGACCAGCAGGCCCACACTCGCCGCGGTGGCCAGCAGCGCCGCCACCGCCGTACCGGCAAGCACGCCGGACACTCCCCACGGCACCCCGCCCAACCCGCCGACCAACTTGCCGACCCCGACCAGCCCCAGCGACACCGACAGTGCGGCGAACCGTTCGGCACCCTGCAACAGACCCTGTACCGCCGAGACGAGTACGAACGGGACCAGTGACGCGGCCAGCCACAGCATCGGTGCTGTCGAGTCCAGGTGTAGCAGTGCGGTCAGCACCGGTGACAGCGCGACGGTCAGCAGCCCCACCGCGAGAGCCACCACGCCCGACCAGACCAGCAGCACTGTCCACAGTGCACCCCGAAGATTCCGGTCGGTCGGAGCGGTCGCGGTCCGGCGGGCCAGTACGACCTGCAACGCCAATCCGGGCACGGTGCCGACCAGGTTCACTCCCAGCAGGGCGGCCACCGCACCGTAGTCGCCCGTGTCGAGGAACCGGATCAGCCCCAGGTTCAGCAGGATCAGCGCGACGTTGGCCGCGTTGGAGGCCATCGCAACCCACAGACCGCCCCGGCGCAGCGAACGGCCGGGTGTCGACGTCCTCCGTGGCGAGGTCACCCCCGTCCCTACCCGCTCGACCAGCCGGCCTATCCGTCGATAGCCCACACCGCCCGCACCACAACGGCGTATAACACATGAGTGGAAAGAGGGGCTCTTGCGGAAAACTTCGTTTATCGCGATACTGCGACAAACCCGCAAGATCATTCACGGGAGGCGGGGGTGACGTAGCACAGCGAACCCCGCCAGAACCGGGCAGTACGGTCCGCACCTGCCGCTGGGACCTCCGTGGACGCGAGTGTCGCGGGAGCGTGCGTGCCCCAATCGCAGGACCATCATGAGGAGCGAGGAGTGACACGACTTCGCGTCGTACGGCTCGTTGGAGCCGCCCTGGTCGCCGCGAGCACGGTGTTGGCGTTCTCCGCCACCGCCGGTGCGAACCCAGGCCACGACAAGCCAGCGCCCGACTCCGGAGACAGTAGGGCGATCTCGTACGCGGGTAATGCGACCACTTGTGCCGACATCGGCCTCGGCGGCGCCACCCCCTACGATGACGACTACCTGCAGGGCAGCGGGTACGCGGCGCTGAACAATGACAAGACAAAGGTCACCATCAGCGGTCTGCCCGACGGCGTGACGCTGACCGCCATCGTGGTCAAGGGCGGTGACGGGTACAACCTGTACACGCCGGGTGAGCGCGGTCTCGGTGAGTCCCTGCCGTACACCGACCTGCACTCACCGCTGGTGGGCCAGGGCAACATCCCCACCATCAGCCACTGGTTCGCCTGTGGCACCCAGACCACACCAGTGACCTGTGACGATGGTTCGCAGCCGGGGGATGACGGACTGTGTGAGGACGGGACTGAGCCGACCTGTGAGGACGGTTCACAGCCTGCCGAGGACGGGTCGTGTGACAGCGGCACGTCGCCGACGGCACCGGCCACCACCACGCCGGCCGGACAGGTGGACGCGGCCACCCCGGCCGTGTCCGGGTCCGACACGAAGAGCCTCGCCAACACCGGGTTCAACCCCGTCATGCCGACCATCCTTGCGATCATGCTGCTCCTGGTCGGTGGCCTGATGGTCATCACGCCAGCACGGGCAATCGCCATGGTCAGCCGGCTGCGTCGCCGCTGACCCGACGTTGACAACCGGCTCCCCAGGGTCTGATCACCGGACCCTGGGGAGCCGTCTTCTGTTGGGCACAGGCACGGACCCCGGTCGGCACGGTGTGCCTGAACCGGGTGAAGCCAGCCCAATTCATCAACCGCTTGCGGTTTGGTTCTCCTTGGTTTGTCACCATCTGCCAGTACCTGTACATCCGCAGGCGGTGACTCCCCACGGACCGATCTCATCCATCTCAGGGGATGTCAGCAGTGAATCGACTTGGGAGTCGACTGGCAGGTGCCGCGATGGTCGCCAGCGCGGCGGTCCTGGTGGTCGCGTCCGGCACGGCGTCGGCGGTGTTCCACCACGGTCCCGACCTGTCCTCCGGAGACGACCGGGCGACGGCGCACCAGATCCACGGAAACGTCGACTGCGGAGGGGCCGGGTTGGCCGGGTCCACAGTGGACGCAGTCGGGTTCGTCGACGACGGCCGGATGCACCTGACGGTCACCGCGATGTCCGAGGGCAACAGCCTGACCGGACTGGTGGTGGAGAGCGGGCTGACCTACAACGTCTACCCGGTGGCCCGGCTCGGCGCGATGCCGTATCTCGGCCTGCACACGCCGCTCCTCCACGGTGACAGTCCAGTGCCGATCCGGTACTGGTTCGCCTGCGGTGTACGGGCCCCGTCCGTCGAAACGGCCGCCGCGCAGGCACCGGGCGGGACACCGGTGACCGCCGGCACTTCGCCGACGACCGGGCAGGAACCCGCCACCGACCCGACATCGACAGAACCGGGTTCCGGGCCCGGCACCGAACCGGCGACCGACGGCCAGGATGGGCGGGGTGACAACCCAGGCACCGACCACGGAACAGACCGGGACAACCAGGCGGATGGGGACACCGCCACGGCGTTGCCCGACACCGGACCGGTCGGGTCGGCCGGGTCGGCAGCGGCGGATGCCACCCCCGGGGTGTTGGCCGCCCCCACCCCACCGGCTGGCTACACCGCGAACGTGCGCAACGTTGCCGAGGTGGGCCTGGGCGACTCGGTCTACCTGGCCGTCGCCCTGTTGCTCGTGGTGACCGGCGGCCTGTTGGTGGTCGCACCCCGGCATCTGGCCCTGGTGGCGGCCCGGCTGCGTCAACGCGGGTGATGTTGGGCGGTCAGTGCGGTTTGTCGCACACGTAGATCGCGGTACCCGGCACGATCCGCCCGCGTAACGGGCTCCACTGCCCCCACTCCTGGTGTAGATCGTCAGGCCATTCCGGTTCGACAAGGTCGGTGAGCACCAGTCCGGCGGCCACGATCTCCCGGATCCGGTCACCCAGGGTGCGGTGGTGCTCCACGTAGGTCGCCGCACCCGCCGCGTCGACCTCGACGTAGGGGGTGCGGTCGAAGTAGGGGATCTGCGCCAGCAGGCCGTCGGGCCCCGGATCGTCCGGGAACACCCAGCGGAGCGGGTGGGTGACCGCGAACACCCAGCGCCCACCCGGCCGCAACACCCGCGCCACCTCGGCCATCACCCGGCCGGAGTCGGCCACGAACGGCACCGCGCCGAACGCCGAACAGGCCAGGTCGAACGCGCCGTCGGCGAACGGCAGGCGTTCGGCGTCCGCCTGCACCAGCGGCACCGCCACGCCGGTGTCGCTCGCCCCGGCCCTGGCGTGCCGGAGCATGCCGGTGGACAGGTCCATCGCGGTCACCCGGGCACCCTGCGTGGCCAACCAGCGCGCGCACATCGCCGCACCGCAGCCGACCTCGAGTACCTGTCGCCCCGCCACCGGGCCGAGGAGCCCGGCCTCGGCCTCCCGCAGCCGTTCCGGGCACCAGACAAAGTCGGCCTGCCCGAGGAACCCGCCGTGCTCGGCCATATAGTGGTCAGCGTCGGCGTCCCACCATCGTCGATTCGCTCGGACTGACTCGTTAGAATCAGCCCGTCGATGGACGATTCCGGTCGTTCCGACCCACTGCACGCCCGACGCTGGTTGCGACTCGGACACGGCACGCCCCCTTCGATTGACCCTGGTCACGATCTGTCCGTATCCTCGCGGATGCGCTGTGGGCTTGCGTCGCCTCTGTAGGGAGCAGGCCACGCTCGTCACGCACGTTCTCAGGCACGCACACCGCGTGCAGGTTCACGTACCGGCGATCCACGAGCCCGCCGCGTCTCACCGACTTACTTTGTCCGTACTTCGGAGCAACCCACCACATGACGTCCACCACAGAGACTCGTCCCGAGCCGGGCAACACCCCGCAGGTAGCGGTCAACGACATCGGCTCGGCGGAGGACTTCCTCGCCGCGGTCGATTCCACGATCAAGTACTTCAACGACGGCGACATCGTCGAGGGCACCATCGTCAAGGTCGACCGGGACGAGGTCCTGCTGGATATCGGCTACAAGACCGAGGGCGTCATCCCCTCGCGGGAGTTGTCGATCAAGCATGACGTCGACCCGCACGAGGTTGTGACGGTTGGTGACCACATCGAGGCCCTCGTCCTCCAGAAGGAGGACAAGGAGGGCCGGCTGATCCTGTCCAAGAAGCGCGCCCAGTACGAGCGCGCCTGGGGCACGATCGAGAAGATCAAGGAAGAGGACGGTGTGGTCACCGGCACCGTCATCGAGGTCGTCAAGGGCGGTCTGATCCTCGACATCGGCCTGCGTGGGTTCCTGCCCGCGTCCCTGGTCGAGATGCGCCGGGTGCGCGACCTCCAGCCGTACGTCGGGCGCGAGCTCGAGGCCAAGATCATCGAGCTGGACAAGAACCGCAACAACGTGGTGCTGTCCCGCCGGCAGTGGCTGGAGCAGACCCAGTCCGAGGTGCGTACCGAGTTCCTCAACAAGTTGCAGAAGGGCCAGGTTCGCACCGGCGTCGTCTCCTCGATCGTCAACTTCGGCGCATTCGTCGACCTTGGCGGTGTGGACGGCCTGGTGCACGTCTCCGAGCTGTCCTGGAAGCACATCGACCACCCCAGTGAGGTCGTCGAGGTCGGCCAGGAGGTCACCGTCGAGGTCCTCGACGTGGACCTGGAGCGGGAGCGGGTCTCGCTGTCGCTCAAGGCCACCCAGGAGGACCCGTGGCGGCAGTTCGCCCGGACCCACCAGATCGGCCAGGTCGTGCCGGGCAAGGTCACCAAGCTGGTGCCGTTCGGTGCTTTCGTCCGGGTCGACGAGGGCATCGAGGGCCTGGTGCACATCTCCGAATTGGCCGAGCGGCACGTCGAGATCCCCGAGCAGGTCGTCCAGGTCGGCGACGAGATCATGGTCAAGGTCATCGACATCGACCTGGACCGGCGTCGGATCAGCCTGTCGCTCAAGCAGGCGAACGAGGCCGCCGTGGGCGAGGCCGGGGCGTTCGACCCGGCGGCCTACGGCATGGAGGCCCAGTACGACGAGCAGGGCAACTACATCTACCCCGAGGGGTTCGACCCCGAGTCCGGGGAGTGGCTGCCGGGCTTCGAGAAGCAGCGGGAGGAGTGGGAGCGGCAGTACGCCGAGGCCCAGTCCCGCTACGAGGCGCACATGCGGCAGATCGCCGAGGCCCAGCGGGCCGAGGCCGAGGCCGCCGGTGCCGGCTCCTACAGCTCCGACCAGGGCGGTGAGGGCGGCGGCACGCTGGCGTCGGACGAGGCGCTGGCCGCACTCCGGGAGAAGCTCGCCGGAGGCAAGAGCTGACCGTCGGAACCCAGGCCCCCGTCGGCCGTTCTGACTGACACCCAGGGCGACGTTCCACACCGGGACGTCGCCCTGGGTGTTCCACCGGTGTTGCCTGACCCGCGGCCACTGCGACCGGCGGTCGCCGGCTCGGGTATTCCCGCGCATCGCCACCCGATGGGATGAACCAGCGGCCTTGGAGCGGGCAGACGCCGGCGTTTCAACCATCTGACCGGTTCCCCACCCACCTACCGTGTCGGCGTGACACGGGGACGCACGTCGACCACGGGGCTGGCAGCCGGGCTTGTCGTGGGCATGGCGTTGATCGGCTGTGGGGCACAGGGCAGCGGCAGTCAAGCTGCCGGACACACCACGTCGGTGCCGTCGGCCAGCGCGATGGCTGGTTCCTCACCTGGAGCGACCGCCGGTGCCACTCCGGTATCGCCCGGGTCGTCGGCCGCGCAGAAGCTGTCCACCGGGTGCGCGAGCGTACTCGGCACCGCCGAACTGGACCGGGTCCTGGGCCGGCACCTGGCCGGCACCACCCAGCCGATCAGGGGCGTGGCCGAACCAGCGATCGGCCGTACCGGTCGGTTGACCTGCCGGTACGGAATCCGGACCAACCCGCGTCCGACTGCGAGCGGGTCGCCGGCGGCTCCGAACCCGCATCGCACGACAGGCGACACCGTGCCGGTCGAAGTGTCGTTGTCCACCTACCGTGATCCCGATGCCGCGTCGCAGCGGGTGGACTTCACCATCCACGAGCAACAGGCCACCGGCGCCAGGGCGACCGACGCGACCGTGGCGGGTGTGTCTGCCATCCTGCTGACCGGTCAGCGCCAGTCCACGCTGGTGCTGTCCTACCGCGAGATGACACTGGCCCTGAGTCTGGCGGCGGACACGGTACCGGCCCGCCGGGCGGAGGCGGTGGCCACCGCGCTCGGTGACGTGGTGATGCACCACCTCGGACTGGGTGTTCCGGCGTCGGACTGACCCGGCCTGGAACACCGTGGGTCCGTTGGTCCGTCGCCAGAGGGCCACTCCGATGTGTTCGGACACAGTGGAACGGTGATGTCCCGCCTGACGACGGGACATCACCACAGGATTCTGTTGTCTGGTAGTTGTCGGACCTGCCTGCCGACTGGTTGCCTACATCGAGGCAACCAGTACGAACGCCAGGCGAGGGTGCTGGCCGCTTCGGGTCAGGGACGCGACCGTGTGACGACTGGGGTCCCGGAACAACGAGAGAAATCCCGGGCGTGTCGCCATCAGTTGAGTGCGGACCTGCTCGTTCACGCGGCAGTGCACCAGGCCCGGCGTCCCGAGGCGGTGTCGCCCGCCGGTGGGCCGTCGGTAGTGTCTGCCCATAGATACTGCGCCTTTACAGAGGATGAGAACGTGCGGCACAGGGTAGGTCGCCGGAGTGGCGACCCACGGTAGGTGCGCGGCGTGTCGACCCGGGTTGACACGGCCGGGGGAATCCGGTGCCCACTCCCGTGGTGAGAAGGCGTGCGTAGGGTGGACCGTGTGCTGAAGATCGGACTCACCGGAGGGATCGGGTCGGGCAAGAGCGCTGTCGCCAGACTGTTGGCCGACCATGGCGCGGTGGTGGTGGACGCGGACGCTCTGGCCCGCGAGGTGGTCGAACCGGGCACCCCCGGGTTGCGGCGGATCGTCGAGGAGTTCGGTCCAGACGTGCTCTCGGCCGACGGTCGGCTGGACCGTGGGCGACTGGCCGAGTTGGTCTTCGCCGACCAGGACGCCCGGGAGAGACTGAACGCGATCGTGCACCCACTGGTCGGCCGGCGAGCCGAACAGATCCTGTCCGGACTGCCGGACGATGCGGTCGTCGTGCACGACGTGCCACTGCTGACCGAGAACGGTCTGGCGCCCAACTACGACCTGGTGATGGTGGTGGAGGCATCGGAGCCGACCAGGATCGCGCGGCTGGTGCGGGACCGCGGCATGGCCGAGGAGGCGGTGCGGGCCCGGATCGCCGCCCAGGCCAGCGACGAGCAACGGCGGGCCGTGGCCGACGTGGTGGTCGTCAACGACGGTTCCCGAGCCGAGTTGGCCGCCGCGGTGGACCAGGT
>DATCWR010000314.1:0-6101 GCA_036566245.1 Mycobacteriales bacterium | reverse complement strand
CGGGGAGGCGGGACCGCCGGCGAGCGACGCCGGGCCGGACGTGGGCTCGGCGCCCGGGCCGTCTGCGGGTGCTCCGGTCGACCCCTGGGTCGGCTGCCCGGTCGGTTCGGCGTCCGATCCGTCGGTGGGCCCGGCGCTGGCCGCGACCTGGTGCTGACCGGCCTGACCGGGGCGGCCGGCCGACGCGGTCGAGTCAGCCGTGTCGGCCGGTTTACCGCGTATCGCCAACACCACCAGCACGACCAGCAGTACCGCCGCCAACGCGGTCAGCCCACCGCCGGCATTGGAGGTCAGGAACACCCGCACCGCACCGGCCCGACTCGGCCGGGCGGGACGGCCCGCTCGTCCGGGCTGGACCGGCCGACCTGGCCGACCTGGCCGACCTGGCCGGGCGGGTCGGACAACCCGGCCTGGTCTGCCCGGTTCGGTGGGCTGGAAGACCGGCCCGGTCAGGATGTCCGGCCGGTCGATGCCGTCTGTCCTGCCGGCGTCTGTCCCGTCGGTGTGGTCCGGCCGGTCAGTGTTGTCTGACCGGTCCGGAACTGACCAGTCCGTGTCTGGTGTCAGAGGATCGATCCGGTCGGGTTCACCCGACTCCCCCGCGGTGGGCCGCTCGGACATGGTGCCGCCCTCACCCGTCAGCGCCCAGGCGGCGAACCGAACGGGCCCGCTGTCGGCTCGCGCGCAACCGGCGCAGCCGCTTGACCAACATCGGGTCGGCGGCCAGCGCCTCGGGTCGGTCGATGAGGCCGTTGAGAATCTGGTAGTAGCGGGTGGCGGACAGGTCGAACAGGTCCCGAATGGCCTGTTCCTTCGCACCGGGGTACTTCCACCACTGCCGTTCGAAGGCGAGAACCTCCCGCTCGCGGCGGGTCAGACCGTCGACGGCCTGCGGCTCACCGGCCGGCGTCGGCGCTTCGGCGGCGTCCATGTCGCGCTCGCTCCTCGGGGGGCTGGGGTGCGGGGCGGCGAATGACACTGGTGTCCTTCACCGCCCCCATTACAGCACGCCCCGGTGACCGTTCCCGGTAACCGGCCCGGCCCGTCGGACGATGGTTCGACCTGGTCACACCACGGTCAGACCACCGTCCGGCTCGCGCCGTGTCACGCTCGATCAGGGGTACAGGCCACGGGTGCGGTGAGCCTCGGCGACCCGACCCACCCCGATCATCTGCGCGGCGGTACGCATGGACACCTTCCGCTCGGCGGCCAGGTCGGCGACCTCGGCGTAGGCGCGTTCCATCAGTTCGCGCAGCCGCTCGTTGACCTGCTCCTCGGACCAGAAGTACGCCTGCATGTCCTGCACCCACTCGAAGTAGGAGACCGCCACCCCACCGGAGTTGGCCAGGATGTCGGGCACCACCAGGATGCCGCGGTCCTCGAGGATCGCGTCACCGTCCGGGGTGGTCGGGCCGTTCGCGCCCTCCACCACCAGGCGGGCCCGCACCCGGTCGGCGTTCCCGTCGTGGATCACGCCCTCCAGCGCGGCGGGCACCAGCACGTCCACGTCCAGTTCGAGTAGTTCCTCGTTGCTGATCGCGTCGGTGCCCGGGTATCCGACCACGGTGTCGGCGCCGGCACGCATGTGCCGGACCAGGTCGATCGGATCCAGGCCACCGGCGTTGTACACACCGCCGTTGACGTCGGACACGGCGACCACCCGGCACCCCGCGTCGTGCAGGAACTGCGCGGCCAACCCGCCGACCTTGCCGAATCCCTGCACCGCCACGGTGGCGCCGCGCGGCTCGATACCGAGCTCCCGCATCGCGCAGAAGGCGGAGTACATCACCCCACGGCTGGTGGCCCCACCACGTCCGTGCGAACCGCCGATCGAGGTCGGCTTACCGGTGACCACGCCGGTCACCGTGTACCCGGAGTGGATGGAGTAGGTGTCCATCATCCAGGCCATGGTCTGGGCGTCGGTGCCCACGTCGGGGGCCGGGATGTCCTTCTCCGGCCCGAGCACCGGGATGAGTTCACTGGTGTACCGGCGGGTCAACCGCTCGAGTTCGTTGCGGGACAGCGACCTGGGGTCGACCGCGACACCACCCTTGGCACCGCCGTAGGGCACGCCGATCAGCGCGCACTTCCAGGTCATCCACATGGCCAACGCCCGGACCTCGTCCAGGTCGGCGGAGGGGTGGAAACGCACCCCGCCCTTGGCCGGGCCACGGGTCAGGTTGTGCTGAACCCGAAATCCGCGCAACACCTCCACATTCCCGTTGTCACGGCGCAACGGGACAGCAACGGTCACCTCCCGGCGAGGTGTGCGCAACAGGTCGTGGAATCCGTCGTCAAGACCTAGCTGCCTCACCGCCTCGGCAAGCTGGAACTGGGCTGACTCCCACGCCGACATGCGTGCAGGCACGGCTGCTCCTGGTAAAGCGACAAACCCGTGATCGTCTTTGATCCCGGTCGGAGAACGAGGGTACCCACATCTCGGTGTCCCGACGCGCGGGGTGCGACGCGCCGCACCGGCGGACTGCCATGCCGCCCCGGACAGCACCGGACCCACCGATCTTCCGCCGGAGTTCCGCCGCACAACCCGGGTGTTCCGCCGGGAAGGCACGGACCGGTGCATCCCATCCACTCCCCGACGCACCGTCAGGCCACCAGGCCGCCGCCGGGGTCCAGGTGCGAGGCGATCTCGGCGGAGAACGACTGCACCTCCGCGTACACCCCCGGATAACCCGGTCTGGCACAGCCCATGCCGTAACTGACGATGCCGACCTGGACGGTTCGGCCCGCCACGTTGGCCACCATGGGTCCGCCCGAGTCGCCCTGACAGGTGTCGGCACCGCCCTGCGGGTAACCGGCACACAGTTCGGTCTGTGGTTTGAACTGGTTGCGGTAGGAGCGTGCGCAGGTCGCGTCGTCCACGAAGGGCACGGTGGCGAACCGCAACTCGTCCGACTGTGGCCCGCCCTCGCTGGTCGCCCCCCAGCCCATGATGGTCAGCCCGGCGTACTGGGCGGACAGGTCGCCCTGACCGACCAGGCCCAGCGGCGGCACGCTGGTCGGCTGGGCCAACTCGATCAGCGCCCAGTCCACCGTGCCGGTCTGACCGTACCGGGGGCTGCGCAGCACATAGTCCGACCGGATGGTCTGTCCGCCCGGTTCGGACAGTCGGGTTCGGCCGATGGTGGCCTCGATTCCGACATCGGCCCCGGTGTGGGTCACGCAGTGGGCCGCGGTGAGCACCACCCGCGGGGTGACCACGGCACCGCCGCAGCCCATCGACAACCGCACCACCCACGGGAACTGGCCGGGTCCGGCCGGCTGGCCCCCGACCACCTGCGGTCTGGCGCCCGTCCCGGCCTGCGGCGTGGTACCCGGTCCGGGACCGAGCGGGCCGGTCGCCTGTGCCGTTCCGACGAGGCCGACCGGGCCTCCGGCGAGCAGCACCGCGACGAACATCACAGCGACGGTCCCGACCCGTCGCCCACCTCGGTGAGCCATCTGACCCCTCCGTATCTGGTCCGTCCGGCGCTGTCCACGCATGATGGACGTTAGATCGTTCGGCCGTCAATGACTGGACCTGAAGGACCAACCGTCACGGGATCGCCCGTTGGGGAAACAACCCGGTCCGCCCGGGCACCACCGGCCGCCCGGTGAGGCAAACGGGTGTCACGCTTGCCCACCCGGTCCCCCGGACGCACAGTCGGCGCCGGGGGGTGGGCGCGATGGCGGCAGGCACGGCCGACGGCCCCGCCGAACGTGGCCTGTCCGACGAACAGGTACTCGAACGAGTCCGGACCGGGCGCACCAACGACGTGCCGGCGCGGTCCAGCCGCAGCGTGTCGGCGATCCTGCGGGCCAACGTGCTCACCCGGTTCAACGCCCTGATCGGCACGCTGTTCGTGGCGATCCTGCTGGTCGGACCGATCCAGGACTCGTTGTTCGGGTTCGTCATCGTCGCCAACACCGGTATCGGCATCGTGCAGGAACTGCGGGCCAAACGGACCCTGGACCGGCTGGCCGTGCTCGGTGCCGCCGTCGCCCGGGTGCGTCGGAACGGACGAGTGGTCGAACTGGCGCCGGCCGAGGTGGTGCTCGACGACGTGTTGCTGCTCGGCCCCGGCGACAAGGTGGTGGTCGACGGGGTGTTGCTGTCCACCCAGGACCTGGAACTGGACGAGTCACTGCTGACCGGCGAGGCCGAACCCGTACCCAGGGGCCCGGCCGAGCAGGTGCGCTCGGGCAGTTTCGCGGTCGCCGGCACCGGCGTGTACCGGGCGACCCGGGTGGGCCGGGACGCCTACGCGGCGGCGCTGGCCGCGGAGGCGAGCCGGTTCGCCCTGGTCCGTTCGGAACTGCGCACCGGGATCAACGAGTTCCTGGTCATCATCACCTGGGTCATCGTGCCCACCGCCGCGCTGTTGGCGGTCACCCAGTTCGCCAGCCGGGCGTCCTGGCACGACGCGGTGCGCGGCACTGTGGCCGGAGTGGTCACCATGGTGCCCGAGGGCCTGGTGTTGTTGACCAGCATCGCCTTCGCGGTGGGGGTGGTTCGACTGGGTCGGCGCCGGTGTCTGGTGCAGGAGTTGCCGGCGATCGAGGGACTGGCCCGGGTGGACGTGGTGTGCGTGGACAAGACCGGGACCCTGACCGAACCGGGCATGGCGCTGCGTGCCGTACGTCCGCTCGGCGCCACCGGCGACCCGGTCGAGCTGGGTCGCGTGCTGGCCGCGCTGGGCGCGGCCGACCCGCGCCCCAACGCCAGCCTGCGTGCCATCATCGAGTCCTGTCCGGACGATCCACACTGGACCGTGTCCGAGATGGTGCCGTTCTCCTCGACCCGTGGCTGGAGTGGCGCGGTGTTCGAATCCCACGGCGCCTGGGTGCTGGGCGCACCCGAACGGCTGCTGGCCGGCCGGTCCGGCGACCCGGCGGCGGACCCGGCACTGCGGGCCGCCCAGGATCTGTCCGGTCAGGGTCACCGGGTGTTGCTGTTGGCCCGGGCCGACGGGTCGCTGCGTCGACCCGAGGGTCCTGGCCTGGTCCGTCCGGCCGCGCTGGTGGTGCTCGAACAGGTGATCCGTCCGGACGCGACCGAAACCCTGCGGTACTTTGCCCGACAGGACGTGCGGGTGAAGGTCGTCTCCGGGGACAACGCCGACACGGTCGGGGCGATCGCCCGGCGGCTGGGGTTGCCCGGTGGCCGAGACCCGGTGCAGGCGAGCCAGCTACCCCAGGGCGGCCCGGAACTGACCGCCATGGTGGACCGGCACGACGTGTTCGGCCGGGTCACCCCGGAGACGAAACGCGCCATGGTGGGCGCACTCCAGGCTGCCGGGCACACCGTGGCGATGACCGGTGACGGGGTCAACGACGTGCTGGCACTCAAGGACGCCGATGTCGGGGTGGCCATGGGCAGCGGCAGCGACGCCACCCGCGCGGTCGCCCAGATCGTGCTGTTGGACAACCGGTTCGCCACCCTGCCAGTGGTGGTGGCCGAGGGCCGGCGGGTGATCGGCAACATCGAACGGGTCGCCGGGCTGTTCCTGACCAAGACCGTGTACGCGACGCTGTTGGCGCTGACCGTGGGCGTGCTGCGGTTGCCGTTCCCGTTCCTGCCCCGGCACCTCACCCTGGTCGGCGCGGTGACGATCGGTGTCCCGGCGTTCTTTCTCGCCCTGGCCCCGAACACCGAGCGGGCCCGCACCGGCATGGTGCCGCGGGTGCTGCGGTTCGCCATCCCGGCCGGCGGGGTGGCCGCGGCCGCGTCCTTCGCCGCGTACTTCCTGGCCCGACAGGACGCCGGCACGCTGCCCCAGGAACGGACCGCCGCCACCATGGCGCTGGCCGTGGCCGGGTTCGGTGTGCTCACCTCGCTGGCCCGCCCGCTCAGTTGGTGGAAGGTCCTGCTGGTCACCGCCATGCTGCTCGGCTTCGCCGTGGTGTTGGTGGAGCCGACGCTACGGGACTTCTTCGCACTCCCACTGCCGGCCGCCCGACACTGGCTGACCGCACTCGCGGTGGGCGGAGCCGGTTGGCTGGCGATCGAGGCGATCAGCCGGGTCGTCCGCCGCCGACCGGTGGGCTGACCACCGCCCCGGACACGTCCGCAGGCGTCGGCCGGTGGCGCGGTCGGCGCTGGC
>DATCWR010000306.1:0-13011 GCA_036566245.1 Mycobacteriales bacterium | reverse complement strand
GCGGGTCTTGGGCTGGGTCGGCCGGGCACCCGGCTTCGGCGCCAGCAGTTTCGGGTCGACCCGCGGCCTGGGTTCCTCGGTGACCGCGCCGGGGTGCGGCATCTTCTTGATGATGTAGAACTGCTGGCCCATGGTCCAGATGTTGTTGGTGAGCCAGTAGCACAGCACCCCGACCGGGAAGATGAACCCGGACACCAACAGGCTGGCCGGGATGCCGTACAGCATCATCTTCTGGATCATGGCCTGCTGGCGTTCCATGGCCTGGCCCGCGTTGCGGGCCATGATCTGCTTCTGCGTGATGAAGGTGGCCACCACCATCAGCAGGACCATCACCCCGGCCACCAGCCGGACCGTGCCCACGTCGGCACCCAGCCGGTCCAGGGTCTCGGCCGGCGTGCGGAATGCCGCCGAGATGGGTGCGCCGAACAACTTCGCGTTCGAGGCGCTCCTCATCTCGTCGTCGGTCCAGCCGTACAGCGCGGCCTTACCCGGGCCAAGCCGGCGCAGCACGTGGAACAGGGCCAGGAACACCGGCGCCTGCATGACCACCGGGAGACAGCCGCCCAGCGGGTTGACCCCGGCCTCCTGCTGGAGCTTGAGCATCTCCTTGCTCATGGCCTGCCGGTCGCCCTTGTACTTCGTTCGGAGCGCGGCGATCTTCGGCTGGAGCTCCTGCATCTTGCGCTGGGTGTGGATCTGCTTGACGAAGAACCGGAACAGCACCAGCCGCAGGGTGATGACCAGCAGCGCGATCGACAGGGCCCAGGTCAGGCCCCGGTCGGGGCCCATGAAGGTCGACAGCAACTGATGCCACCGAAGCAGCACCCAGGAGATGCCGGTGTACAGGAAGTCCAGATTCACTGCGAGGCTCCAGACGGTGGAGTCGAGGTTGCGGCCCGCCGGGCGCTGCCACGCCCAACGACAGGGGGCACCGGATCGTGCCCACCCCGGTGCCAGGGGTGGCAGCGCAGCAACCGCCGAACGGCCAGCCAGGTTCCCCACCGGGCGCCATGGCGCTCCAGCGCCTCCATCGCGTAGGCGCTACAGGAAGGGGTGAACCGGCAGGAGGGAGGCAGCGCCGGGCTGAGGTAACGACGGTAGACCCCGATCACGGCCAGCAGTGCCCTGGTGACCGGGGACCGTCGACGTGCTGTCCTGGTCATCGTGGCTCTCCGAGGACCCGGTCCAGTGCGGTGTCCAGATCCCGGCCCAACGCGGCCGAGTCCCGCCCGGCCGCGGACGGCAACGCGCGTACCACCAGACGGGACCCGAGCGGCAGTCGATCCAGGCGGTCCCGAACCAGGTGACGCAGCCGACGCGCCACCCGGTGGCGTTCCACCGAGTCGCCCACCGGGCGGCCCACCACGAAACCGACCCTGGCCGGTGACAACGGCACCGGACCAGCGTCGGTGGCGATGTGACCGTCTGACGCAACCGGTTCGGCGTCCGGTGCGGCCAGGTAGTGCACGACCAGGGCGGAGCGGCGAGCCCTCCGGCCGTGGCGGACCGCTTCAGAAAAATCCTCGCGGTGCCTCAGACGCGCGGTCGCCGGCAGCACGGTCAGGCGGTTCAGGCCGAGAGCCGGGCGCGACCCTTGCGGCGACGCGCCGCGAGGATCGCGCGACCGGCACGGGTGTGCATGCGCAGCCGGAAGCCGTGGGTCTTCGCGCGGCGGCGGTTGTTCGGCTGGAAGGTACGCTTGCTCACGGTCGGGCTCCATCGGGGTGTTTGTCCGGGTGTCTGGGTCCGCTCATCCGTCCGGCGCACCGGGCGCGCTCAGGCCAGCCGGGATCCCCGCCCAGCATGGACACAGACCTACCCACGGTACGGACCGGGTCTGCCCAGGTCAAACGCGCCCACCGGGACGACCAACGAACACCGGCGAATCGACCGTCTAGCCTGTGGACAAGTGCGTGACCGCCGCCGTACACGTCGGCGCGACAGCGTGGCTGTCCGACGGTCGGAACCAACACGGATTCCCCACGGTGTCGACCCTGCGTCCGGTGCGTGCGAGGGTTACGCAGGACATGCACAGGCTGTGGACAGCGATGTGGACAACGGTGTGGACAACGCGGTCACCCGGCCGCGTTCCCCCCTGGTCGCCACGGCGCGGGAGGGAGTGTCGGCGTGCCTGACGAACCCAGGAGTGGCAGCAACCCACTGGAGAGCCTGTGGGCACACGCCATCGAGGGTCTCGCCGACAGCGCGGTCACCGCCCAACATCGCGCCTGGCTCCGGCTGACCCGCCCGCTCGGTCTGGTCGAGGACACCGCGCTGCTGGCCGCGCCGAACGAGTTCGCCAAGGACGTGCTGGAGACCCGGCTGCGGATGCTCATCAGCACCGCGCTGAGCCGGGAGTTGGGCCGGGAGATCCGGGTGGCGGTCACGGTGGAACCGCAGCCGGTCGCCGAACCGGCGGCCTCCGGCGGCTCGGACCTGCCCCAGCCCGCCCCGCAGTCGTCATGGGGTGGCGCGGACAGCAGGGCACCGGTGCGTACCGAACCAGCCCGGCTGAACCCGAAGTACACCTTCGAGACGTTCGTCATCGGCTCCAGCAACCGGTTCGCGCACGCCGCCGCGGTCGCCGTCGCCGAGGCCCCGGCCAAGGCCTACAACCCGCTGTTCATCTATGGCGACTCCGGGTTGGGCAAGACCCACCTGGTGCACGCGATCGGGCACTACGCGCAGCGGCTGTTCGGTGGGGTGCGGGTGCGTTACGTCAGTTCCGAGGAGTTCACGAACGACTTCATCAACTCGCTGCGGGACGACAAGATGCAGGCGTTCCAGCGCCGGCACCGGGACCTGGACATCCTGCTCATCGACGACATCCAGTTCCTGGAACGGGCGGAGCGCACCCAGGAGGAGTTCTTCCACACCTTCAACACCCTGCACAACGCCAGCAAGCAGATCGTCATCACCTCCGACCGGCCGCCCAAGCAGTTGTCCACCCTGGAGGATCGGCTGCGTACCCGGTTCGAGTGGGGCCTGATCACGGACGTGCAGGCGCCCGACCTGGAGACCCGGATCGCCATCCTGCGCAAGAAGGCCGCGCAGGAGCGGCTGAACGCCCCACCGGACGTGCTCGAGTTCATCGCCAGCAAGATCCAGAGCAACATCCGCGAGCTCGAGGGCGCGCTGATCAGGGTCACCGCGTTCGCCAGCCTGAACCGTCAGGGCGTCGACCTGTCCCTGGCCGAGATCGTGCTCAAGGACCTCATCCCCGCGTCGGGGCAGCCGGAGATCACCGCGGCCACCATCATGGCGACCACCGCCGAGTACTTCAGCATCAGCATCGACGACCTGTGCGGGTCGTCGCGTAGCCGGGTGCTGGTGACCGCGCGGCAGATCGCCATGTACCTGTGCCGGGAGCTGACCGACCTGTCGCTGCCCAAGATCGGACAGAACTTCGGTGGTCGTGACCACACCACGGTCATCCACGCCGACCGCAAGATCCGGTCGCTGATGGCCGAGCGCCGGTCCATCTTCAACCAGGTCACCGAGCTGACCAACCGGATCAGGATCCGGTCGCGCCAGTGAGGTCGCCATGGTCACGGTGAGTTACCAAAGGACGCCGGCCGAGTGGCTCAGCCAGTCCTCAAACGGGTTTCGCCACACTCCGTACACACCAGACATACCCGCTGTGCACAACCTGGGGATAACTCTGTGGAATCTGTGGACAACCAGTGGACAACTCCGGGGTCACCTGTGCACAGATTGGGGACAACGGACGCTGTCCACAGCAAGCCCAGTTTCTCCACACCCCGGTCCACAGGTTGTCCACACCCCCACCACCCCCTCTGACCTGCGAAAACGAGGGTTTTCCACAGTATCCACAACCCCGAAGACGATGACTCTTTAGATCTATCAACGAGCTGGAACGACAAAGACGGGCAGCGCGGTCCTGGGAAGAACCAGGCCGCCGGACCGGTCGGAAGGCGAGCAGACGAATGAAGTTTCGGGTCGAGCGAGAGGCCCTCGCCGAGGCCGTGGCGTGGACGGCGCGTAGCCTTCCGCCCCGCCCGGCGGTACCGGTTCTGGGTGGTGTCCTGCTGGAGGTGACCGACACCAACCTGTCCGTGTCCGGGTTCGACTATGAGGTGTCCACCCAGGTGGACCTGCTGGTGCACTCCTCGGATCCGGGCCGCGCCCTGGTCAGTGGACGGCTGCTGGCCGACATCACCCGTGCGCTGCCGTCCCACCCGGTCGACGTGGCGGTGGACGGTCCCCGGGTGACCATCAGTTGCGGCAGCGCACGGTTCACCCTGCCCACCATGCCGGTGGAGGACTACCCGTCCCTGCCCTCGATGCCGGCCACCGTCGGCACGATCCCCAGTGACCTGTTCGCCGCCGCGGTGCACCAGGTCGCGCTGGCCGCCGGACGCGACGACACGCTGCCGATGCTCACCGGTGTGCGGATGGAGATCGCCGACGAACGACTCACCCTGGCGGCCACCGACCGGTACCGGCTGGCGGTACGGGAACTCACCTGGAAACCCGAACAGCCCGGCATGAACCAGGCCGTGCTGGTCCCCGCCCGCACCCTGGCCGAAGCGGCCAAGACGCTCGCCTCGGACGGCCCGGAGATCACCCTGGCGTTGTCCGACGGAGGCGCCGGCGAGGGCATCATCGGGTTCGCCGGACCCGGCCGACGGACCACCACCCGACTGTTGGACGCGGAGTTCCCGCGGTACCAGTCGCTGTGGCCGGCGGAGTTCTCCGGGGCCGCCGACGTGCCGGTGGCCCCACTGCTCGAGGCTGTCAAGCGGGTCGCCCTGGTCGCCGAGCGGGGCACCCCGGTGCGGTTGGCCTTCGAGGAGTCGGTGGTCACCCTGTCGGCCGGCGGTGACGACGAGGGTCGGGCCGAGGAGCAGGTCGAGGTGAGCCTGTCCGGCGAGCCGATCACGGTCGCGTTCAACCCCGGGTACCTGCTCGACGGGCTGGCCGCACTGTCCACCGACCGGGCCGTACTGTCGTTCACCACGTCGATCAAGCCGGCGGTGATCACCGGCCACCAGGCCGACGACCAGACCGACCCACAGGTCTCCGCCGAGTACCGCTACCTGCTCATGCCGGTACGACTGCCCGGATAGCTCGGACAGTTGGTTGACTCCAACCCGGCCGGGTCCGGGGTCACGCTCCTCCGCGGGTGGAGCCCCGCTCCACCCCACACTCCACTCGAACCCCCGGGCTTACGAGACAATCGGCAGACATTCTGGATCAACCGTCCAGAACGCACGAACCACCCCGGCCACCCCCGGCCAGGGACCACTGGACCGACGAGGAGGCGAGAGCATGCAGATCGGACTGGTCGGCCTGGGCAAGATGGGCGCGAACATGGCCGAACGGCTGCGTCGTGGAGGACACACGGTGGTCGGCTACGACCGGTCGACCGAGGCACCCCGCGACGTGGACAGCCTGTCCGCGCTGGTCGACCAGCTGACCGCGCCACGGGCGGTCTGGTGCATGGTGCCGGCCGGTGAACCGACCCGCCAGGCCGTGCGCGACCTGGGCGAACTCCTCGACGCCGGTGACGTGGTCGTCGACGGCGGCAACAGCCGGTACACCGACGACCAGGAACATGCCGCGTACCTGGACCCGCGCGGCATCGGGTACCTCGACGTGGGGGTGTCTGGCGGGGTCTGGGGGCTGACCGAGGGGTACGCCCTGATGGTGGGCGGTGCCGCCGACCAGGTGGCCAGGCTCCAGCCGATCTTCGACACCCTCAAGCCGGAGGGTGATGGCGGATACGTCCACGTCGGGCCGGTGGGTGCCGGGCACTTCGCCAAGATGGTGCACAACGGCATCGAGTACGGACTCATGCAGGCCTATGCCGAGGGCTACGAACTGTTGGCCGCCAGCCCGCTGGTGCACAACGTCGAGGACACCGTGGCGAGTTGGCGCCGTGGCACGGTGATCCGGTCCTGGCTGTTGGACCTGCTGTCCGGGGCGCTGGCCGACGACCCCGGGCTGTCCCGGGTCCGTGGCTACGCCCAGGACTCCGGCGAGGGGCGGTGGACGGTCGAGGCGGCGATCGACAACGCCGTGCCGGTGCCGGTGATCTCCGCGGCGCTGTTCGCCCGGTTCGCCTCCCGGCAGGAGGACTCACCGGCGATGCGGGTGGTCGCCGCGTTGCGGCACCAGTTCGGCGGCCACGCGGTGGGCCGGTCCGGCGAGGGCACCTCCGGGTCGGTCGACTGACCGTGTACGTCCGGCACCTGTCGGTCACCGACTTCCGCAGTTGGCCGACCGCGGAGTTGGCCCTCGACCCGGGACCCAGCGTGTTGGTCGGTCCGAACGGCCAGGGCAAGACGAACCTGGTCGAGGCGGTCGGCTACGCCGCGACCCTGGGCAGCCACCGGGTGGCCACCGACGCCCCCCTGGTCCGGGAGGGCGCCCGGCGCGCGGTGGTCCGTACCGCCGTGGTCCGGGACCGGCGGGAACTGCTGGTGGAGTTGGAGATCACGCCGGGCCGGGCCAACCGGGCCCGGGTCAACCGGGCGCCGGTGTCCCGACCCCGCGAGGTGCTGGGCATCCTGCGGACCGTGCTGTTCGCCCCCGAGGACCTGGCCGTGGTCCGGGGCGATCCGGCCGAGCGACGCCGGTTCCTCGATGACCTGCTGGTGGCGCGCACCCCCCGCTACGCCGGGGTACGGGCCGACTACGAACGGGTACTGCGACAGCGCAACGCCCTGCTGAAGACCGCCGGCGCGGCCCGTCGGGCCGGTTCGGCCGGCGACCTACGCACCCTCGACGTGTGGGACGGCCACCTGGCCAGGCACGGGGCCGAGTTGCTGGCCGGCCGGTTGGAACTGGTCGGCGCCCTGGCGCCGTACCTGGCCGCCGCCTACGACGAGGTGTCCAGCGGCCAGGACCCGGCCGAGTTGGACTACCACAGTTCACTGGGCGCGGCGGCCGAGCCGGTGTTGGACGAGACCGCACCCGGCCGGGAGGTCCTCGAGGCCGTGCTGCTGGCCGAGCTGGCCCGGGTGCGTGCCCAGGAGGTCGAACGCGGGGTGACCCTGGTCGGACCGCACCGTGACGACCTGGCCCTGCGGCTGTCCGGGCGGGTCGCCAGGGGGTACGCCAGCCACGGGGAGTCGTGGTCGTACGCTCTGGCCCTGAAACTGGCCGCCTACGAACTGCTGTGCGCCGACGGCGCGGAACCGGTGCTGATCCTCGACGACGTGTTCGCCGAACTGGACGCGGCCCGGCGTGGTCGACTGGCCGCGCTGGCCGCCAGGGCCGAGCAGGTGCTGGTCACCGCGGCGGTGGCCGGAGACGTGCCCGAGGAACTGTCCGGGGCCCGCTACGACGTGGCACACGGGGAGGTACGCCGTGTCCGATGAGCAACCGCGGGGTGCGGACCTGGCCCGGGCCGCACTGGAGGCGGCCCGGCAGGCCTCCCGTCGGCGCGCCGCCGGTGCGCCGGCCCGCCGTCGGGTGGCCGGCTTCCGACCCGCCGGTGGGCAGGGTGCCCGCCGTGGTGGTTACTCCGGTGCGGGTGCTGACCAGCGTGACCCACAGCCGTTCGGGTCGGTGTTGCGCGGTCTGTTGGCCGATCGCGGCTGGGAGCGCCCGGTGGCCGCAGCCGGGGTGTCGGCCCGCTGGTCGGAGTTGGTCGGCCCGGAGATCGCCGGGCACAGTCACCCGGTCAGCCTGCACGAGGGCGAACTGGTGGTGCAGGCCCGGTCGACGGCCTGGGCCACCCAACTGCGGTTGCTGGCCCCCCGGTTGGTGAACCAGATCAACACCGGGTTGGGTCGGCGACTGGTGCGGACGGTGCGGGTGAACGGGCCCACCGCACCGAGCTGGCAGCGGGGCCCGCTCCGGGTCAACGGTCCCGGTCCACGGGACACCTACGGTTGACCTGGTGCCGCCGGTGCCACGGAGACGGTCCGCGTCGGCCCCGGCACACAACGCTGAGCGGTTCGCTGAGCCGTGGCCGGTCCGATACCGCGTGGGGGACCATCAGTGAACGGCATTGGTGACTCTGGTGTCGCGTCAGAGGCATACAATGCGTCGTCTGAGTGTTCCTACCTATAGACTGGTCATCGACCATCGCGCGTACGCCGTCTGAAATCGCCGTACGTGTGTTCATCGGAAGTAGCCCGCCGGACCGGCGGGAGAGAGCGGCGCGGGCTAGCCAGTGGCTTCGAAAACTCCGAACACCTACAGCGCGAGCTCCATCACCGTCCTCGAGGGGCTCGAGGCGGTACGCAAGCGTCCTGGCATGTACATCGGTTCGACCGGTGAACGCGGGCTGCACCACCTGGTCTACGAGGTGGTCGACAACGCGGTGGACGAGGCGCTCGCCGGGTACTGCGACCACATCGAGGTCACCCTGCTCAGGGACGGTGGGGTACGGGTCTTCGACAACGGCCGGGGCATCCCGGTCGACCGGCATCCGGTGGAGAAGCGGCCCGCGGTCGAGCTGGTGCTGACCACCCTGCACGCCGGCGGCAAGTTCGACGGCAAGTCCTACGCGGTCTCCGGCGGGCTGCACGGGGTCGGCGTGTCGGTGGTCAACGCGCTGTCCGTCCGGCTGGACGTCCGGATCAGCCGGGACGGCCACGTGTGGACCCAGTCCTACCAGGGTTCCCGGCCGACCGGCCCGCTGCACCGGGGTGAAGCCACCCAGGAGACCGGGACCACGGTCACCTTCTGGGCCGACCCGACCATCTTCGAGACCACCACGTACTCGTTCGAGACGCTGTCCGCCCGGATGCAGGAGATGGCCTTCCTCAACCGGAACCTGCGGATCGAACTGCGGGACGAGCGGGCCGACGAGCCGGTCGAGGTGGTCTACCAGTACAAGGGCGGTATCGAGGACTTCGTCCGGTACCTGAACTCCACCAAGGAGCCCATCCACCGGTCGGTGATCGGGTTCACCGAGGAGGGCAGCGGCATATCGGTCGAGATCGCCATGCAGTGGAACGCCAGCTACGGCGAGAGCGTGCACACCTTCGCCAACACGATCAACACGCACGAGGGCGGCACCCACGAGGAGGGCTTCCGGGCCTCGCTGACCAAGGTCGTCAACGACTACGCGATCGAGAAGAAGATCCTCAAGGAGAAGGACACCCGCCTCACCGGGGACGACATCCGGGAGGGTCTGTCCGCGATCGTGTCGGTGAAGCTGGCCAACCCGCAGTTCGAGGGCCAGACCAAGACCAAGCTCGGCAACACCGAGGCCAAGTCGTTCGTGCAGAAGGCCTGTAACGACTGGCTGGCCGACTGGCTGGAGCGCAATCCCAGCGAGGCGAAGGTGATCATCACCAAGGCCAGCGCCGCGGCCAGGGCCCGCCGGGCGGCCCAGGAGGCCCGCAAGTTGGCCCGACGCAAGGGTCTGCTGGACGTGGGCGCGCTGCCCGGCAAGCTGGCCGACTGCCGGTCCACCGACCCGCGCGAGAGCGAACTGTACATTGTGGAGGGTGACAGCGCGGGTGGGTCGGCCAAGTCCGGCCGCGACTCACTGTTCCAGGCGATCCTGCCGATCCGCGGGAAGATCATCAACGTGGAGAAGGCCCGCATCGACCGGGTGCTGAAGAACAACGAGGTGCAGTCGCTGATCACCGCGCTGGGTACCGGCATCCACGACGACTTCGACATCGCCAAGCTGCGGTACCACAAGATCGTGCTGATGGCCGACGCGGACGTGGACGGTCAGCACATCCGGACCCTGCTGCTCACCCTGTTGTTCCGGTTCATGCGGCCACTGATCAAGTCCGGCCACGTCTTCCTCGCACAGCCGCCGCTGTACAAGATCAAGTGGCAGCGGGACGTGCCGGCCTACGCCTACTCCGACCGCGAGCGCGACGGCCTGATCGAGGCTGGCCTGGCGGCCGGCCGGAAGCTGCCCAGGGACGAGGGCGTCCAGCGTTACAAGGGCCTCGGCGAGATGAACGCCAAGGAACTGTGGGAGACCACCATGGACCCGGTCACCCGGGTACTGCTGCGGGTCACCCTGGAGGACGCCGCAACGGCGGACCAGCTCTTCAGCGTCCTGATGGGGGAGGACGTCGAGGCCCGCCGCGGCTTCATCACCCGCAACGCCAAGGACGTGCGGTTCCTGGACATCTGAGTCGCCGACCGCCCGCCCCGGTCCGCACTCGTGGACCACCCGAACAGTCAGGAAGGATCGAACCCTCCGTGGTCGACGTCGACACCCCGCCACCGGGTGACCGGATCGAGCCGGTCGACATCGAGATAGAGATGCAGCGCAGCTACATCGACTACGCGATGTCGGTCATCGTCGGTCGTGCCCTGCCCGAGGTACGGGACGGGCTCAAGCCGGTGCACCGCAAGATCCTCTACGCGATGTACGACTCGGGCTTCCGCCCGGACCGGTCCTACGTCAAGTGCGCCCGGGTGGTCGGGGACGTGATGGGCAACTATCACCCACACGGCGACACGGCCATCTATGACGCCCTGGTCCGGCTGGCCCAGCCGTGGTCGCTGCGTTATCCGCTGATCGACCCGCAGGGCAACTTCGGCTCACCGGGGAACGACCCGGCCGCGGCGATGCGGTACACCGAGTCCCGGCTCTCCCCACTGGCCATGGAGATGCTCCGGGAGATCGACCAGGAGACGGTCGACTTCAGCCCCAACTACGACGGCAAGTCCACCGAACCCGACATCCTGCCCAGCCGCGTTCCCAACCTGCTGATCAACGGCAGCTCGGGCATCGCGGTGGGCATGGCCACCAACATCCCGCCGCACAACCTGCGCGAGGTGGCCGAGGGGGTGTTCTGGGCGCTGGACCACCCGGACGCCTCCGACGAGGAACTGCTGGACGCGCTGCTGGCCCGGATCAAGGGCCCGGACTTCCCCACCGCCGGGCTGATCGTCGGCCGGGACGGCATCGAGGACGCCTACCGCACCGGACGCGGTTCGATCCGGATGCGTGCGGTGGTCACCGTCGAGGAGGACGCCAAGGGCCGCACCACCCTGGTGGTCACCGAACTGCCCTACATGGTCAACCCCGACAACCTCGCCGAGGCCATCGCGCAGGCGGTCAAGGACGGTCGGATCTCGGGCATCAGTGAACTGGCCGACGAATCCTCCGACCGGGTCGGTCGCCGCCTGGTGATCACGCTCAAGCGGGACGCGGTGGCCAAGGTCGTCCTGAACAACCTGTACAAGCACACCCAGCTCCAGAACACCTTCGGCGCGAACATGCTCGCCCTGGTCGACGGTGTGCCGCGCACCCTGCGGCTGGACCAGTTCGTCCGGCACTACGTCGACCACCAGGTCGAGGTCATCGTCCGGCGCACCCGGTACCAGTTGCGCAAGGCCGAGGAGCGGGCCCACATCCTGCGCGCGCTGCTGCGCGCGCTGGACCGGTTGGACGCGGTGATCGCGTTGATCCGGGGCAGTGCCTCGGCAGATGCGGCCCGGGTCGGCCTGATGGAACTGCTCGACATCGACGAGGTCCAGGCCACCGCCATCCTGGACATGCAGTTGCGCCGCCTGGCCGCGCTGGAACGGCAGCGGATCATCGACGAGTTCGCCGAACTGGAGGCCCGGATCGCCGACCTGAACGCGATCCTGGCCAGTTCGGAACGACAGCGGCGGATCGTCCGCGACGAGCTGGCCGAGATCGTGGAGAAGTACGGCGACGAGCGGCGTACCCGGCTGGTGGCCTACGACGGTGACGTGTCCATGGAGGACCTCATCGCCCGGGAGGACGTGGTCGTCACCATCACCCGGACCGGGTACACCAAGCGCACCAGGACCGACCTGTACCGGTCCCAGCGCCGCGGTGGCAAGGGGGTGCAGGGAGCCGCGCTGAAGCAGGACGACATCGTCGCGCACTTCTTTGTCTGCTCCACCCACGACTGGATGCTGTTCTTCACCAACAAGGGCAGGGTGTACCGGGCCAAGGCCTACGAGCTACCCGAGGCCAGCCGGGCCGCCCGGGGTCAACACGTGGCGAACCTGCTCGCCTTCGGACCGGGCGAGTCGATCGCCCAGGTGATCTGGCTACAGGACTACCATCAGGCCCCGTACCTGGTGCTGGCCACCAAACACGGACTGGTCAAGAAGTCCAGGCTCGCCGACTTCGACTCGAACCGGACCGGCGGCATCGTGGCGATCAACCTGAAGAACGACGACGAGCTGATCGGGGCCGCCCTGATCGGAGAGGCCGACGACCTGCTGCTGGTCTCCCGCCAGGCCCAGGCGATCCGGTTCCGGGCCGACGACGAGCAGCTCCGCCCGATGGGTCGAGCCACCAGCGGGGTGATCGGCATGCGCTTCGGTGAGGGCGACGAACTACTGTCCATGGACGTGGTGGGCGAGGGCATCGACGTGCTGGTGGCAACCGAGCACGGTTACGCCAAGCGGACCAAAATCGAGGACTACCCGGTCCAGGGTCGCGGCGGTAAGGGAGTGTTGACCGCCAAGATCGTGGCCAGCAGAGGTGGGCTGGTGGGTGCTCTGGCCGTACGCTCGGACGATGAGCTCTACGCCATCACCTCCAACGGTGGTGTTATCCGAACCGCGGCCAAGCAGGTTCGCCGGGCCCAGCGTCAGACGATGGGAGTGCGCCTGATGAACCTCCCGGACGGGGTGAACCTCGTGGCGATCGCACGTAACGCCGAGGAGCCCGAGGGTCAGGAGACACCATCGTGAGCGAACCGCGGTACCCGGGAGTGGCCGACGCCGATCCGACCCGCGCCGCCGAAGGCCGCTCCGAGGGTCGGGACGGGTACCCCGAATCGCGGGCGGCGGACTCCCACCGATCCCGACACAGTGACCCCTACGGCACCCCGGCCGGGGCGGCCGGTGCTTCGCGGCGGTCCGGCTACGGGCAGCCGGCCGGTGCCGAACCGTCCTACGGCGGCGGCCGGTCCCGGTCCGAACCGGCACGCCCCTACTCCGAGTACGGCGACGCCGGTCGGGGTGGCTACGGCGGGAACTCGCCGTCGCACGCACCGCCACCGGCACAGCCGGGCGGGTACCCGTCCACGTCGTACCCGGGGGGTACCGGCTACGACGCCGCCGGTGGCC
>DATCWR010000282.1:0-13341 GCA_036566245.1 Mycobacteriales bacterium | reverse complement strand
GGCCACCTCCGGGTGGCTGACGTGGGCGATCGTGGCCCGCGCGCCGGCCCTGCGGACCAGCAGCGCGGTGACCGTCGCGGCCACCAGTTCGGCCTCCCGGTTCCGCCACTCGGGCACCACCCCGCCGTCGGTGCGGCCGGCCTGGCGGAGCACCCGTTCGGCGTCGCGGGTGAGCGACTCGTCCTCGCAGTGCACCAGGGACACCGCGTCCACCTCGGCGGTGGCGCGCAGGTGCGCCCACAGTGCGGCCGCGTCGTGGCCGGGGACGCCGTGGGTGGTGCAGGTGAACACCTTGAAGAACGCCACCCCGGCGGCCCACAGCCCGGCCACGTCGGCCGCGTGACCGGGCCAGGCGTGCGCGGCCAGAGCATGGTCGACGTGCGCGCGGCCCGCCAGGTGTCGGCGTTTGTCGACCAGGTCGGCCACGGTGCGTACCGGGTGGCCGTGGGTGTGCTCGATGATCGTGGTCACCCCGGCCGCGGCCGCCGCCGCGGTACCCGAGGGGAAGTCCTCCCGTTCGGTCTCGCCGGGGTCCATCAGATGAACGTGGGTGTCCACCCCGCCGGGCAGTACGAACAGCCCGTCAGCGTCGATGGTGTTCGCTGCGGCCGGACGCTCCGGCCCGACATGGACGATGCGTCCGGCCTCGACGGCGATGTTGGCCCGGCGGCGGCCCGATCGGGTGACGACCGTGCCGCCGCTGACCAACAGATCGACCGCTGACATGAACCTTCCCTACGAGTAGCGCAGTTCCGCGGTGGTGGCGTACCAGTCGAACGGCTGGTCGGAGATGCTCACGATGGTGCTGTGCGGTCGGGTGTAGCTCAGGTAGGAGTCCCGACCGTTCTCCGTTCCCACGCCGCTGTCCTTGGTGCCGCCCCACGGCGAGGCCGGGTCTACCCGGTGGTGGTCGTTGACCCAGACGATGCCGATGTCGAGCTTGTCCACCATCCGCAGCGCCCGGCTGGTGTCCGAGGTCCAGATCGACGCGGCCAGTCCGAACGGGCAGTCGTTGGCCTTGTCGATGACCTGGGCGTCGTCGGTGAAGGTGTCGAACACGGACACCGGCCCGAAGACCTCCTCACGCCAGATGTCCATCTGCGGGGTGACGTCGGCAACGACGGTCGGCTCGTAGAACCACCCGTTCGGCAGGTCCGAGGGGACCTGGCCGCCGTGCAGCACCCGCGCCCCCTGCGCGAGGGCCCGGTCGACCGCGCCGGCCACCCGTTCCCGCTGGGCCTGGGAGATCAGCGGACCCACCTGGGTGGCCGGGTCCAACGGGTCGCCCAGCCGCAGGTCGGCCACCCGGGCGAGGAACCGGTCCTGGAACTCGGCGGCGATGTTCTCCTGCACCAGCACCTTGGACCCCTGCACGCAGGTCTGGCCGGTGGCGATGAACGACGCGAACAACGCCCCGGCGACGGCCTGGTCCAGGTTGGCGTCGCCCAGCACGATGACCGGCGCCTTACCGCCCAGCTCCGCGCTGACCGGGATCAGGTTACGGCCGGCCGCGGCGGCCACCGCCCGCCCGGTCTCGGTGCCGCCGGTGACGTCGAGCCGGTGGAGGCCCCGGTGTTCGGACAGTGCCCGACCGGTGGTGGCACCCAGCCCGGTGATCATGTTGACCACCCCGGCCGGAACCCCGGCCTCCTCCAGCAGGGCGGCCAGCCGCAGCGGCGCGGCCGGTGCCAGTTCGGAGGGCTTGACCACGACCGAGTTGCCCGCGGCCAACGCGGCCGACAGCTTCTTCATCGTGATCAGCAGCGGGTGGTTCCACGGGGTGATCAGGCCGGCCACGCCCAGCGGCCGGCGGCGCACCAGGTTGATGTGGTTCGGGCTGAAGGCGGGCAGGCTGCCCTCGGCGGTCTGGGCCAGCGCGCCGAAGTACTCGAACCACTCGGGCAACCGGCGCAGTTGCGCCCGCATCTCCCGCAGCGGACGGCCGGTCTGGGCCACCTCCAGCTCGGCCAGTTCGTCGATCCGCTCGGCCAGCAGACGCGCGGCCCGGGACAGGATGACCGCACGGTCCCGACCGGACAGTCCGGCCCAGCGTCCGTCCCGGTAGGACTTGTTGGCCGCGGCCACGGCGGCGTCCACGTCGGCCGGGGTGGCGTGCGCGGCGGTGAACAGCGGCTGGCCGGTGAACGGGTTGCTGACCGTCAGGGTTCCCCCGTCGCTGGCGGGCACGTCCTTTCCGTCGATGTGCAGCAGTAGCGACTCAGGCATTCGATCCGACCTCCGGTAGACGAGACAGCGTCTCGGCGTTGGTGTGTGCGAGACGGCAGGTGGGGTGCTGGCGGGTGACCGGCCCGGCCAGGCGGGTGACCGGGCCGGTGACCGTCATGGTGAGACGGGTGTTTCTGCTGTCGCCGACACGGTCGCGGTGGCCGGCGCGGCCAGCGAGTCCAGCACCTCGTCGGTGGTCATCGTCCACCCGAACGCGGCGTCGATGATGTCCAGGGCGGGTTCGTGCAGGCTGCGGTCCATCGTGTCCACACACTCACGGACCACGGTGACCGCGTAGTCGCGGACGTTGCCGGCGATGGCGGTGGCCAACACACAACTGTTCGTGTTGATCCCGGTGAGGATCAGCGTGTCGATGTCCAGCGACCGCAGCACGTGTTCCAGGTCGGTGGCCACGAAACAGTCGTACCGCTTCTTGGTGGCCACCACGATGTCGCCGTCGCGCAGCACCTCGGGCATGACCTCCAGGCCCGGGCTGGGCACCACCTGGTGCACCAGCACGTTGCGCCGGGTGGCCGTGGTACCGGCCACACTGGCCCACCACGGGTTCGTGGCGATCTCGGCGGCGCTCCGGTAGCAGGTCATCACGTGGATGACCGGGACACCGGCGGCACGCGCCCCGTCGGCGAGGCGGGCGATGGCCGTGACCACCTGCGCGGCCCGGTCGGCCGGCACCGGCATGGTCGCCACCGCCGGGTCCAGGTGCCCGCGGTGCACGTCCACCGTGACCACGGCCGGACGGCGGTCGGCGAGCCGGAACGGAGGTTTACTCATGTCCTTCACACTCGCTCATGCCTGGGTCTCCTTGGGGTGTGGGCGGCGTTCGACCACGCCGTCGGAACGTACGTAGTCGACGGTGTCGGCGGCCGGGACGCCGGCGACCCGGTCGGCCAGCCAGTCCGCGGCGTAGCCGACCCAGTGCGGACCCAGGGTCACCGACGAGGTGGGGGCGGACAGGGCGTGGCGGCCCTGTTGGTAGACCAGCATCGGCGCCGGTCCCTTCGACAGCCCGGCCAGTTCGTAGGAGTGCTCGATGGGCGACAGTTCGTCCGCGTCGCCGGCGATGACCAACCAGGGCACGGTCTGCGCGCGCACCAGTGGGCGCAGGTCGAGTCCGGCGGCCATCAGGTCGAAGGCGGCCTCGTCGCGTTCCAGCCCGGACATCCACATGTAGCGGGCCTTGAACGACGGGGAGGCCATCTCGAAGATCATGTGCCCGCCGGGCTCGTGGCAGACCAGTCCGACCGCCGTGCCCTTCAGCCGGGGCTGGGTGGCGCTGATCTGGGTCATCCAGTACGAGCCGAAGGACAGTCCGAACCCGACGATCCGCTCCGGGTCGACCTCGGGCCGGGCCAGGCACCAGTCCAGGATGGCCGCGCCGGCGTCGATCCACGCGGTGTGGGTGAAGGTGACTCCCCGGATCGGGGCCTCACCCTGGCCCGGGCCGTCGAAGGCCAGCACCGCGAACCCACGCTGGAGGAACTTGTCCCCGTAGAGGTTCACGTTGAGTTCCTTGGGCGCGTCCATGCCACCGCAGGAGATCACCGTGGGCAGCGGGCCACCGGAGTAGCCGGGGGGAAGGTGCCACCAGGCCGGCAGGTAACTGTCTCCGAAGGGGATCTCCACCCGCTCGACGTGGTGGTCGGCCAACCGGGCGTAGGCGGCGTAGCAGGCGTTCTTCCGGTCGTCGAGGTCGACCAGCTCCGGGGTGGTCTGCCAGATCGGCCACTCGGCCGACACGTAGTGCAGTGCGGCGTAGAAGTAGTTCTCCCGCGCGGTGACCAACCGCCCGTCGCGTTCGGCCTGCTCGGCCACCCGCAGGCGACGCTCGGCGAGTTCGACGAAGACCGGGACGATGTCGGCGAACTTGGAGATGCGCTGCTTGGCCAACCCGAAGTCAGCCAGCGCGTCCACCCCCATCGGTCGCAGGGTGTAGCCGACGCGGGGCTGGTCCCACTCAAGCCCG
Source organism: Mycobacteriales bacterium (assembly GCA_036566245.1). GTDB lineage: Bacteria > Actinomycetota > Actinomycetes > Mycobacteriales > DASULA01 > DASULA01. The sequence continues at coordinate 9,131 of DATCWR010000282.1, read as the reverse complement.
TCGGTTCGGAGGATCGAGTCGATCAGCCAACGCTGTTCGTGCCATCGGCGTGGTCCGTACGGGGGATGCATACAACCAACCTCACTCGCTCGGGTAGGCGGCAGCTCTGGTGACTCTGGGGCTCTCTGGCGAGGACCCGACCCCGTGCGGGGTGGTCCTCCCTGGCGCCTCGATCGGTCAGCACGCTGTGGGTTGCGTTACACCAAACATCCTATAGGATGCATGTCACATCGTACAGACATGGTACGTGCCCGCGTCGGAGTCAGCGGCGGGCCAGGCAACCCGCGGAGCGGGTCAGCGCGACAACGCGCAGGTAATTCAAATCCACGAGCCGGTCGGCGCGAGATGTCTATCTACCAAAAGGGAGAAAAAGGCCATGACCGCACAGACCAATGGCATCGCCAAGCCACTGTCGAGCTACGCGGCATTCCGGCGGGCCGGTGATCTGGTGTATTTCGCCGGGATCATCGCTGCTGACGCCGACACCGGCAAGGTCGTCACCGGGTACGCCGACCTGCCCGAGCACGCCCGCGTCGAGGCCGGCCAGACCGGCGAACTGTCCAGTGACGAGCAGGACGGTCCCGCCGCGGCGCAGTCCTGGTACGTCCTGGACGCACTGCGCCGGACCGTGGCCGCGGCCGGCGGCACGCTCAACGACGTGGTCAACCTGACCCAGTACTTCACCGACATGCGCGACTTCCCGATCTACAACCGGATCCGGGCGCAGTTCTTCGAGGTACCGCCGGCAAGCACCTGCGTGCGGGTCGTGCAGTTGCTGCCCAACACGTTGACCCGGCTTGAGGTCCAGGCCGTCGCCCACATTCCGCAGGTCCGTGACAGCTAGCGGGGGCGGGCTCGTGTCTGGAGTGCTGGCCGCACACAACGTCACCAAGGCATTCCCGGGCGTCGTGGCACTCGACGACGTGTCCGTCGAGTTCCAGGCCGGCGAGGTTCATGCCCTCATCGGCGAGAACGGCGCGGGCAAGTCCACCCTGATCAGCATCCTGTCCGGCGCGACCCGACCGGATGCCGGGCAGGTGTTCGTCCACGGCAACCCGGTCACCGTCGACAGTCCGGCCACCGCCCGGCGGTACGGCATCGCCACGATCTTCCAGGAGTTGTCCATCCAGCCGTGGCTGGACGTGGCTGCCAACGTCGTGCTGGGCAACGAACCCCACCTGCCCGGAGTGCGGCAGTTGCTGTCGGCCGGCGGGGCCGAGCAGGTCGCCCGGGCGGCGCTGGACCGGTTGGGCGCCCACGAGATATCGACCAGAACCCCGGCCAGCAGGCTGTCCACCGGTCAGAAGCAGTTGGTGGAGATCGCTCGGGCACTGACCCTGGGTGCCCCGGTCATCATCATGGACGAACCAACCTCGTCCCTGCCGATACGGGATACCGCGCGACTGCTGGAGATCGTCACGCAGTTGCGGGACGAGGGCACCACCATCATCTACATCTCCCACCGTCTGGACGAGATCCGGCAGATCGCCGACCGGGTCACCGTGCTACGCGGTGGGCGCCACGTGGCGACCCGCCCGGCCGGGTCGACCAGCACCGGTCAGATGATCGAACTGATGACTGGCCGGCAGGTGGACAACCTGTATCCGCCGCGCGGCGAGTCTGTCGGCGAGGTGGTGCTGCGGGTCGACGGACTCACCCGGCACGGGGTGTTCGAGGACGTCTCGTTCGAGGTGCGACGCGGGGAGATCCTCGGGATGGCCGGGCTGATCGGGGCCGGTCGCACCGAGGTGGTGCGGGCGATCTACGGCGCCGACCCGCTCGACGCCGGGCGGATCGAACTGGACGGGAGGCCGCTGTCCGTCCGCTCCCCACACGACGCGATCTCGGCCGGGATCGCCTACCTGCCCGAGGACCGCAAGGACCAGGGCCTGGTGCTGCTGCTGTCCTCCCGGGAGAACATGGTGATGTCCACCCTGGGCCGGTTCTCTCCGGGAGGACTGCTCCGGAATCGCCGGATCCGGTCGACCACCACCGAGGTGGGGGCGAGCCTGGGGGTGCGGGGGAGTCTGGACCGGGCCGTGGCGAACCTGTCGGGCGGCAACCAACAGAAGGTCGTGATCGCCAAGGGGCTGATCTCCCAGGCCCGCGTGCTCATCTTCGACGAGCCGACCCGTGGTGTCGACGTGGGCGCCAAGTTCGAGGTCTACACCCTCATGCAGGAACTGGCCGCGAAGGGCGCGGCGATCATCCTGGTCTCCTCGGAACTGCCCGAGATCATGAACGTCGCGCACCGGGTGGTGGTCATGTCGGCCGGACGCATCCAGGCCGAGTTCGACCACCCGGACTTCTCCGAGTCCCGGATCCTGTCGGCGGCCTTCGCCGCCTTCGCCGGTAACGAAAGCGCTGGTGCCCGATGAGAGCAACACAGACCAGGGTGGGGCCGGGGTCACCATCGGACGCCACCGTCGGTACGGCCAACGGGGTCGTCCGACAGTTGAGGAACCTGGACCTGCGTCAGGTCGGCCTGCCCCTGGTCGTCGTGGCGATGATCGTGGTCTTCTCGTTCAGGTCGGACGTGTTCATGACGACGACCAACTTCCAGAACGTGGGACTCCAGGCCGCCGCACTGGCCTGCGTCGCGTTCGGACAGACATTCGTGCTGCTCACCGCCGGCATCGACCTGTCGGTGGGCAGCACGGTTGCCCTGGTCAGCGTGGTCTCGGCGATGGGGATGCGTGACCACGGCATGGTGGTCGGCGTCCTGTTCGGACTGGCGGCCGGCCTGGCCGTGGGCGTGGTGAACAGCCTGGTGATCACCCGGCTGCGGGTGGCTCCGTTCATCGCGACGTTGGCCATGTTGTCCATCGCCGCCGGGCTCGCGCTCAACCTCAGTGGCGGCACCCCGGTGGTCGGCCTGCCCTCGGAGTTCACCTCGCTGGCCTACCGGCGGGTGCTCGGGGTGCCGTTGCCGGTGGTCATCGCGCTGCTGGTGTTGGCCATCGCCTACGGGGTGCTGCGGCTGACCCGACTGGGCCGGTACATCTACGCCACCGGTGGCAACGCCGAGGCGGCCCGACTGTCCGGCATCAACGTGCGGGCCACCACGGTGTCCGCGTACATGGTGTGCTCCCTGCTGGCCACCTTCGGCGGGTTCATCCTCACCGCCCGGGTCGCCTCGGGGCAACCGACCCTCGGTGGCGACCTGGCGTTGCAGTCGGTGGCCGCCGTGGTGCTCGGTGGGGTCTCGCTCTTCGGTGGGCGGGGCACCGTACTCGGTGTCGCGGTCGGGGTGATCTTCGTGAGCATCCTGACCAACGGCCTCAACCTGCTCAACGTGTCGTCCTACACCCAACTCATGGTCATCGGCACGGCCATGATCCTGGCCATTGCCTGGGACCAGTACCTGAGTCGGAAGTGGCGGACGCGCGGTGACCCGGGATGAGGGGACTCAACTGAATACCAGCACGCCGGTACATCGACGCGAAGGGACTGTCAGGAGATGGTCAGCAAGGCAAGGTTGGGAACCCTCGGGCCGCTGGTGCTGGCCGGGGTGATGGCGCTGGGCGCCTGTGGTTCTGGTGAGAGTGGATCCGACGACAGGTCCGACAAGGCCGGTGGCACGATCGGCGTCTCGGTGCCCACCGTGGAGGGACCGTTCTTCACCGCGATGCTTTACGGCATCACCGACGAGGCGCAGAAGGCCGGCTACGACGTGACGATCCTGTCCGCCGGTGGCTACGGCAAGGTGGACACCCAGGTCGGTCAGATCGAGACCCTGACCGCCAAGAACGTCGACATTCTGCTGGTCGACCCGGCGGACCCGACGGTGACCCGGGGACCGATCGAACGGGCCGTCGCCCAGGGCATCACCGTGGTCGGCGCGGGTGACCCGGCGCCGGGTGCGCACGGTTCGGCCTCGGCCGCGCACTGCGACGTCGGCAAGGACCTGGCCGAGGGCGCCAAGAGCCTGCTGCCCGACGGCGGGGAGGTGGGCGTGCTGGCCGGACCGGCCGGTGCCTTCTGGTCCACCGAGCGGCTGCGGTGCTTCAAGGAGGCCATCGCCGACACCGACCTGAAGATCGTCACCGAGCAGGCGACCGACCCGGACGTGGCCAAGGGCCTGTCCACCGCGTCGGACTTCCTCCAGCGGTTCCCGAACATCGACCTGCTCTACGGCGCCGACGACACGGTCGGCGTGGGTGCGGCCAAGGCGGTCGAGGCGGCCAACAAGTGCGACAAGACCCTGGTGCTCACCGCGGTGTTCGGGGAGCAGGCCGAGTCGCTGATGAAGAAGAACTGCGTCAACTACGACGTGGCGCTCCAGCCGGTGCTGATCGGTCGGGAGGCGGTCAAGCTGGCCGTGGCCATCGAGTCGGGTGACAAGCCGGCCGAGACCGAACTGGCCGTGCCGACCGTGGCGGTGACGCCGGAGAACGTCGGCACCGTGGACATCTCCGCGATCCGGGCGCCGGAGGGTTACAAGCCCAAGCTGTGACACCGGTGACCCAACTGGTTGGACAGACGCTGAGGAGGACGACGTGAGTGGCCAGCAGGCGAGTGGCGGGCAGGTCCGGGTGAGACTGAGCCAGCAGCAGATGGAGCTGCTTGACCGCACCCTGGAGCGGTTCCCCGGTGAGACCCGGCAGGACCTGGTGCTCAAAGCACTGCGGGAGTACTGCGCAGCCCACCCCGAGGTGTCCGACACCCGGTAGGTGAACGTTCGCCTCCACCGGCGCCGGGCGTTGCCGTCAGCGCCCGGCGCCGGTACCCCGCACAGCTCGAAGGTCACTCGAGGTCACGAACCGAGGATGAGGATGGCCAGAGAACTTCTGTACGAGACGGTGATCGAGCCGGGTACCGGCAGGGCGCTCGAGGTGCTGCGCGGGCAGGTGCCGCGCATCGGGCAACCGGAGGACGGCCGTCAGTGCGCCGAGGGCGTGGTGGGATGACGAGCATCCTCATCCGGGGTGGTGGCGTCCTGACCATGGATGCCGCCACCCCGATGATTCCGAACGGGTTCGTGCTGGTCACCGACGCGCGGATCACCGCCGTGGGGGAGATGGCGGACGCCCCGTCCGACTGGGGCGTGAACCAGGTGGTGGACGCGACCGGGTGCCTGGTGACCCCGGGGCTGGTCAACATGCACCAGCACCACTGGTACCACCTGCTCAAGGGCATGTCCGAGGGGCTGTACCTGGAGGACTGGGTGGAGCGGGTGCTCTTCCCTGCCGGGCAGGAACTCGGGCGGGCGGAGTACCTGGCCAGCATGCGGCTGGCCGCCGCTGACATGCTGTTGACCGGCACCACGTCGTTCTTCAACCACTCGGTGACCGAGGTGAGTGCGTCCGATGTGGACGCGCTGGCCGAGGTGTCGGCGCGGACCGGTATCCGGCAGTTCTTCGGCAAGGAACTGCGGGCCCGGTCCGACCCGGGCTCGTCGGCCGAACACCGCGCCGGGGTGGTCGACCTGCTCACCCGTCACCCGCACGGGGTGGACAACCTGTTCAGCGTGGGGCTGGCCGTCGAGTCCGGCGAGCACTGGCTGCGCATCGGGGCGATGACGCCCGAACTGGCCGGGTACGCCGCGGAACTGGTCCGGCGGTTCGACGTGCCGGTGTCCGACCACATCACCGGCGGGACCCTGTTCCGTACGGTGAGCGACTTTCGCCGCCGGGAGGGTTGCGGGGAGGTGCAGTGGTTGGCTCGGAACGGCCTGCTGGACCAGCACATGCTGTTGGCCCACGCCGTGTGGATCGACGACAGCGAGATCCTGGCCGCGGCCGAGTCGGGCGCGACGGTGGTGACCTGTCCGTCGAGTGGGGCGTTCACCGCCGGCGGGTCGGCACCGTTGCGTGGGTTCGCCGCGGCCGGGGTCAACGTCGCGTTGGGCAGCGACGGGCCGATGGTGAACGACTCGGTGGACATGCTCGGGCAGATGCGCGAGTGCTTCCTGTTGCAGAACGCGAAGTACCTGACCCCGGCCGCGGTGCCCACCTCGGCGCTGTGGGAGATGGTCACCCGCAACGCCGCCCGCGCGCTCGGACTGTCCGGTGTGCTCGGCGAACTGACCCCCGGTGCGGTCGCTGACATCGCCGTGTTCGACCTGTCCGCGCCGCGTTACGGCGGGGCGTTGAACCCACCGGTCAATCTGGTCCTGTCCGGCGGCGGGCCGGACGTGCGCTGGGTGCTGGTCAACGGTCAGGTCGTGGTCGACCCGGCCGGTCTGGTCACCCTGGATGTCACCGAGGTGGTCGAGGAGTCCCGCGACCTCGCCCACCGCCTCGCCACCCGCGCCAACCTGCTACCCCGCTGAACTGTCACCGGACGCTGCCGCAGCGGGCAGGTCGACACTGATGTGTGTGGACAGCGCGCGGAGAAAGTCGGGCGCGTCGAAAGCCGCACCGGCGGAGGCGACGCCGTCCGTCCTGGTCTGCCCGGTCAGGATGCGGTGAACCGCTTCCACGGCGAGTGGCGCGCTGATCGCGTAGATGTCACGGCCGCTTGCCACGACACGCCGCTGGGCACCGTCGGACTTCACGACCACATCGACGACGAACGTCTGGCCGGATCGCCCGCGCTCGTCAACGGCCACCGGTGCGGGGGTGTCCGGATCCGACACGTCCCTGGCCGCCTCGACCGCCATGTACGTGCGTATCTCGGGGATGGACAGGTGGCTGGAGATGGTGACCACATCGGCCATCGTGAACTCGCCGATGACGGTTCGGGTGCCCGTCGGGGCGGGAAAGGCCCACGGGAGGGTCGGCGGGTCGTCGTCGCGGTATTCCAGGTGACCGTTGGTGTAGCGGACGCGCTGACCGTTGCGGCGCTGCCGGGACACCCTGCTCGCGGCGCGGGTACCGGCCGTGGGGTGCCAACTGCTCAACCAGTACGCGATGTGCGCCTCGTCGGCCGTTGTCCAGTCGCCCATCGCCGCGGTGACCAGCAGGTCTCCGAGACCGCCGTAGAAGGCCATCGCCGGCAGGACCACGATTCCCGCGGCGCGGACGCGGTCGGTGAAGTTCGTGAACGTGTCCACGTTGGCCTCGATCTCGGCCGCCACATCCACGTACGGGATCCCGGCACGCAGCGCCGCCTCGATCACCGGGGCGGCGGTCACGGCGAACGGCCCGGCACAGTTGACGACGGCCGCCGCGCCGGCCAGGGCCTGGTCGAGCGAGGCCGGGTCGTCCACCGATGCCGGTCGGGCGTCAAGCCCGGAACCGGCGGCCAGCGACCGGAGTTTCTCCGGGTCGCGGCCGACCAGAATCGGAACGAACCCGCGATCCTGGAGTTCCGTCACCACGAAGCGCCCGGTGTGCCCGTAGGCGCCGAACACCGCCACGGTGTGACTCGATCCCATCAGTTCTCCCGCCCACTCGAAAACGATCAACGGATGGCCATCGTCGTGGAGGTGACCCGCCGAGCGCGAGTGTCTGGAACGCCACGGTACATACAATTTCGGACATGGGTACTGTCGCGCTGGCCATCTCCGACGGGATGCTGCACTTCGAGCTGGCTGTGGCATACGAGGTCTTCGGTACCGCCCCGCCCGGCCTGGCCGACCAGTGGTACGAGGTCTCCCTGTCTGGTTCGGGTGCGGTGAGTGTCGGCCGGTTCCGGCTGGAGCCCGACGGTGGACTGGACCAGCTCGCACGCGCCGACACCGTGATCATCCCCGCGTGTTCGGATGTCGACGAGGACCCACCCGCGGACCTGGTTGACGCGGTGCGGGCGGCCTACGACGCGGGCGCCCGGGTGGCCTCCCTGTGTACGGGCGCCTTCGTGCTGGCCGCCGCCGGCCTGCTGGACGGGCGGCGCGCGACCACGCACTGGGCGCATACCGGGACTCTGGCGACCCGCTATCCACGGGTGGAGGTCGACCCGGACGTGCTGTACATCGACAACGGTCGGGTGCTCACGTCCGCCGGCAAGGCCGCCGCGATGGACCTCTGCCTGCACCTGGTCCGCCTGGACCGCGGCTCGATGGTCGCCAACCTGGTCGCACGCCGGCTGGTCGTACCGCCGCACCGGTCCGGCGGCCAAGCCCAGTTCGTCACCACCCCGATACCTGCCCAGGATGACCACCCACTCGCCGACCTGCTCCCCTGGGTGATCACCCGGTTGGACCAGCCCCTGACCGTGGAGAAATTGGCCCGCCAGGCGAACATGAGTTCACGCAACCTGGGCCGTGTCTTCAGATCGGTGACGGGCACCACCCCGCTGCAGTGGCTCCTGGTGCAACGAATCCGCCGCGCCCAGGAACTTCTGGAGGTCACCGACGACAACGTCGACACCATCGCATCAGCCACCGGCATGGGCACCGCCACGACACTGCGCCGACATTTCAACCGCACCGTCGGCGTGTCCCCGGATACCTACCGTCGCACCTTCCGCCGGGCCCGCCTCCGGGAGGAAACCTCCAGGATCTGAACCGCTCGGCGGCGGTCAGGGATCTCGTCTCTGGGTACGCAGGGGCGGCCGGGCCGACAGGGGGCACTGTGGCGTCAGGCTGGGCGGCGGGCGAGGAAGACGAACTCTCGGCCGGGCCGGTCGGGGGCGTCGCGGACCTCGTCCACGACATATCCGCACGCCACCAGGGCGGCCTCGACCTCGGCACGGTCACGGAAACGCAGCGTCGAGTTTGAGGCGAACACCGCACCGTCCGAGGCGAACACGTTCATCGAACGGAACGTCACCAACGGCCCGGTCACGTCGGTCACCTCGTGCCAGGCCTCGACCCTGCCGACGCCCGGGATGTCGGTGACGCGGTACGACTCCGCGCGGTTCCACTCCTCCCACGCGCGGCGTGCCGGGTCGCGGGTTTCGAACACGAAATGCCCGCCCGGCCGCAGCGCCTCGTACACGCCGCGCAGGGTTGCCTCCCACTCGGACGGGTCGACGATCGCCTGGGCGGCGTTGCCGGTCATGGTCACCAGATCGACCCGCATCGGCGGCAGGGTCGTGGCGTCGCCGTGGATCCACCGCACCCGCCCGGCGCCGGGCTTGGCCCTCGCCACGTCGAGCGAGCCGGCCGCCGGGTCGACACCGGTCACCTCCAGACCACGGTCGGCCAGAAGCAGCGCGAACGTGCCCGTGCCGCAGCCCAGGTCCAGCACTCGGCGGGCCCCGAGTTCGGCGGCGATGTCGGCGTACACGTCCAGGTCGCTGCG